>NZ_JBWGQH010000011.1:0-24829 GCF_056331925.1 Chloroflexus sp.
GAGCCGCACGACCGTAGAGCCGCGCCCGTAGAGCCGCACGACCGTAGAGCCGCACGACCGTAGAGCCGCACGACCGTAGAGCCGCACGACCGTAGAGCCGCGCCCGTAGAGCCGCACGACCGTAGAGCCGCACGACCGTAGAGCCGCACGACCGTAGAGCCGCACGACCGTAGAGCCGCGCCCGTAGAGCCGCACGACCGTAGAGCCGCACGACCGTAGAGCCGCACGACCGTGCGGCTTTACTGTTGTTCACGGAGGGCTTCACCCTGCGCCAGTACAGCATCGATCGCAGCCTGCGCTTCAGCGGATGGGTTGCGCCACATCCCGCGCCCGATCGCCTCGTTCAGGCGCTCGGTGATCGCTTGCAACGCCCACGGATTGACCTCTTGCAACCATTGCTGTACCTCTTGATCACGCACATACCGTTCGGTGATTTGTTCGTACATCCAATCGGCTAATACCTGCGCAGTGGCGTCGTAGCCGAAGAGATAATCAACCGTCGCCGCCAGTTCGAGGCCGCCTTTATAGCCGTGCCGGCGCATACTAGCGATCCACTTCGGGTTAACCACCCGCGCCCGGAAGACGCGCCGCGCTTCTTCGCGCAGGTCGCGGGTGCGGGGCCGGGCCGGGTCGCTGCTGTCGCCGAAGTAGCGGGCCGGATTGCGCCCGCTTAGCGCCCGGATGGCCGCAATCATGCCGCCGTGGAACTGGAAGTAGTCGTCACTATCAAAGATGTCATGTTCGCGGGTGTCTTGATTTTTGGTAGCGACCTGCACCGTGCTGAGCGCAGCGGCAAAGGCGGTCTCCGCCGGCACGCCTTGCTCAGTTGCGGTGTAGGCATAGCCGCCCCACTTCAGGTACACCCGCGCCAGATCAGCGTCGTTGCTCCAGTTTTGGCCGTCGATCAGTTGCAGCATCCCGGCCCCGTAACTACCCGGCGGACTGCCAAAGATGCGGTAACGCGCTTCGCGTTGGACCTCCTCGACGGCGGCACCTCTCGCCATCAGCGTCTGCTCAGTCTGAAAGGCATGCTTGCGCGGGAAGTTCAGCTCCGGCGGTTCGTCTAACTCAATCACCGCTTGCACCGCCTGATCGATCAACTCGATCAAGTGGGGAAAGGCGTCGCGGAAGAAGCCACTGATCCGGCAGACGACATCGATCCGCGGACGACCCAGCTCGGCGAGGGGGATTATCTCAAACCCAGTGACACGCCGGTTTTCGCGTTGCCAGCGCGGGCGCACGCCGAGCAGCGCCAAAACTTGCGCCACATCATCGCCGGCAGTGCGGATGAGGCTAGTGCCCCAGATACTGATGCCGACACTTTCAGGGATAGCGCCATACTCGCGCTGGTAACGCTGGATTAGGTCACGGGCTAACCCTTGGCCGGTCTCCCACGCGGCGAGACTTGGTACGCTGCGCGGATCAAGACTGTAGAAGTTGCGTCCGGTCGGCAAAACGTGAGCCATGCCGCGCGTCGGCGCGCCGCTCGGCCCCGGCGGCACAAACCGGCCCGCGAGCGCCGCCAGCAGATGCTCGATTTCGTCAGTTGCGCTCTGGCGCAAACGCGGCACGATCCATTCGCAGGCGTAGCACAGCACCGCCGCGACCGGCTCGTGATTACTGTTTGCCGGCAAAGCATCTACCAACACGCCGGCAACGGCCTCTGTCTCCCAATTAGCATCGTTAAGCTGGCTAAGTATTTGTCGGCAAAGGTTCTCAATAGCCGCGATACCATCAGCGTTGGTGAACCACTGCTCGTCACCGGCCCGCCGCCGGCCCGGCTGCTCCTGCAAGACGCGCCAATCCTCCCCCAGCGCCGCCGCAACGCTGGCCGGCAGGCTCGGTGCATGCAGGTTGGGCACGCGCAGCAGGTGGTAGACCAGATCGACCAACTGCACGCCGGCGGGCACCGTACCAAGGATATGCAGGCCATCCCGGATCTGCGCGCCGGTCAACTCGCACAAGTAGCCTTCGATGTCTTCGAGCAGGTGCGCGACTTCACGCCCCTCCAATTCGGCCAACACGGTCGGCGTGCCATCTTCAAGCACACTGCCATCCCACTCGTGCCGGTGATCGCCGTGATCGGCTTGCAAGATGTAGCGCAGATCGTCAGCTAACTGGCTGCGTTGCAGCACCTCCCAAATCTGGCGCTGCAAGAGCGGTAGCTTGCTCGGATCGAGCCGCTCCATGCGATAATATTCATCGACCAGTTGCGCTAATTCGGCCAAATCACCATACGCGCCGGCGTTAGTCATCGGCGGGGTGAGGTGATCGATAATCACCGCGTGGGCGCGCCGCTTGGCCTGCGTACCTTCGCCGGGATCGTTGATGATGAAGGGGTAGATCAGCGGCAGATCGGCGAGGAACGGATCAGGGAAACAGGTCGCGCCAAGGCCGACGCCTTTGCCGGGCAGCCACTCGAGCGTGCCGTGCTTACCGAGATGGATGATCGCATCGGCGCGCCACTCATCGCGCAACCAGCGGTAGAGCGCGTAGTAGTTGTGCGGCGGCGGCAGGTCAGGCCGGTGGTAGATGGCGTCCGGATCCATATCGTAGCCGCGCGGCGGTTGCAGCGCCACAAAGACATTGCCGAATGCGAGGCCGGCCAGCGCCAACGCGCCGCCATGCACATACGCCTTGCCCGGCGGCGGCCCCCATTGGCGAATCATCGCCGTTTGTAACTCCGATGGCAATTCATCAAACCAACGCCGGTAGGTCTCAGCAGGTACTCGGTACGCACGGGCAAGTTGCTCGGTCGTGAGCCACGTCTCATCATACGAGCAACGCTCGATGAGATCGGCGATGAGTTGATCGCCGGTCGCCGGCAGATCGGCTACCGTATACCCTTCAGCTTGCAACGCCGCGAACAGACGCATCAACGATGCCGGTGCATCAAGACCAACCGCGTTCCCAATCCGCTGTGCCTTGACGCTGCTGTTGGTTAAGATGACCGCAATCCGCTTTTGCGCATTCGGTTTGCGCCGCAACTGCGCCAAACGCCACACCAAGCCGGCCAGCCGCTCGATCCGCTCTGGGTCAGGCACCGAGCGCGCCGCCGCTTCGCCAGCTTGGGTCTTAAACGCGATTGGCACGCCGATGATCCGGCCATCCAGTTCAGGCAAAGCCACATTCATGGCCGTATCAAGCGGCCCCAACCCGCGACCATCGCGTTGCCACGCCGCCCGACTGCTACTGCTGACCAGCGCCTGCACCACCGGCGCATCCAGTTGGGCAAAGGGGTGCGGCTCGCTATCGCCGAGCGCGAAACTGAGGGTCGAGACGATTACATCGACCGGCTCGGCTTGGCGTAGCAGCTCGAGCGCCACCGGCATCCCCGCCGCATTTAGCTCTTTGAGCGATTGAGTGTAGACCGCGCGCACACACAAGCCGCACGCCTGCAAGCCGGCGATCAGCGCATCGACGAAAGCGGTATTGCCGCTGAGCAGATGAGCGCGGTAGAAGAGCAATCCGGCCACCGGCGCATCAGCCGCCGGCAACGCTGGTTGGGCCGCCTTGCTGCGCCGGCGCGGTTGGGGTGGGGTGTAAATACCGTGGAGCGGCAATTCAACCGGCGGATCGTAGCCCCACCCGCTCGCCAGTAGGTGATCGCTCAGACACTGCAAGCCGTTGGCGAGATTGGCCGCACCGCCAGCGTGAAAATAGGCGCTGACCAGCATTGCCAACGGCACCCCAACCGTCGAACGCGCCATCAGATCAGGATCAACCTGCTCGACTGCCGGCAGACAGAGCAGGAAGCCGCCGGTTGACGCCGCCCACTGTTGTAGCCGTTCGAGACCGTAGGCAAACGCCGCCGGACTGTGCAAGCGCGCCACCACAATTGCCGCCGCGGGCAGATGCTGTTCGAGCAAACGGTCAATCGCCGCCGGGTCGGCCAACCGGCCCACGTGCGCCATTCGCACCGGCGCAAAACCATCGGACAACAGGTCGAGCGCCTGCTCTAACGTGAGCAGGTCGGTATCGGCTTGGCTCAGCACGAGGATGCCATCGCCAGCCACTGCCGGCAGGCGCTCGGCGCTCGCTGCCGGCGCGCTCACCCCATCCCAGCTAAAGCCGTTGAACAGGTGAGGCGCTAATGCTGGCGGCGGCGGCAACGGCTGATCAGCCGCCAACAGATCTTCGATAAAATCGTACAAGATCGGAATGAGCGCTGGATCGTTCAGCGAATGGAACCAGTAGGGCCTGCCATCCATCAACAAGAGGGCCACATTCGCCAACGGGCACGGCCCCAAGCAACCGCCCTGACTGAGATGAACCCGGTTGCGTAACCGTCGCCGTTCCCATTCCGTGTGGTAGCGATCGGTCGGCACCGGGGCAAAACCGCGTTCGGTGTGGCCGCAGCAGCAGCCAGTCGCACAGACAATCAGCATCCCGCGCCGCGCGCCAGCATTGACCATCCGCCCGTCGAGGCGCTGCACCATGTTACGTTTGAGCGATTCAGCCATGGTTCCTCGCTGCTCGTGTTAGGTTTACCGCAGAGGGCGCGGAGGACGCAGAGGGTTGTCTTATCTATCACGCTCGAAACCGAGCTTGCCGACCCACCACTCTCATCCTCTGCGCTCTCTGCGTCCCCTGCGGTAAAAAATCCCCTGCCGCGATCCCTCAATACTCAATCCCCGGCTGGGCGCGAATGCCCTGATCGCGGAATGGATGCTTCACCTCGTGCATCTCCGTCACCAAATCGGCATACTCGATCAACTCCGGCGGCGCATACCGACCGGTAATAATCAGATGCAACATCGGCGGCTTATGCGCTTTCAGCCACTCCACCACCTCAGAGGCCGGCACCCAGCCGTAGTGCATCACATACGTAAACTCGTCGAGCAAAAAGACATCGTAATCGCCGCCGGCAATCTGCTGCTTCGCTACTTCCCAGCCGTGCAGGGCCCGTGCTTGGGTCTCATCGAGATTCCGACTCGTCCATGTGAAGCCATCACCCATCGGCGTCAGCGTAATACCCATACGTTTCAGCGCACGCAACTCGCCAAAGTTTGCCTGTTCGTGCTTGATAAACTGTACGCCGCCTACCCGCATATCACGGCCCCAAGCGCGCAACAAGATGCCGAGGGCCGCCGTCGTTTTGCCTTTACCGTTACCGGTATTGACAATTACCAAGCCCTTCGGCGTATGGCTAGCCCGCACTGCCTTACGTCGCGCTTCCGCTTCCGGTGATGAACCCGGCCCCAAAGGAGTTGTCGTCTCGCCCGACACAGCATGCTCCTTCCGTTGACATATAAACAAAAACCCCAACCGTTCTCGTCGGCTGGGGTTATGAAACGATAACGCAAAAACGCGCTTCGTTCATCCTCCTTGGCGCGAGAAGGGCTGAACGAGAATACATCGCGGCAGGCGTCCTGGCTTCCGGCATATCACATCCGGTTACAGTTGCGGCACAGCGCTGGACTTGCACCAGCTTCCACCTTTACGCCCTAGCATCCGGGCTAACGGGTCACCGCGATGAGTATGCAATTGCTTACGTGCAAACCTACTGTGATTATAACACAACTCTATCCAGGAACCTGCTACGCCTCGCGCAAAGGCACCTACTTCAGAAAGAGATGATACGCCGGATTATCACTCTGCTCGCGATAGGGATAGCCGAGGCGCGACAATGAAGCGTAAAACCGATCAAGGTCGGCATCGGGCACCTGAATACCGGCCAACACCCGGCCATGCGCACTCCCGTGATTACGATAATGGAACAGGCTAATATTCCACGAGGCATCGAGCGATTCGAGGAACTGCAACAGCGCCCCTGGCCGTTCGGGAAACTCGAACGAGAAGAGACGCTCATCGGTTGCTTCCGGTGCGCGTCCCCCAACCATATGGCGCAGATGGATAATCGCCAACTCATCGTTGGTCAAGTCAACGACGGTATAGCCAGCCTGACGCAACCGATCGGCCAGTTCATGGCGCTGACGCGCGTCGGTCAATTGGATACCAACAAAGACGTTGGCATCGGGACGCGGTGCATAGCGATAGTTGAACTCGGTGATATTGTGCGGCCCGATCACCCGGCAAAACTGTTTAAACGAACCGGGTCGTTCGGGGATGGTCACGGCAAACAGCGCCTCGCGTCGTTCACCGATCTCGGCCCGTTCGGCGACGTGGCGCAGGCGGTCAAAATTCATATTCGCACCGCACGTCAGTGCAACCGCCGGCAGATCGGCACCGTGTTCGGCAATATACCGCTTCAAACCGGCGACTGCTAACGCACCCGCCGGCTCCATAATGGCACGCGAATCCTCAAACACATCTTTGATCGCTGCACAAACCTCATCGGTAGTAACACGAACAAAATCATCGACGTAGCGTTGCACAATCGCAAACGTATGTTCACCTACACGCCGCACCGCCACACCATCAACGAAAATACCCACCTGATCGAGCGTCACCCGATAGCCGGCACGCACACTCTGATACATCGCGTCGGAATCGTCTGGCTCAACGGCGATAATCTCGATATTGGGGTTGATGCTCTTGAGAAAGATGGCAATTCCGGCGATCAAACCGCCGCCACCAACCGGCACAAAAACCCGATAGCGCTCAGCCCGCATCTGCTGCGAAATCTCTAGCCCAATCGTCCCTTGACCGGCAATCACCAACGGATCGTCGTAGGGATGGATAAACGTCAGCCCCAACTCTTGCTGTACGCGGTACGCGTGGGCTTCGGCGTCACTATAGCTATCGCCATAGAGCACGACCTCGGCATTACGACGACGGCAGGCGGCAACTTTAATCTCCGGCGTCGTTACCGGCATCACGATCAATGTACGAATCCCCAACTGTTGGCCGGAGAAGGCTACCCCCTGCGCGTGGTTACCGGCCGAAGCAGTAATCACACCCCGCTCCTTCTCGGCAGGGCTAAGATGGGCCATACGGTTGTAGGCACCACGCAGCTTAAACGAGAAGATCGGGAGGAGATCCTCGCGCTTAAAAAAAATCTTTGTGCCAAGCCGCTCACTCAATAACGGTGCAAATTGTAATGGGGTCTCTTCCACCACATCGTAGACTCGACTGGTGAGAATACGTTGCACGTAGGCAAAATCAGGATTCGGCATAACGAGACAACTCCTTTGTGCCGCAGACACAATTGCGCCCACGTTGTTTGGCCAGGTAAAGCGCCCGGTCGGCATCAACGACTAATGAAGATGGATCAGGATGAATATCGGCCTGAAAACTGGCAACCCCGATACTCAAGGTCATCGGGATGAGATAACCATCAACGGTGAAAGGTTCTGACATAACCTGCTGACGTAACCGCTCGGCCACTAACAAAGCTGATTCGTATTGCGTCTCCGGCAAGATCAAGCCAAATTCCTCGCCACCATAGCGGGCCAAAATATCAACATCACGCACATGCCGACAGCAACGCATGGCCACCTCGCGTAACAGTGTATCACCAACGACGTGACCGTATGTGTCGTTTACCTGCTTAAAATGGTCGAGATCAATCATTGCAATGCTCACCGGCGTGCGGTAACGGCGCGACCGCTCGATTTCGTGGTGGAGGATTTGAAAAAAATGCCGGCGATTGACCAGTTCGGTCAACACATCAGTAATCGTCAACGACAGGATGTGGGCAAAGCGCATAGCGTTGTGTAATGCTACTGCGACGGTTGCCGCCAGTAATTCGAGTGCACTCAGATCGGACATCGCATACACATCGCCCTGTTCGCTACCGACAACCAATGCACCGATGATACGATCATCGACGATCAATGGTGTCGCCATAAATGATCCCTCTGCCAGATCGCCTTCAAGCTCGGGCAATGGCTCGGCGCCCGGCGCGGGCAACATCTGCGCACTTGATAAGCGCAACGATACCCCAAACCGTAAAACATAACCGGCTAAGCCGTGCGTCACCGGCCAGCGTTGCACCGGTTGTCGACCGTCTGGGGTATACACATAGACATATTCGGCCGTCCGTTGATCGACGAGTGTTGCGATCATCAATCGGCTATGACGAACCAGATGCGACACGGCACGATGAATAGCTTGATACAGTTGTTCGAGATCGAGGGTAGCCCCCATCTCCAAACTAGCTTGGTACAGCGCATACCGCTCGTCGGCATCGCGCACAGCACGCTGATACATACGGGCACTATGTAGAGCAATTGCCGTCTGCAGAGCAATAGCCTTTAAGATGTCGCGATCCGATTCCTGGAACGGCTCATCACGCATACGATAGAGGGCGAGAATCCCCAACGGCGTATTGCCGTAGATAATCGGTGTTGCTAGCAATGAGCGTACCCCAAGACGAACCAGTTCGGGCAGCGCTACCGGATGTTGGGGATAATCGGCAATAAGGATCGACGTTCGTTGCTTGATGAGCTGCCACATCAAACCGCGCCGCTGTGCCACAAGCGGAGTAAGGGTATTAACCGGCAGATTGACCAGATGGCCTATGATTAAACGTTCACGTTCGGGATCGTAGAGCGGCAACGAACCGGCATCGGCGTCGAGGAGCTCCATCGCAAAGCGCATCACCTGCTCCAACACGTGTTCGATATCGAGCTTGTTCGAGAGCACAAGCGCCATCTCACTCAACCGATGCTCGGCACGTCGAACAGACACGGCTTGAAAAGCGATCAGGAAGGCAAATGTCGCACCCGCTTCATTCAACAACGGTTGGCAGGTAACGGTATAACGACGGCCTTGCAGCAATACTTCGTTTTCCGATTCAGTATGCACCAGATCAGGTAAGAGAGGAGTAACGTCAGGTAGTAATGGACGTAGGGCTTCGCTGCAAGCTACTACCTCACCTGATAATGAAAGCAGTACCGCAAGCTGACAAGAAGCATCCATACTTCACCTTGTTGCATGACCAAGGCTGAACACTTTACCTGCTCTCCCCATCTCTTGGCCCGACGAACATCCAAGCGAAGAGCCAACCTACGCCAACAACTCAGCAGCCACCACGATCACATGCTCAATATGCGACCGCTCGATCCCATAATGGGTCACTGCGCGAATACTGGTTGAACCCATACTTCCCATCAAGATACCCTGTGTCCGCAGTGCGGCTAGCAACTCACTCACACTAAGCCGGGGATGAACAAAGGTAAAGCGGACAATGTTGGTCTGCACCCTACTCAGATCAATCTGAACCCCAGGCAATTTGGCCAAACCGGCGGCCAGCAAACGAGCATTGGCGTGATCGACGGCCAGACGGTCAATCATCTCGGTCAGAGCGACGATACCCGCAGCGGCGATCACACCTGCTTGCCGCATTCCGCCACCCAGCATCTTTCGCACCCGCCGTACCCGTTTGATCACCGACGCTGGACCGGCCACCAGTGAACCAACCGGCGCCGCCAATCCCTTCGAGAGACAGAACATCACCGTATCGACGTGATCAGTCAAGGCCGTAACCGGCACCTCCAACGCGATTGCCGCATTAAAAATGCGCGCACCGTCAAGATGCACTGGCAGATCGTGGGCACGGGCCAAGGCGTGTACCTGTGCCAGATACTCAGGAGTTATTACCACGCCCCCGCACCGGTTATGGGTGTTCTCGAGACAAATCACACCGGGCGGTGCAAAATGGGCGTCGTCCACCTTTGTGACTGCAACTGCCAACAGATCAAGATCGATCCGACCATCAGCAGTGTTGGGCAACGGATGGTACACCAACCCGCCCAAAGCACTCGCACCACCGGCTTCGTAATGATAGATATGACTTTCGTTGCCGAGAATCACCCGTTGCCCGCGCTGACAATGAGCGAGCAGCGCCGCCAGATTCCCCATTGTCCCGCTCGGAACCAATACTGCCGCCTCTTTACCGACCATCTCGGCGGCCAAACGCTCGAGCGCATTGACCGTCGGATCCTCACCGTACACATCATCGCCGAGCACCGCATCGGCCATTGCCGCTCGCATCGTCGGGCTAGGCAGGGTTACCGTATCGCTCCGCAGATCGATCCGATCTGCCATCGATTCGGTGCCGGCCACAATATAGCCTTCCATCAGCCCCTCCGGTGGACGAAACTATTTGCTAATGAACCATTATAGCACGGCACGAAGCCTCGTTTGCTTTACCCTTATACAATAATACTGACCATAGTTGGCCGACCAATGACGATATTTTGAGCAATTTTCATGGCATTAGTGTGCGATATTCACTCAATTTAACCAAACGCAAAGATTTTGCACAATGATTGTCTATATTCCATGAGATTGACTCTCATGCTACAATTTGTTTGAACGTTCGTAGTTTTGATTCAGCACTACATTACCCTTAAGCCGGTCTATCAGTGTAAGCACGGTTTCATACTTTGTGAACGTAGTACCAAGTTTGGACTACATACATAGCTAGAGGAGAACAACGTGCTTGAGGTCTCGCAGCACAAAGCTCAATTGCGCGACTATTTCAACGGTTTGGGCTTTGAACGCTGGTCGGCAATTTACGGCAACGCCCCCCTATCCCTTGTCCGCCAAAGTATTCGGGAAGGCCACAACCGGATGCTGGCTGTGGCTGACACCTGGTTGGCCGATCAACCGCCCCCAACCACTGCCCTTGATGTGGGCTGTGGCGTAGGCTTATTTAGTCTCATGTTGGCCCGTCGCGGCTATCGGGTTCGTGCGGTCGATATTGCGCCACAAATGGTTGCTGCTACCCAACGCGCTGCACTCGAAGCCGGTTTCGCCGATCGGATTGAGTGCTGTGAAGCCGATATCGAGTCATTGCAGGAGCCGGCACAGGTGGTTGCCTGCTTTGATGTGTTGATCCACTATCCGCAACCCCTCTTCGGCCAGCTCTGCACCCATCTTGCCCAGCTCACCGAGCATACCCTGCTGCTGACCTACGCACCGTACAACTCATTGCTCGCCGCGTTGCATTGGATCGGCGGTTGGTTTCCCCATAGCCAGCGCCGTACTGAGATCCAAATGATCCGTGACCGTGAAGTGATGGCGATTCTCACCCGCGCCGGTCTGCGCGTCCATCGCCTCCATCCGATTCGTAGTCGGTTTTATCACGTTACCTTGATCGAGGCTCGCCGCATATGAGATACCTGGCACGGCAACTTTTACCTTACGGTATCACCGGTCACATAGACCGCGTTTTATAAGGTTGTAGTTCAGAAACACAACTACAGGAGCAAGCCATGCGACGATTGCTGGTAGTGATGGCCTTTGGTGCAGCCGCATTTATCCTGCACAAGTGGTACAACCGCGAGGTGCTGCTGGAGGGTGAGGGTTTCGTCCGCTTACAGAGCGAGCATGAACACTTCCACTTCCACGTCGATCTACCGCCAGGGATGGAGATTCAGCCTGGTGATACGCTCGAAATTATGCATCTGCCACCAACCGAAGACGGACGTACCAACGGTGAGATTTGCTACCGCAGCCCCATCCGGCTGTATAAGGCGAGCTGGTTGCGACGTTTCCTGACCAAGAAGAGTAGCCTCGTCGAGATCAACGAGCTGGTCGAACACCCGTAAGGTTAGTATCGGGTACGAAGCCCGTGTCACGATTGGTACGAACAGGAGCGCAAAGGAGCAGAGCATGTTTTGGATCAACCCCTTGATGATAGAAATGCCCGGTGAGTTCAGTCGCACGACCCGCCATGCCCTCAAAGAGGCCATTCTCTCACCTCGGTTCTACACCACCGATTTCAAAGCCATCGACAAACTTGAAATCGATCGCAACGGTCTGCGCGACGAATTCGACTGGATCCGCGACGAGTTTGCCTACGATTACAACCGCACGCACTTCCGCCGCACTGACGAGTTTCTGCAAAACTTTGATGATATGCCTGAACGCGATGCGTTCATCGATTTTCTCGAGCGCTCATGCACGGCTGAGTTTAGCGGTTGTCTGCTCTATGCCGAGATGGTCAAGCATTTACACGATCCAACCTTACGGGCCATCTTTAAGTATATGAGCCGAGATGAAGGCCGCCATGCCGGTTTTCTGAACCGCACAATGGCCGATCTGAATGTCGCCCTCGATCTCACCGTCTTGCAGAAACGCAAGAAATACACCTACTTCCAACCCAAGTTTATCTTCTACTCGGTGTATCTCTCGGAAAAGATAGGTTATTCGCGCTACATTAACATTTACCGTCACCTGGAACAGAACCCGCAATACTGCATCCACCCGATCTTTAAATGGTTCGAGCAGTGGTGCAACGATGAGTATCGTCACGGCGAGTTCTTTGCCCTCCTGATGCGCTCGCAACCGGAAATGCTCGAAGGAGCCAACCGACGCTGGATCCGCTTCTTCTTACTCGCCGTCTATGCAACGATGTATCTGAATGATGCCCGCCGAGCCAATTTCTACGCCGCTCTCGGCCTTAACTGGCGCGATTACGACCAGAAGGTCATTCGGCTGTGCAACGATATTGCCACACAAGTCTATCCAGAAACGATGAACCTCGACGATCCGCGGTTCTTCGGTTATATGGACAAGCTGGTTGAATACGACCGCAAACTGCGTGAACTGGAGGGACGCAAAGACCCGGTAGCGCTGGCGCAATCAACCCGGCTCAAGGCAGCGATTGCGCTCCGCTTGCTGGCGATCTACCGGCTGCCTACCCGTAAGACAACCGAGGCGATTCGCTGGAAGGGGTTACCCGGCTTCCCCAACTACCCCGGTCCCAATCGGCCACAGCGCGTCGCAGCAGCAGATTGAAGCTGTCCGCGCGGTAGAGGCGTAACGACACAAGAGCGTGTCCTGACACGCAGGTTATCGCCTACCGGCCTTGGCGGCAGGACTAGCTCCTGCTGCTAGAGGTACCTTTTGCCTAAACACCGGTTCTGCCTGTACGACTGGTGAGGAAGACCCATGCACTTTGTGGTTCTAACTATCGACGGTAATCATCGTCCGGCGCTGCTGGCAGCCGCCGACCGTCTGCGGCGCGAACACAAGGTTACGCTGAGCCTGGCGGTGTACGATGCGTCGACTCTGCGTGATGCAGCAGGATGGGCACAGCTCGATCGTGATTTAGCGATTGCCGATTTTGTCTTTGGCGCACGACTATTTAGTGAAGAGTTGGTGCGTCCGCTGGCCGAACGGCTGGCCCACTACGAAAAGCCAACCCTGATTATTACCTCCAACCCGGCCCTGATCCGCTGTACCCGTATCGGAGGCTTCTCCCTGCGCCGCGAGAGCGATACCGAGCCGGGACCACTACGGCGGTGGGTACAAAAACTCCGTCCTCAAGGCGGGGCCGGTGAAGCGCGGCGCCAGTTGGCAATTTTGCGCAACCTGAGCAAGGTCTTGAAGGTTATTCCCGGCACGTCACGTGATCTCTATACCTATATCACCAGCCACCAGTATTGGCTGAACGCTTCGCCGGAAAACCTCTACCGTTTGCTCTGTATTCTGATTGCACGCTACGGCCCGCAGCCGCGCCCAAAGCTCCCTCAGCTCGATCCGCTGAGTTACCCTGAAACCGCACTGTACCATCCTGACGCACCAGAGTTATTTACCTCACTGAACGATTACCGCCGTTGGCGCGGTAAGCGTATTCCCAAGGGTGGCAGCGTTGGCATCTTGACCCTGCGCACGGTTGTCCTGAGTGGTAATACACCCCACATTGATGCGCTGGCAAGGGCCATCGAGGCCCGTGGGCTAGAGGCCCGCATTGCCTACGCCGCCGGTCTCGATCTACGACCGCTGCTCGATAAAGAGCTGGCCGATGTTGATGTATTGGTCAATGCAACCGGCTTTGCCTTGGTTGGTGGTCCTGCCGAGAGCCAACCGCAGCAAGCTGCCGAGGCCCTCACCCGCTTTGACCGACCGTATCTGGGGTTGGTGCCCCTCGCCTTTCAACGTATCGATGACTGGCGCGCCGATGATAACGGTCTCACGCCGGTGCAGCAGGCCTTAAGTGTGGCGATTCCCGAACTCGAAGGTGCTGCCGAACCGTTGATTTTCGGGGGGCCGGCAGCCGACGGGCAGCGCTTCGCACCGGCTCAAGCCGAAATCGAGCAAATTGCCGACCGGATTGTCCGTCGGGTTGCGTTGCGACGCATGCCCAATGCGCAGAAGCGGCTGGCAATTGTCATCTATAACTTCCCCCCGGCTCTTGGTACCGTCGGTACAGCGGCCTATCTCGATGTGTTTGCCAGCCTGTATCACCTGCTCAAAGCCCTCGCTGCCGATGGTTATCACGTTGAGGTGCCACACAGTGTCGATGAACTGCGCCATCTGTTGTTGGCCGATGGCCCGGCCCACGGGGCCGATGCCCACATCGCCGATTGGCTGAGCGCCGATGAGTATCGCCGCCTCTTCCCGGCCTATACCGAGATCGAACCGTATTGGGGTCCGGCACCGGGTGAATTGTGGCGAGATCAACGCGGTATTCGGATTCTTGGCCGCCAGTTTGGCAATGTCTTTATCGGTGTGCAGCCCAGCTTCGGTTACGAACGCGACCCGATGCGGTTGCTCCTCGCCAAAGATGCTGCGCCGAACCATGCGTTCGCCGCTTTCTATACATGGATCACGCACAAGTTCCGCGCCGATGCGGTCATTCACCTCGGCACCCACGGCGCGATGGAGTTTATGCCGGGCAAGCAGGTCGGTCTCAGCGCGCGTTGCTGGCCGCTGCGTCTGATCGGGCCGCTGCCCAATTTCTACGTCTATAGCGTCAACAATCCGAGCGAGGCGGCCATCGCTAAACGACGCGGCGCGGCCACGCTAGTCAGCTACCTTGTGCCGCCGGTGCAGCAGGCCGGTCTCTATAAAGGGTTGCGCGCGCTGCGCGACGCGATCGAGCAGTACGAGTGCAATCCCGATCCGGCGCTGGTGGCCGATCTGCGCGACCGGGCGGCGCAACTGGGTATTCCTATGGAAAGCAGTGGCGACGATCATGCCGACGTCGCCGGCTTGGCCCACGAGCTGCTACGCATCGAGCAGCGTATGATCCCGCTCGGCTTGCACGTCCTCGGCCAACCGCCCGCCCCCACCGAATTGGCCGATTTCTTGCTGCTGTACGCTAGTTTGCAGCCCAATGGCGGCCTGCCGGCCCTGATTGCGCGCGGGATGGGGATCGACTACCAGCAGCTCTGCGCCCGCCTGAGCAGCGATTTGGCGGCCCAAAACCAGATGCGCGAGATCGAGGCCCGTGGCCGCGCGGCGATGCTGGCCTATGCCGAGGCTCACGATGCCGAGGCTGGCGCGCGAGCCGTCGCCGCCAAGCTGGCTGATCTCGTCTCCGCCACTGCGCTGCGTCCCCTCTGGCCCAAACTGGCCGAGCTGCGCAACGGCCTGCTCGCCAACGACGAGCTGCGCAACCTGTTGCATGGTCTGCGCGGCGGTTTCATCCCGCCCTCGCCGAGCAACGACGCCGTACGTAACCCGGCCGTTCTCCCAACCGGTCGGAACCTCTTTGCCCTCGATCCGTATCGCGTACCCACCCCGGTATCGATGCAGCGTGGCGAAGCATTGGCAAACGAACTACTTGCCCGTCTCCGCGCTGAGCAAGGAGCTTGGCCGCAGAGCATCGCAATTGTGCTGTGGGGTACCGATAACCTTAAGAGTGATTGCGAAGGGGTCGCACAGATCTTGGCCCTGATCGGCGCCCGTCCGGTGATCGACGAACTCGGTAACGTGGCAGATGTTGCGCTGCGTCCGCTGGCCGAACTCGGTCGCCCGCGTATTGACGTGGTTGTGACGGTGAGCGGTATCTTCCGCGACCTGCTCGGCAACCAGATGCGCTTGATCGACCGCGCCGCGTATCTGGCCGCTACCGCCGACGAACCGGCAGAGTGGAACTTCATCCGCGCCCACGCGCTGGCCCAAGTAGCCGAGACGGGCATCTCACTGGAAGAAGCAGCTATCCGCGTGTTCGCCAATGCGCCCGGTAGCTACGGCGCAAATGTCAACTTTCTCGTTGAGAGTGGGACGTGGGAAAGTGAAGATCAGCTCAGCGATGCCTTCTTGTCGCGTAAGAGCTTCGTTCGCACTGCCAATGGCCAATGGCGCGAAGCACGTGGTCTCCTTGAAGGAGCATTGCGGCACGTCCAAGCCACGTTCCAAAACATTGATAGTTTTGAAGTTGGTCTAACCGACATCGACAACTACTACGAGAATCTCGGTGGGATCGCCAAGAGTGTAGAACGGATTCGCGGTAATGCACCACCGGTATTGGTTGCCGATGCGATCAGTTCACCCGGTGCTAGCCGCATCGCCTCGATTGAGACGATGCTACGGCTTGAAACACGGGCCAAGCTACTCAACCCCAAGTGGCACGAAGCAATGCTAGCCCACGGCTTTGCCGGTGTCCGTGAAATCGAGGCGCGTGTCGGTCATACCTATGGCTGGAGTGCCACGGCTAACGCCGTCGAAGGGTGGATCTACGATGAGATTGCCGCTACCTATGCCCTCGACGATGCAATGCGTGAGCGGATGGCCGCCCTCAACCCATCTGCCACCGCCGGCGTTGTTCGTCGTCTCCTCGAAGCTGCCGGACGCGGCTTTTGGGCTGCTGATGAAGCAACGCTCAATCGCCTGCAAGAGATTTATCAAGATCTCGAAGATCGTCTAGAAGGTATTACCGAAGAGAGGAGTGTAGGATGAACTGGTTGAAAATGATCCGTTTAGGCATGATCCACATGGCTACCGCCGTTAGTTTAGTACCGATTACCGGTGTGCTCAACCGGATCATGATCCACGAACTCGGCATTATGGCCAGCGTTGTGGCAGCGCTGATCATCCTGCCGCACCTCTTCTCGCCCATTCAAGTCTTCATCGGTCAGTTCTCTGACCGGCATCCACTGTGGGGGTATCGGCGTACACCCTACATCGTACTGGGGATTATCCTCTGCGTCGTTGGCTCGGCGCTCACGCCGTTTGCCGCCTTTGCAATGGACGCCAACTTCTGGCCGGGATTAATGTTGGCACTGCTCATCTTTGGCATGTGGGGTATCGGTTTCAACGTTGCGGTTGTGTCGTACCTTTCCCTTGCCAGCGATCTGTCGCCATCGCATCTACGCTCGCGTACCATTGCGGTCATGTGGTTTATGATGATCACCGCCGTGATCGGAACGGCAATCGGGGCCGGCCGCGCACTAGAGGATTACTCTCCCACTCGCCTCATCGAGGTCTTTGCGATTTGTGCCGGTGCTGCCCTGTTGATTAGTACGCTTGGTCTCATCGGGCTTGAGCCGCGTAACGCCGTCCCGTTCAGCCATGAAGAACGACATAGCGTCGCCGACTCGGTACGTACCGTCGTGAGTGACCCCCAGGCACGACGCTTCTTCGTCTATCTGATGTTGATGTTGTCGGCTATTCTCGGTCAAGACGTATTACTCGAACCGTATGGCGCCCAGGCATTTGGAATGAACGTGCGCGACACCACCCAATTAACGGCGACGTGGGGTGGAGCGACACTCCTGGCACTCTTGCTGCACGGTATCTTCTTTAGCCGATGGCTGAGCAATAAGCAAGGGGCAACGCTCGGTGGTATCATTGCTGCCGGTGGGCTAACCCTGATCGCGCTCAGTGGTATCTTGCACCTGCAACCGCTCTTTGTACCCTCAGTAGCTTTGCTCGGTTTTGGTACCGGCATCGCCACTGCCACCAACCTCGCACTGATGCTCGATATGACTACACCGCAACAGGTTGGGCTGTTCATCGGTGCGTGGGGTGTCGCCGATGCCGCGGCCCGTGGGTTGGGGAACCTGCTCGCCGGTATCATCCGTGACATCATCGCGCTGGTCGTCGGTCCAACCGGTGCTTACGTGACCGTCTTTCTGATCGAGGCGCTGATTCTCTGCACTGCACTCATCCTCTTACGAACGATTGATGTCAGCGCCTTCCGCAGCCAGCGCCGTGAGTTGGGCCAGTTAGTGGCCGTGATTGGCGATGCATAGAAAAGTATAGATATACGTAAATTTTAAAACTAAGATGGGGTATAATGAGACAGCCCGTGCCGTGGCAACAGCGCACCGGCACGGGTCGATTGGGCCATTGTGTTCAACGACCCGACTGGAAGAGGGATTCCGTCGTTTACCGTATACACATTGCAGAGCAAAGGATCAAGGGCTATGAATCTGTTCCTTGCCGGTCTCGATCACACTACCGCGCCGGTCGAGATTCGCGAACAACTGGCCTTTAGCCAAACCGATTTACCGTCCGCACTGTTACAACTGACGCAAGCCGGTAACGGTTCGCCACCACTGTTCAGCGAAGCGGTCATTCTCTCAACATGCAACCGTGTCGAGATTTATGGCGTTGCGAACCCGGGCACGACAGCGCAGCACGTGGTCGATTTCTTGGCCAACTTTCACCGTCGCCCCGCCGGTAGCTTCGTTTATACTCTCTATTTTTACCAGGGTGAGTCCGTTGCCCGCCATCTGTGCGCAACTGCCGCCGGGTTACGCTCGCTCGTTCTTGGCGAGGCACAGATCCAAGGTCAGGTACGGAGCGCCTACGAAGCTGCCCAACGGATCGGCAGCGTCAGCTCAGTGTTGCACCGCCTGTTCCAAATCGCACTGGTTGCCGGTAAACGGGTACGCCACGAGACCACTATCGGCAAAGGTGCAGCCAGTGTCTCGCAAGCCGGAGTTGAACTTGCCCGCCGCCGGCTCGGTGATCTGCGCGGACGCGAAGTATTGCTGATCGGTGGTGGTGAAGTGAGTGAATTGGCGGCCCAGAATCTGATCGCCAACGGCGCCAACCGGTTGACCATTGTCAATCGCACATCGGCCCGTGCCGCTGCATTGGCCGAACGCTACGGTGCCGAGATGCTCGATTTCGGTGCGCTACCAGAAGCTCTTGCCCGCGCCGATATTGTGATTAGCTCGACTGCCGCGCCGGTTCCGATCATTTACCGTCACCACGTTGCCGAAGCACTTGCCCATAAACAACGGATGCGAGCCTGCGGCGATTGTGACCCGCCGGCAATGTTGCTGATCGATCTGGCCGTCCCTCGTGATATTGCCGCCGATGTCGCCGAGTTGCCCGGTGTTCACCTCTTCACCGTCGATGATCTGCGCGAAGTGGTGAGCCACACGATTGAGTTACGTAGTGCCATGATAGATATTGCTAATCGGATTGTTGAAGAGCAAGTTCGTGAGTTTAGTGATTGGTTGCGAACACAAGAGGCACTACCGGTGTTGACAATGCTTCGTCAGCGGGCTGAAGAAGTGCGAAACGAAGAACTTACCCGCGCTTTGCGCCGTCTCCACGATCTCTCTCCCGAACAACGGGCCGTGATCGAGGGTTTGTCCCGCAGTATTGTCAATAAGCTGCTCCATCCACCGATCCGCTGCCTGCGTGAAGCCGCTGCTCACGGTCAGGGTAAACGTTATGCGACCGTGCTTGCCGAGCTGTTTAATCTGGAACATACGCTTGAGCACAAGGCCGGTAGCACGGGAAATACCGATCGATCGCGTAAGGTAAGCGACGTAACCCTGTAGCACGTCCACCAGACGCTCGGTTGCAGGAAGACATCGGCATAACGGTTTGAAGAGACGAGAGGAACTATGGCGCGCTTACTACTCGGTACCCGCGGCTCGGCACTGGCCCGTACTCAATCAGAATGGGTCGCTAACGTCTTACGCAACACGTTTGCCGATCTGTCGGTCGAATTACGGATCATTACCACGACCGGCGATCGGGTGCTCGATGTAGCCCTATCGGCGGTCGGCGACAAAGGTCTCTTTGTGAAAGAGCTGGAGCAAGCCTTGCTCGCCGGTGATGTTGATCTATGTGTGCATAGCGCTAAAGATATGCCGACAGCCACTCCATCTGGGCTGATGCTAAGCGCTTTTCCGATGCGCGAGGATCCGCGTGATGTCTTAGTCGTGCGTCACGCCGACGTAGGCGCTGATCTTGCAACGCTCCCTACCGGAGCGCGTATCGGTACTTCAAGCTTGCGCCGTGCCAGTCAGTTACGCTACTATCGTCCCGATCTGCACCTGACCGACGTGCGTGGTAATGTTGACACACGCCTACGGAAGCTTGCGGCAGGACAGTACGATGCCCTTATTTTGGCGGCAGCCGGATTACGCCGGTTAGGGTTGTGGGATGGCACGCCCGGTGCGAGCATCGGCGAAGCGCTGGTCTATCCCCTCGATCCATCGGTGATGCTACCGGCGGTTGCACAGGGTATCTTGGCCGTCGAGACACGCACCGACGATGAGACGACCAACCGCCTCGTCGCTGCCCTCGATGACTCGGCAGCGCGCACAGCCGCCCTGGCCGAGCGAGCATTCCTGCGCCGGCTCGAAGGCGGTTGTCAGATACCGGTTGCCGCTCATGCCGTTTTGACTGAATCCGGCTTACACTTCCGTGGTATGGTTGGCGCACTCGACGGGAGCACACTGGTCTTTGCCGAGCAAGTCGGTGATCCGGCTCAACCCGAAGCCGTCGGTATCACGGTGGCTGAAGCTGTCCTGGCCCAAGGTGGCGAAGCAATTCTGGCCGCGATTCAAAGTCAGCAGGAGGCGCAACGATGAGTATGCTTTTAGGTCGTCGGATAGCCATCACCCGTCCGGCAGGCCGCGGCGATACACTCGCTGCACGATTACGCGCACTCGGCGCCATTCCGTTACTCACGCCGCTCATCGCGTATGCACCACCTGCCGATCCGGCCCCACTGCAACACGCGCTGGCCCAACTCGCCGCCGGCACGTATGATTGGCTCGTGGTCACAAGCCGGCAAGCGGTCCACGTGTTAGCCGAGGCCACAGTGCCGGCGACCACAGCCATCGCTGCTGTCGGGAAGGCAACCGCTGCCGATTGCCGCCGCACGTGGGGGCGCGAACCGGCCGGTGTACCCGATGAGGAGCTCGGAGCCGCGCTACCGAACGTTATGGGCACACTCACCGGGAAGCGAGTATTGCTACCGTGCGCCGATATTGCCCCATCAACACTGACCGCAGCGCTCCAAGCAGCCGGTGCAATTGTTGATCGGGTGACTGCCTACCGCACGATCAGCAGTCCGGCTGCCGCCGAACTCGCCGCTGCGCTACGGAGCGGTACGATTGATGCAATTGTACTGGCCAGCGGATCGGCCGCTCGCCAAATACCGGCCCTCTTGCCGCCACAAACTCAGTGCCCACCATTAGTCTGCATTGGGCCGAGTACTGCTGCCGTCTGCACAGAATTGGGCCTACCGGTTGCCGCCATCGCTACAAGCCCCAACGACGATGCACTGCTGGCGGCGTTGGAACGGGTTTTTCTCGGTCAGGATGTGCAACCTGTGAGCGGGTTTTGATTGTATGGATAGTTGGAGACAGCTTACAGAACCGGACGTATAACTTCCCATTAGTCAGTCTGACAATGCTTTTTACCCTGGAGTATGAGTATGAAAACGCTGTCATCACGTTCCCAGGCTACGAACAGTATTGGTCAACAATTACCGGTGCCAGTCCAGCGTCCCCGTCGCCTGCGCCTTAGCCCGGCTCTCCGCGATCTGGTGCGTGAAACGCGGCTCACACCGGCGCAACTGATCGCCCCTATCTTTGTCCGTCATGGTCACAATCTACGTGTTGCGATTCGCTCCATGCCCGGCCAATATCAACTGTCGCCTGATCAGGCAGCGCAAGAAGCCAAACAATTAGCGGAGTGCGGCATTCGTGCGGTCCTGCTCTTCGGCATCCCCGCCCGCAAGGATGCCTGCGGTAGCGAGAACGCCGATCCCGATGGGATCGTACCGCAGGCGATACAGGCTATCAAAGCAGCAGTACCGGGTATGGTCGTGATCAGCGATATGTGTTTCTGCGAGTATACCGATCACGGTCATTGCGGTGTTCTCAATACTCCCGATCACAGCGACTTCCAACCGCAGCTCGGTGAGGGCTATCTGCTCAACGATGCCACCCTCAGCCTCCTCGCCGAAGCATCGGTCGTGCATGCCCGTGCCGGAGCCGATATTATCGCGCCCTCCGGTATGATCGACGGTATGGTCGCTACGATCCGGGCTGCCCTCGACGCTGCCGGTTTTACCCACACCTCGATCATGAGTTATGCTGCGAAATACGCCAGTGCCTTCTACGGCCCCTTCCGCGACGCCGCCGAAAGCCCACCCAAATTCGGCGACCGCAGCCAATATCAGATGGATCCGGCCAACGCACGCGAAGCAATCCGCGAAGTCGATCTCGATGTAGCCGAAGGCGCCGACATCTTGATGGTCAAACCGGCACTCGCCTATCTCGACATCATTCGGCAGGTTCGCGACCGCCATACGCTACCATTAGCCGCTTACCAAGTCAGCGGTGAATACAGCATGGTTAAGGCTGCTGCATTACAGGGCTGGCTCGATGAGCAGCGCATCGCTCTCGAAACCCTGACTGCAATCCGTCGCGCCGGCGCCGATATGATCATTACTTACTGGGCGAAGGAAGCCGCCGAATGGCTGGACTAAGGTTGCTTTGCACGTGTTTCATCGAATAATGTACTATCACACCAGCGAGGAGATCAATGCGTGATCGTTTTCTACGAGCATGCCGCCGCCAACCGGTCGACCGTACACCGATCTGGCTGATGCGACAGGCCGGGCGCTATATGCCTGAATACCGCGCCGTCCGTGAACGTTATGGCTTTTTGCAGATGGTGAAAACGCCTGAAGTCGCTGCCGAAGTAACCTTGCAACCGATAGCAGCGTTCGGGGTCGATGCAGCGATTATTTTTGCCGATATTTTGCCACCGCTCGAAGGACTAGGCTTGCGGCTTACCTACGAGAAGGGTGAAGGACCGGTTATCCATAACCCGATCCGGCATCCGCACGATGTTGCTACCCTACACGCCTGTGACCCACGTGAGACGGTTACCTATACCCTCGACGCAGTGCGTTTGGTGAAGCGAGAGCTGAACGGTCTCCCGCTGATCGGCTTCAGTGGTGCACCCTTTACGTTAGCCAGCTATGCCATCGAAGGCGGTAGTTCGAAAGAGTACCGCCTCACCAAACGGTTTATGTATGAACAGCCGGCTGCATGGCACGACCTGATGGAACGGCTGAGTACGTTGGTCGCCGAATACCTGATAGCCCAAGTCGAGGCCGGCGCCGATGCCGTCCAAATCTTCGATAGCTGGGCCGGCACACTCGCACCGGCTGACTACCGCGCTTACGTCTTGCGCCATGTCCAAAACGTGGTGGCAACCGTCCGTGCCCGCCTTGGTGCAGCCGCCCCGCCGATCATCTATTTCGGCACCGATATGGCCGGATTAGCGAGCGAATTACGTCAACTTGGCGCCGATGTGCTTGGCGTCGATTGGCGGATCGACCTCGACGTGGCGTGGGCGCAGTACGGCTACGAACACGCTGTACAGGGTAATCTCGATCCAATGACCCTCTTCGCTCCACGCGAACTCATCGCCAGCCGGGCACGTGAAATCTTACAGCGCGCCGGTGGCCGCCCCGGCCACATCTTCAACCTTGGTCACGGTATTCTTACCGAAACACCGGTCGAACACGTGCGCTATCTCGTTGAATTTGTCCAATCGCACCCCCTTCCAGCGACCACGCCCGCCTTGCAGGAGGTTATGCAATGACCATTGCTACCGAGCGTTACAGCCGTTCACAGACCAACTTTGTCGTAGCTCAAGCTGTTATTCCCGGTGGTGTCAATTCCCCGGTACGCGCTTTTCGCGGAGTTGGCGGTAGCCCCATCTTCTTCGAGCGCGGCCAAGGCGCCCACATCTGGGACGTTGATGGTAACCGGTATATCGATTACGTGCTCTCGTGGGGACCACTCTTGCTCGGTCATGCCCACCCGGCGGTTGTCAGCGCGATTGCCACGCAAGCCCAACGCGGAACCAGCTTTGGTGCGCCAACCGAACTCGAAACTGAATTAGCACGGCTTGTGATTGAGCTGGTGCCGTCGATCGAACAGATTCGCTTTGTCAATAGCGGCACCGAAGCCACGATGAGTGCGCTTCGGCTTGCCCGTGCCGCCACCGGACGCCGCCTCATCGTCAAGTTCAACGGCTGCTACCACGGTCATGCCGATATGCTGCTTGTGCAGGCCGGCAGCGGCGTTGCTACCCTTGGCCTACCCGATAGTCCCGGCGTACCGCCGACCGTTGCCGCCGATACTATCACTATTGAATACAACGATCTCGACGCCGCGGCCGATCTCTTTGCCAAACGTGGCAGCGAGATTGCAGCCGTGATCGTCGAGCCGATTGCCGCCAATATGGGATTCGTCCTCCCCAAACCCGGTTTCCTCGGCGGTCTCCGTGAACTCACCAAACAGCATGGTGCCATCTTCATTCTCGATGAGGTCATGACCGGTTTTCGGGTTGCCCCTGGCGGCGCCCAAGCCCTCTGGAACCTCGACCCCGATCTCACCTGTTTGGGAAAAGTGATCGGTGGCGGCCTACCGGTCGGCGCATATGCCGGAAAGCGCCATTTGATGCAGTTGGTCGCACCGGCCGGCCCGATGTATCAGGCCGGTACCCTGAGTGGCAACCCGCTGGCAATGATCGCCGGCCTCACCACACTCCGCACCGCATTCACTGACGACAACACCGCTTTTCAGCGGGCCGTCACGCTCACCACCCGACTTGCGAACGGTTTGCGCGAATTGGGTGAACGCTATCGCATTCCATTACAAGTCGGCAATGTGGGTACGATGTTCGGTTGCTACTTCCTGCGTCACGCCGATGCGCAAATCACCAACTACATCGAAGCGAAAGCTAATGCCGACACCCAACGGTATGCTCGCTTCTTCTGGGCGATGGCCGACCGCGGTATCTACCTTGCTCCATCACAGTTTGAGGCCGGCTTTGTCAGCACTGCTCACACCGACGCCGACATTGACCAGACGCTGGCCGCCGTGGAGGAATCGTTCGCCCAACTGTAACCAACGCCGAGGCGCAAAGGGTTTGGGTACGCCACCAGCGCGTTCCGCCG
>NZ_JBWGQH010000011.1:24927-48107 GCF_056331925.1 Chloroflexus sp.
GCACCTTTGCTTGCTTTGCGTCCTTACCTCAAAGGAGACGACCTATGACCATTACCGACACTCGTTCGCTTGTGCATGCGTGGAGGAATCGTTCGCCCAACTGTAACCAACGCCGAGGCGCAAAGGGTTTGGGTACGCCACCAGCGCGTTCCGCCGCGCCGCAAGCCGGAAACACGACCAAGGACCATCCCAACCCATTGCGCCCCTCGCGTTCTTTGCGCCTTTGCGTTTATCCCTTTGCACCTTTGCTTGCTTTGCGTCCTTACCTCAAAGGAGACGACCTATGACCATTACCGACACTCGTTCGCTTGTGCATGAGCTGATGCGCACCGGTCAGCAAAACCTCTGCGCTGCCTTTGAAGAGATCGACGGACACCAACGTTTTGTTGCCGAGACGTGGGAACGACCGGGAGGAGGTGGCGGTACGGCGCGCGTCATGACCGACGGTGCCGTCTTCGAGCGCGCCGGGGTCAATGTGTCGGCAGTGTACGGTGAAGAGGTGCCACCGAGTATCTGGCAACATCGCCCCTCAACCCGCGGCCAACCCTACTTCGCTACCGGTATCTCAATGGTTCTTCACCCACGCAACCCTTACGTTCCCGCCTTTCACGCCAACTTTCGCTACTTCGAGACCGGTGACGATTGGTGGTTCGGTGGTGGGATGGATCTCACTCCCAACTACGGATTTGTCGAAGATGCACGCCATTTTCACGTCACGCTTCGCGACTACTGCGGACGCCACCCCATCGCCGATTATCGCACAATGAAAGAGACCTGTGATCGCTATTTTTTTCTCAAGCACCGTAATGAAATGCGCGGCATCGGCGGCATCTTCTTCGATGACTTCCATCCCACCGGGCCAGACGGCTTTGAGCAGGCCTTTGCCTTCGTTAGCGACGGTATCACCACCATCCTCGACGCCTATTTACCGATCGTCAAACGTCGTATGCACACCCCTTACAGCGAACGCGAACGTTCGTGGCAACTCTACCGACGGGGTCGGTATGTTGAATTCAACCTCATCTACGACCGGGGAACGCTCTTTGGCCTACAGACCGGCGGCAACATTGAAGCCATCTTGATGTCATTACCGCCACTAGCGCGCTGGCAATTCAAATATCAGCCCGAACCAGGATCACCGGAAGCGGCGATGGCCGAGTTTCTCAAACCGCGTGATTGGGCAGAGGAATGAGACGAACCGGCTAAACGTAACGCAACAAAAAGTATTGCCGCCGACCGGGTATTGCAAGACAACATCCAAATCGGCGGCAGTATTTTTCCGCAGCTGGTGAGCCGGGTGGGGATCGAACCCACGACCCTCTGATTAAAAGTCAGGTGCTCTACCACTGAGCTACCGGCCCACCGTTGGGTAGTATATCCGAGTCTGGCCTCGGAGTCAACTGCAACAAACAACTTATCACATTATCTCGCTATACAGCACCACCACCCATTGTGCCGGCAGCACGGCGGTAGGTTCACTGCTACAGTCTCATCCATCAACCTGCAACAGTTCTGCCTCCATTCACTCTCACCATCGTAGTGAATACCTAATTTTCCACTCGATGGAATACTTCGGCGAACGCCAAACCAAACTCTTTGCCCCGCTCAGCAGCCCATTGCCGCACCATCTGCGCTAACTCAGTCTGATCCGTCCCTAACTGCGAGACGTGGCAGCGCAATGCAGCCAGTTTCCGCTCGATGGTAGCACTAATATCTACGGCATAATTCAACACCGGCGCACCGGTGATGTAAAGTTCGCGCACCTTGCACGGTCGATAGCCTTCGGCTAAGAGTTCTGGAAAATCCCATCCGTTCTGTGCCGCCGGATACACCGCTGCAAGGGTGGCATTGGCAGCAGCGAGATGATCGGGATGAAACCGCGGGATGGAGTACTGCGGTGTCCAGACCCGGTCAGGTGATTGGCAAACAATCCGCTGTGCGCGTACACGGCGAATCTGGCGGACAATATCTCGGCGCAGTTCGAGAGTTGGTTGCAGCATCCCATCCGGGTAGTCGAGAAACACAACCTCTTTGAGACCGAGTACCTCCGCCGCTGCCCGTTGCTCTGCCTTGCGAATGTCACTGATACGGCGACGAGCTGTCGGGCCAACATCGGTGGTATCATCAGGCCCGCCACCGCCACCGTCGGTGCAGATCACTAAGGTAATCTCCCACCCTTCAGCGGCCCATGCGGCTAAGGTACCACCACAACCAAATTCAGCATCGTCAGGATGCGCGACAACGACAAGTGCAGTACGAGGTTCGTTCGTCATGGTAGCTCCTCGGCAAGGTATTTGCTGATAGGTAGCATACCATGACTTTACAGGTATGCTGCAATGAGCATGGTTTGCGAGAAGAGTTGGGGAAAGAAACGATAGCGATGACAGGAGATGCTCCCCCTCTCCCCGCCTCCTCCGCGCACGAGGGAGGCTAAGGTAGAGGGAAAACTACCACAGCGAGGAGATAATCCGCCGTTGTCCCATTACCTAGCTGGCCTCGCTAGCTCGCCGAACCTCAGCAGCCGCCGCACGCACCTGATCGAGCGGATCACGAGGTGGAGGCGGTACCGGTGCATTCAGTGTCGTTTCCACCACCTTACCAAAATCAGCAATCCACCGACTAAACTGTTCGACCGATTGCCACGGATTCAGCAAACGACCTAATCCTATCCGAGATACTGCGTTGAGTAAATTAAACGGATATCCGGTAATCTGATCGATACTTTGCTGCCCAATATTAGCCAGTAAAGCGGCCGCATTGGACAACGTATCGGTACCAGCGGGTGGATTGACCACCGCAAAGGTCTGCCGACGCAACAGTTCAGCATTGGTCAAAACGGTGATCGGCCCTCTCCCCCGCACAGCAGCTTGGCATCCCAAACGCCACCCTTCTTGCAGCCGCTGCTCGGGAATCCAGTTTTTCTCTAGCTTAGTTGGCGGATTGAGTGATTCACTGCCGGCAAGTACCTTGACTTTACACGTTTGACAAAAACCGGTACCGTTACAGACAAAACCCATATGCGCGCCATGGCGTCGGCCAATATCGAGGAGTCGTTCACCGGGACGGGCCTCCATCTCGACATCGTTAATGGTGACCGTAGGCATAATCTGTTCTCCTGTTTCGGAAAAGACCTATATTTATTATTATTGTACCGTGATTCTCGGGCAAGCAGTGGTATGATAGCAATACAGGGTTAATTGATAACAACAGCATGTGAACGTTGCACGTATTCTTCCTGTGCTTATCAATCACTACCAGAATTATCGTCTCGCCGCCAAACCACATTACCGGTCGTCTGCTTTGGCCGATCTGATGTGGTGCAATATTCACGATATGTTGCGTGGATTTGGGATAACGCAACCATCGTGGATCTACGGAATTGCTGCGCTCGTTGCTCGTCTACCGGCCCAACGGTTCGCCGAACAACTCCTCGTGTTCGACGAATTAGTCGGCAAAGCCGGATTACCGACAGGGAGCCGGTGGATCTGTAGCCAATTTGCCCCAGGTTTGCGGATCGACGGCCCACAACCACCACGCACCGGCCCATTACTCGTGGTCGCCAATCATCCTGGTCTGCTCGATGCGGCAGCTCTCATCGCAGCTCTCGGTCGTACCGATCTGAAGATTATTGCGATTGCTCGTCCGCTCCTACGGGCTTTGTCGAATACGGCAGCGGCGATTATTCCGGTGGGGACAACCCCAACCGGACGCATGACCACGCTTCGTATGGCGATACGCCATCTACAGCAAGGTGGTGCAGTCTTAACGTTCCCTGCCGGTCGGATCGAGCCTGACCCGGCACGTGATCCAACGGCGATAATGGGCTTGGCCGAGTGGTCAACCAGCCTCGATCTGTTTGGCCGGTTATCACCTGACATCCCTGTGGTAACGGCCATCGTTAGCGATGTCCAGGCTCCGGCAGCACTGCACCATCCGTTGACGCACCTTCGCCGCGAACCATTGGAACGACGGTGGTTAGCGGCAATTTTGCAAGTGTTGTGGCCGCATCTCGCGACAAATCCGGTGCGCATCCGGTGGGGGCCACCGCTCGTCGCCAACACCAGCTTGCGTTCGACGGTGCAAGTAGTGGCAGAGCAGTTGATACGGCAAGTAACACCCATTGAATATCGTGAGACAAGACCATGGCATTAAACCATCATCGCTACATCGTCGCCAGTTCGGTCCTGGTTGATATGCTGGGATACGGCTTGATTATGCCGTTACTCCCGTTTATAGTGCAGACGCGGGGAGGTAACGCGACGATCATTGGGTTGCTCGGCTCACTGTATACGCTGATACAGTTGCTGGCAGCACCGCTGTTCGGGGCACTTTCCGACCGCGTCGGGCGACGACCGGTTATTTTGGACTGCTTATTCGGATCGGCATTGGCATATAGCTGGCTAGCCCTCGCCGACTCACTCCCTTTACTGGCGGCTGCCATCGCTCTTGGCGGGGTAGCCGGTTCGAGCCTGCCGGTGGCACAGGCTTACATTGCCAATGTCACGTCACCGACCGAACGAACTCGCGGCTTCGGGTTGCTTGGTGCGGCATTTGGGCTTGGCCTGATCGGCGGAGCTGCTATCGGCGGCTTCCTCAGCCAGTTCGGATTAGCCCTGCCTCCACTCATCGCCGCTACCATTGCCTTGATTAACGCTATCTACGCCAGCATTGTCTTACCCGAGTCGTTATCACCAAAGCGGTGCACAGCGTCGTTGCCCTTCCGCAACCTGTTCGGATCGGCGCTCATTGCGTTACAAGCCTCATCGGTAGGACCGTTGTTGATCGCGGTGATGCTACTCAACATCACATTTGCCGGTTTACAAAGTAATATTGCACTCTACACGCTCACCCGTTTCGGCTGGGGACCAGATCAGAATGCGATCTTGTTTGTTTTTGTAGGGCTGTGTGCTGCCCTAACGCAAGGCGTGCTCATCGGCCAGTTACAATCACGGCTTAGCGATGCATGGTTAGCCAGCGGTGGTTTGGGGTTGATGGCCCTCGCCTTTGCCTTTGTCAGTGGTGTACATACGGGTTGGCTTCTCTTTCCGCTCACCGCGCTTCTCGCCATCGGGATGGGACTAGCCGTACCGGCCATCACAAGCTCGTCTCACGACAGGCCAGTGAAAACCGGCAAGGAATTGTGCTTGGCGGGATGCAGGCACTGATCAGTGTAGCTCTCCTGATCGGACCGGCCAGTTTCGGTTTCCTCTTCGACTGGTTTGGCAACACTACACCCTATCTCGCGGGAGGCATGCTGTTGATCGGCTCATGGGTTATGACAACAATAACCATTGCCAACCCGTCTATTCTTATTCGTTCTACTGAAGATCCAGAGGCTCAGGTATGACAACAGAATCTTCACCCGTTCTCATTACCCGTGCGGCGATGGCCGATTTACCAACCAAATTCGGTCATTTTCAGATTATCGTCTATCTCGATGCTGAACAGAAAGAACAGATCGCGCTGACGTGCGGTGTCCTAACCGGCTCAGAGCCGGTCCTCACCCGCCTCCATTCCGAATGCTTGACCGGAGATATCTTCGGCTCGCACCGTTGCGACTGCGGCGAACAACTTGCTGCCGCACTCAACGCAATTCAGCAGGCCGGGCGCGGCGTGTTGCTCTACCTGCGGCAAGAAGGTCGTGGGATCGGGCTGGTCAACAAGATTCGGGCGTATGCCCTCCAACAACAAGGGCTAGACACCATTGACGCAAATCGCGCGCTCGGACTACCCGTCGATACCCGCGACTACAGCGTTGCAGCGGCTATCCTGCGTGATCTTGGCGTTCACACCGTCCGTCTTCTCACCAACAACCCAGACAAAATCACCGGTCTCGAAGAGTACGGCATTAAGGTGTCAGAACGAGTTCCCCTTCAAATTCCGGCAAACGTGTATAACGCCCCGTATCTCTTGGCTAAACAACTCCGTATGGGACACCTGCTCGATAGCCGAATGCTTTTATAAACTCTTCCCACCAAAGGAGATATTGCATATCGAGCGCAGCGCGGTCCGCGCAAGCAAACCACTGTCAGTGCGAGCGCAACGCGGTCCGCGTAAGCAAACTACTGTTAGTGCGAGCGCAGCGCAGTCCTCACCAGCAAACCGCTGTCAGTGCGAGCACAGCACCGTCCTCACCAGCAAACCGCTGTCAGTGCGAGCACAGCGAGCAATCTTTCCCATTGTTCGATGGAAGATTTCTCGGGCGCTGGCGCGCCCTCGAAATGACAAAAGAGCGGTTCGACGGTCGTGTTGAGCGCAGCACCGTCCTCACCAGCAAACCGCTGTCAGTGCGAGCACAGCACCGTCCTCACCAACAAATCGCTGTCATTTCGAGCGTAGCGAGCAATCTTTCCCATCGTTCGAAGGAAGATTTCTCGGGCGCTGACGCGCCCAAGCGAGCGGTTCGACGATCGTTTTCAGCGTAGTGCAGTCTTAAGGAGACATCAACATCCCCTCTCTCACTACCTTGGGAGAGGGGCCAGGGGTAAAACTCTCTATGCTTTCTCGGCGGTGCTTGTGGTGTGCGGAACAGCGTTTTAAAGACGGTAGCGTAGCGGGGATCACGTTCGAGTTCGTTCACGTTAAACGAGTAGTTACAGGCGGTGATCAAGCGCCTATTGACACGGCTATTCCGTTGCGGCGAATCGTATTCAAAATAAAAAAACACCGACACGCACGTCGTGCTTCATGACCGTGCGCGCCAGTGGTGTCAGATCACCATCGCCGGTGACGAGGACAGCCACATCGATCTTTCCCTCTATCACGCGCTCCATCACATCAACCGCCAACGACACATCAACCCCTTTCTCATGCCCACTCGGTGCCATCGGCACATACTTCGGCTCGATCCCGGCGTGCATCAGATCGAGGTGGCGATTGCGCTCAACGAAAAACTGCTTTTCATTGGTCTGTGATGCAGGGAAAAGACCCTGATGCCAACTCGCATAGACAATGCGGTGCATCGCGTAACGCTGCTCTTTGCTGCTGATGAATTGCTCGATCAAGCGGTGAAACAGCGTAAACGACAGCCGGCCAACTTTCTTTTCAGCGTAGAAATATGCTTGCGAATATGAGAAGTACGAACCATCGTAGAAAACACTGATTCGACAAAAGTTGTTCATTGTATTCCTTATACGAAAACGCCATCATAATTGGTGACGAATACATATGTAAAGATATTCATTCGGATCTCAGCTTTACTGCCCCATCATCCGCACTGCCCGCAAACTGGCCGCAGCATCAATCCGTGGCGCATATTCTAAACCAACATAGCCGCTATACGCATGTTCGCGCAAAATACCAAAAATATGCTCATAATTAATCTCGCCGGTACCGGGTTCGTGCCGTCCGGGCACATCGGCAACATGAATATGACCGATAAGATCAAGATTCGCCAAAATACGACGGGTCAGGTTACCTTCACTAATTTGCTGATGATAACAATCGAACAACAACTTCACGTGTGGTTGCCCAACCGCGCGCACAATCGCAAATCCTTCATCAGACGACCACAAGAAGCTCCCCGGATGATCAAGCGGATTACGCGGTTCGAGTAAAAGGTTCAAACCGGCATCAGAAGCTGTTTCTGCTGCTTCTTGTAATGCCTCGATGAGACACGCCCGTTGCGAGGCCAGATCGAGATCCGGACGGATAACCCCCCCATGCACAATCAGATTGTCGCACGCCAAATCGACCGCCAGTGCTGCACTTCGACTAATCTCATCGCGGAATTGAGTACGCTGATCGGGATCGTTTGGCGATGCCTCACTTCCCAAAATAGCTACACAATGCAAACGTAACGCTGTCTGTAGGGCAATGGTAATGTTCATATCCTTGCCCCGTCGCGTCCAGAACTCGTAGGCGCGAAAACCCAGATCGGCAATATGCTCCAGCCGTTGCTCAAACGGTCGATCGGTGAAGATCATATCGAGACAGACTGAGAAGCGGAGGGGTGCGAGGGTCGACATCTTCAACCTCACTTTTCTGCGCAACAACCGTTCTGACGCATACCAGACGGGACAATGCAAACCAACATGTAGTTTTCGTTCCTAATGTGTAGCCCAAGTACCCTATGATCCCTTGCCCTATTATACTCGCGATTAGCTTATTCTGTGGCATCGTAGCAGTGACCCGCCGCTATTTCGCCAAAGACAGCTCGTCGAATCCGCTGTTAAGCAACTGGATGCGGTGCATCACTGCTCTGGCAGTTAGTCGCTCTAACGACGTTCTCCGGCTGCAACGACAAACAACGTTCACTATTACCGGTAACGAGACCAATATCGGCTGCATCGAGATCATGCCAATCGCTCCGCAAGGCCGAATATCGCATGAGTACATCAAGGACGATTTACAACCATCATCAAGATCAGAACCAACCAGGTTGTAGATCGCTGCGAAGCGCGAACCAGGTGACCTTCTTTCACCACGAATTCGAGGTTACATTGTAGCACGCAAGAATGTACGTGGGTAGTCATATCTCGAACACCCAGCACACCACTCACGCTCATTCTTCCCAACGAAAGGCACGTGCTAATATTGCCTCGACCACACCCGGCGCCAAACGGCTCGCCATTAGCGCCAGGCGATCCATCCAGCTCACATACGCAAGACGCGGCTCGGTTCGGGCTGCCCGCAGAATAGCACGTGCCACCACTTCCGGCGCAACACCGGGCGGGGCAATCCGGCGCCGCTCACGACCACGCCCCAGCCGTCGTTGATTAAAATCGGTACGGGTCGTACCAGGGCGGACCACCGTCACCGCAATGCCGCTGCCGTGCAACTCGATGCGCAGTGCGTTGCTGATCTGTTCAAGCGCCGCTTTCGCAGCCGCGTAGCCGCCCAAGTACGGCAACGGTTGCACGGCCAACACCGATGAGACATTGATGATCTGACCACGTCCGGCGGCACGCATTACCGGTACGACAGCCTGCATAAGCCAGATCGGGCCAAGCAGATCAACCGCCAACACTCGCTCAAGGTCGTGGCGAGCGAGCGTACTTACCGGACCGGTCAGGCCAATTCCGGCGTTATTGATCAAGATGTCGACTCGACCGTATGTTGCTACTGCACGTTCCACCAATTGCGCACAAGCAATCGGATCGGACACATCGGTCGGTACCGAGAGGGCTTGCGGCAGTTCGGCTGCAATCTGAGCTAACGTATCCACCGAACGGGCGGCTAACACCAATCGCGCACCGGCAGCCGCGAAACAACGGGCAGTGGCAGCGCCAATCCCACTAGAGGCACCGGTAATAATGATAACGCGATCACGTGGGTCCATGGCGTGAACTCCTGATTGGGATGCACCGGGGGCCGCACTGCATCCGCGGGGCCGCACTGCCGTGCGGCCCTACTGCATCCGCGGGGCCGCACTGCCGTGCGGCCCTACTGCGGGGATGATTCGCGATCACGAAGGTGTTTGCAGATACCTGCTTTGATTGTTTGACCAGGAACCTCGTGACCTAACATCCGCTCTAACTCACGGGCCGTGTTCATCAATGCTGGCAGATTTAATCCGGTTTTAATACCCATTTCATGCAGCAAATGTACGACATCTTCGGTACAGAGATTACCAGGAGCGCCAGGGGCAAATGGGCAACCACCGATACCACCAATACTCGAATCAAAGAGATCGACTCCCATCTGCAAGCCGGCCAGCAGATTCGCCAACCCTGCACCACGTGCGCTGTGCAGATGCAACCGTAACGGCTGACGCGGGAATCGTGCGCGAAACGCGCGTACCACTTCTTGCACGAGCAATGGATGCGCCATACCGGTGGTATCGCCTAACGTCAATTGTTCGGCACCGACATCAAGCAAGCGTTGACAAATATCGAGCACACGCTCGACCGGAACATCACCTTCAAACGGACACCCGAACGCCACCGATACTACTGCATCGAACGGTTTTCCCGCTCCGTGTACCAGTGACGCCATTTCCGCCACCTGCGTCAATGACTGCTCGATGCTCATGTTCACATTACTACGGTTGTGACTCTCACTTGCGCTAAGAAAGACCTGCACCACATCAGCACCGGCAGCCAATGCGCGTCGTGCACCAACCACGTTTGGCGCAATCGCACTATAGGTGACGCCCGGATGACGCTTAATACCGGCAAATACCGCTTCGGTATCGGCCATCTGCGGTACCTGCTGCGGTCGCACAAACGCCCCGACTTCAATCGCCTGTAGGCCGGTTGCCGACAGCATATCGATCAACTTCACCTTCTGGGCGGTACTGAGAATCACCGGTTCATTTTGCAGGCCATCGCGCGGGCCAACTTCACGAATATGCACGAACGTCGGCAGTGGGGCACTTTCCATCACGGTCATCATCGACCTCCCCTGGCAATGTAGGAACGTTCACTTGGCTTGTATGGTAGAAAGGTGCATCTGTCTTGTCAAATGATGTTTGAAACAAAGCTCCAAGTATTCAGGTCAATAATTGCGTTGAAACACATCAGTAACTCTAGTGTAACCTATTCTTCTACGCTGACAACAGACCCGCATCACGCGAGGTGCAGGCAATGGGAAGAACAGCGGTTAACGCTGAATGGAGGTTTCCGATGGACTGGACGAAGCAGGCGAACGACATGATCAAGCTGTGGACGGGCACACAGCAGAAGGTATGGGAAAGCTGGATGGCCTCGATGCAATACATGGCAGCTCCGCAGAGCGCTGAGGCGTGGCAGAAAACGGTCGATAGCTGGCGGGGTGCAGTAAAGCAGGCACTCGAAGCGCAGGTCGAGCTAACCCGGTTGTGGGCAGAGACGGTCGCGGCCAACAGTGTTAATATGCCAACGATGCCAACGGTACCGGGAATGCCGGCGATGCCCGGTATCAATCCCGTCTCGCCGACTGCTGTTGTCGAGTGGAGCCGGCAGGTGCTGGAGATGACTCGTAACTTCAACGAGAGCCAAACCCGCTTTATTGAGGGTTGGTTCGATATGCTGAAGAAATCAGATCCGACCAATGTCATGCGTGGCTGGGACGCAAACCAGGTGCAAAAAGTGATGCAGAGCTGGCAAGAGGCGATGCAGCGTGTCATTGAGGCGCAGGCCGAGCTGGGTAAGGTGATGATGGGCATTGTCAATGGTGCGATGGATAAGAAGTGATTGCGTCCTATTCCATTGCCCCTCTCCCATTCGTGGGAGAGGGATTTTTTATTTACCCAATCGGCGGTGCATCCCCGGCATTCAGAGGCCACCCGGCCGTGCGGCTCGTGCGGCTCATCCAACCACCCGGCCGTGCGTCCTTACGAATCTTCGCCGGCAGTACCGGACATAACGACGACTAATGGCCGCATACGCGCGACCGGTCGGATTAACCCGGCGGCGATTTGCACCTCTATCACCGATTCGATGTCTTTGTAGGCTAATGGTGACTCATCAACGGATAATCCGCGCACTAACACACCTGCTTCGCGCACCACCGCCGCCGCCATCGCCGGGGTGATCGTGCGACGGGCCTCGGCCCGGCTGAAGCGACGTCCCGCGCTATGGGCAGCGCTGGCAAGGGTGGCTTTATCACCGAAACCTTCGACGATGTAGCTTGCCGTCGCCATTGAGCCGGGAATAATGCCAAGTACCCCCGTTTCCGCCGGAGTCGCACCTTTACGATGAATCACCGTTCCGTCGGGTTGCTCCCATGCGAAGTTGTGATGATTTTCAATGACCTGTGTTACCTTCACGCCCAACGCGCGCGCAAATCGCGTATGGATCACTTCGTGATTCGCACGGGCAAAATCACCAGCTAACCGCATCGCCAACAAATACTCTTGCCAGCTTCGCGCTCGGTGCTCAACCAGCCATAGGTGCGCGGAATACCTTTGGCTATCACGGCGGTTTCGCGATCGGCTAACTCGGCGTAGTAGTTGGCAATCCTGGCCCCTACTCCACGACTACCGCTGTGGGTTAAGAGACCAACGAACGGTTGCCCGCTCGTCAACCATTCCCCAATGACAATTTCGGCAAAATGGTTTCCCCCACCAGAGGTCCCAATCTGTACCCTCGCCAGTTCGTGCAGTTCACGCAGGAGTTTGGTCGCTCGCCAGCGCGAATCGGCAAGGATCGGGTGATCGGCAACCGGCTTTTTTGGTGAACCAATGCCAAATACGGTCACTTTGCTTAGTGTATCAAGGAGTAGTTGCCGATCGCGGTGAGCATCATCTGGAGTAAGTTCGGCAAAGATCGAAAGGTGCATCCGACAACCAATGTCAACCCCAACTTGATACGGCGCAACGGCACGGTCATACGCGATGACACCACCAACCGGCAGCGCATACCCCTGATGTGCATCGGGCATCAGTGCTCCACGGATCGCCGGTGGTAAGCGTAATGCCATTCGGATCTGCTCAATGGCTCCCGGCTCCACCAGATGCTCACCGACAATGGTCAACGGCTGCGGGGTATCGCGGAGCCGCAGCTCCGTTGGCGGAGTACCGTAGCGAGCCGCGATCGCTTGCCGAATCATGGCAACATCCATCCCCTCTTTTAGCATCTGTTTCGCTTCACGACATATCCTCCGAAAGCTGGGATGATCGGCGTAATCGGCCAGCAATTTGGCAGGTTTCATCGGTGTTTCACCTCCTTTCTAGTTCTAGGATGTGTTTTTCTGAGCTGCTGCAACCGTGGCGATGGAAAAGCGCCATGACCTTAATATATTATGTCACCTTCTTGGCATCGGGAGATCATCCCCCAGCATCCGCCTGTGGATGGAACGGAAACAGTATACTCATGCTACAATCGTGCTAACGCACCGGCGTCAACCAGACAAATCGGTACGGTGGCAGTACGAGCGCTTCATTCGCCGAAACCGGTTGATCACTCACCAGATCGAACAGTTCCACACCGGGGCCATACATACGTAGCAAATTACCAGCAATGCTCTGCGGATACTCCGAGAAGTTGGTCAATACCAACACGCGCTGGGCGCCGGTTTGCCGCACATACGCCAACACATGCCGATTATCGCTCCGCACAACTTCCATTGCACCATCGCGCAACGCCGGCAACGAAGTCCGCAATCGAATCAACTTGACTAATTCACCAAAAATCCGCCCCGGTACCGTTGACGGATCATAGCGCTGATCCATCGCTGCTTGATTACGGACCGGACGATGCACCCAACGACTATCATCGGCTTTGGCCGGATCGTTGACATACCCATAATCGTTGAGCGTCCCTACCTCATCACCCAGATAGAGTAGCGGAATCCCGCCGATACTCAGGATAATACTGTGCAGCAAGAGAATCCGTCGGATTGCCGTCTCGATAGCGGTCGGATCACCATTACTGAGAGCCTGTTCCAGCCCCGCCAACGACGCCAGTGTCCCCGATACACGCGCATCGCCGGTATCGGGGTTTTCTTGAAACGGCAAGCCGCGGGCAAACGAACTGGGAAAACGTCCGGTATAGAAGGCGTTGAGAAACTGGCGATGGCCCCACGGATCAATCCCAACCGCACGCGCATCGTTGTCATCAAACGTCCAGCCGATGTCGTCATGCGAACGCAAATAATTGATCCACGCGCACCCTGCCGGCAAACGAAAGCGATGGCTGAGCGAATGGGCCAGCAACTTGACCTCGCGCGTCGCCAACGACTCCCAGAGCAGCGCCATCAGCAGCGGATTGTACGAAAGCTGACACTCGTGCGGGCTAATGTAGCTCAACACATCGTCAGGATGGACAATCGCCTCCGATTTAAAGAGTAGCGCCGGTGCGGCGATACGTGCAATTGCATTGAACGCTTGGATAATCTGATGAGCTTCCGGTTGATTCTCACAGTTTGTCCCCATTCGCTTCCAAATGAACGGTACCGCATCAAGCCGCAGGACAGCCACCCCCAAATTGGCGAGGAAGAGCATCTCGGCAGCCATCGCCCGAAACACCGCCGGGTTAGCGTAATTGAGATCCCACTGAAAACTGTTGAAGGTGGTCCACACCCAGCGCTGCATATCGGGCCGCCACGTGAAGCTGCCCCGGCGCACAGTAGGGAAGATTTCGCGCAGCGTGCGCTCGTAAGCGTCGGGCATCGTGCGATCGGGAAAGAGGAAATAGAACTCCTGATAATCGGGATCGCCGGCCTGCGCCCGCCGTGCCCATTCGTGTTCGTCAGAAGTATGGTTAAAAACAAAATCCAGCACCAAACTAATCCCGGCCCGATCGAGTTCGTGAGCGAGTGCGGCCAACTCTGCCGTCGTGCCGATTTGCGGATTCACCTCTCGGTAGCTGCTCACCGCATAACCGCCGTCGTTGTTGCCTTCCGGCGCGGCAAACAACGGCATGAGGTGCAAGTAGGTCAAGCCCAACTCATTGAAATAAGGAATAAACTCGCGCAGCCGGTTCAGCGTACCGCAAAAGCGATCGACATAGAGCACGCCCCCCATCATCCGTTCCGACTGGAACCACTCGCTATCAGCTTCGCGGACGACATCGCGCTGCTTGAGCCATTGTGGCCGTTCGCGCCAGCTCTGCGCCATCGCGATCAACAGTTGTTCGAGATGATAGAAGAAGTCGTATTGGGTACCGTACAAGCCGAGCAACAACTCAAACAGACGCGGCCATTCCCGGCGCAATCGCTGCTCGAATGCGGCCCAATCAGCGGCATTGCCGCCGGCTGCCTCAAATGCCTGCTCGATCCGCGGCAGCAACCGAGCCAACGACCGTGCCGCTTCGTGTGGTATACGTTCCCACTTGTGCATACGCAAACCTCACCACTCCACTGCCCGCTCTGGCAGTTATTTCCGGCGCAAGTATCGCCGAAAACAGGGAAACTGACAATCGCTGCCGACGTTCCCAGTTGTCATTGCGAGCCGCCACAGGCGGCGAAGCAATCCCCCGCGCGCACGGAAGCGGAGCCGGCCCGCCGAAGGGAGCGAGTGCTGCGGGCGCTGCACGCCCTCGCAATGAAAGACAGGCTGGTCATCACGCACGGCGATGACGCCTGCACCACTTCATGGTAAGATAAAGCCGCTATGGAAACGATGACTACGCCACCCAACCTGTTTCGCCGTTTCGTTCCGGCGCTGGCGCTCGGCATCGCGCTCTTGGCGGTGCTCGAATGGGGCCTGCCCGCCGCCAGCATTCCAGCGTACCTCTTGCCGCCACCCTCGCGGGTGGTCGCTGCCGCCCTCCAACCCGAAGTGCGGTTACTCGACCATACCCTCGCCACCGCCAATGCAGCCTTGATCGGCCTTACGGTTGGCACACTGATCGCCTTCACCCTCGCCATCGCCTTCCTCTTTGTGCGCCCGCTCGAAGACGCCCTCTACCCGTGGGTCTTGCTCGGCCAGAGTTTGCCCTCAGTCGCCTTGGCGCCGCTGCTTACCATTTGGCTAGGTGAAGGGCTTGCGCCCCGTGCAGCAATGGCTGCTCTTTTCGCCAGCTTTCCCCTGCTCATCGCCACCATCAGCGGTCTCCGCCGGCCCGCACCCGAACAATTGGCGATGATGCAAGCGTATGGCGCGTCACAATGGCAAATCCTGCGCATGCTGCGCCTACCGGCGGCGCTGCCGTTTATCTTCAGCGGGCTGCGCGTCGCCGGTGCGCTAGCCGTGATCGGCGCATTGGTGAGCGAGCTGGCCGGTGCCGGCCGCGGGTTGGGCTATCTGATCACCACCTCGACCTACCGCTTAGCCACCGACCGCGCCTTTGCGGCTGTGGCTGCTGCCGCCGGATTGGCCCTCGCGCTGCACGGTGGTTTCCTCTGGCTCGAACGCACGATTGTCTATTGGGAACGAGAACGGTAATCGCGGCGTAGTTTTATCAGACGGAGTGAGGATTTGTTATGTCACACCGTTACCACTTATTATTGGCTCTTTTTCTACTACTATTGACCGTATCAGGTTGTGCTAGCCCGAATCCGGTTAGCAATGCCATTTCGTCAACGAATGCCCCGGAAGTCGCCGATGTATCAATGCGTCTGCAATGGCTGCCCCAATTCCAGTTTGCCGGCTATCTGGTGGCCGAAGCGCGCGGCTACTATCGCGACGCCGGTCTCAACGTAACTATTCTCCCCGGCGGGCCTGATGCCGTCCCGCTCCCCTTGGTTGCCACCGGCGCCAACACCTTTGGCAGCACCGGCGCTGATACGATCTTGATCAGCCGTGCACAGGGGATCGAGGTTGTAGCGCTGGCGACGTGGTTCCAAGCTAGTCCGGTTGCATTCATGGTACATCGCGACAGCGGCATCCGTTCACCGCAAGACTTTGTCGGGCGGCGGGTAGCGATGTTCTACGGCGACAACGTGGAGACTGAATACCGGGCACTGCTAGCTGCCACCGGCGTTGATCCGGCCAGCATCAACGAGATTCCCGGCGACTACAGCCTTGCCCCCTTCCTCGAGCGGCGGGCCGATGTGTGGCCGGTCTATGCCACCGACCAGCCCTACACCGCTCGCGCTGCCGGCGCCGACATCGAGTTGATTGTCGCCCGCGATTACGGCGTCGAACTGATGGGGGATGTGCTCTTCACCACCGCCGAATTCGCCCGTAAGAACCCCAACACCGTGCGTGCATTCGTCCAAGCCACGCTACGTGGTTGGCAAGACGCGATCACCGACCCGGCAGCCGCCGTCAATATCATTTTGGTCCGTAACCCTGATTTTGATCGCGGTCATCTTGAATTTGAGGCGATGGAAACGATTAAACTGCTGCGCTACGGTATTGGCGCGCGATGTGTCGGAGCTAGCGACCGGCAGGCATGGGCCAAAGAGGCCGAACTGCTGCGATCACTAGGGGTGCTGAAAACGGCGGTTGATCCGGCGACGGTGTTGGTCACTGATGCAGTTGACGACTATTACCGCGCACGCGGTATTGAATGCCAGCGGTAAATACGAATGGGGGACGCACGGCGGTGCGTCCCCGCGCCCGTCGATCACGTTACGGTGCCAACTGTTCCAATTGGCTGACCAATTCAGCAAACGTATCCATCGCTGCCTGAATCGGAGCGGGTGAAGTCATATCAACACCGGCATCACGCAGCAGATCAATCGCTGCGCGTGATGAACCACTGCGCAAGAACCGTAGATACCGCTCAACCGCCGGCTGACCCTCGTTGATAATCTGACGACTCAGCGCCAGGGCAGCCGATAAGCCGGTCGCATACTGATACACGTAGAACTGATAGTAGAAGTGCGGAATGCGCAGCCACTCATACGCCAGCTCATCATCGATCACCAGCTCAGGTCCATGATACCGCACAACCAACTCACGGTAGTGCTGGCTCAGCGCATCAGCCGTCAACGGCTGTCCACGCTCGGCCTGCTCGTGCATCCACAGCTCGAAGGTGGCAAACATCGTCTGGCGGAAAATTGTCCCACGGATCGTTTCGATCTGTTGCGCAAGCAACCGCCGCCGCAACTCTTCATCAGCACCGCTTTGCAACATGTAGTGGGTCAGCAGCGCCTCGTTGAGCGTCGAAGCCACTTCGGCGACGAAGATGGTGTACTCGCCATAGACGAACGGCTGGGTGGCGCGGGTGAAGTACGAATGAAGCGAGTGGCCCAATTCGTGGGCGAGGGTAAAGACATCACGCAGCCGGTCTTGGTAGTTGAGCAAGATGTAGGGCGGCGTCCCATACGAACCGCCGCCATACGCACCGCTCCGCTTGCCCACATTCTCGTAGACATCGATCCAGCGCCGGGTAAACATTTGCTCGAGCGCCGCGCCATACTCAGGGCCGAGCGGACGAAACGCCTCACGCATCAGATCACATGCTTCCTGATAGGGGAACGTTTGCTCGACATCAGGTACCGGCTGCACGTAGAGATCGTAGAAACGCAGCTCATCCAACCCCATCAGCCGCCGCCGCACCGCCAGATAGTGATGGAAGCGCGGCAGATTAGCCTCAACGGTCGCAATCAGGTTATGGTACACCTCGACAGGGATTTCATTCGGAGCGAGCGCCGCCTCTAGCGCCGATCCGTAATTGCGCAACCGGGCCTCGATCACGTGCGAGCGGATCGCCGCGCCCAGTGTGGTGGCAAGCGTGTTGCGGAAGGGCAAAAACGCACTGTAGTACCCCTTGAACGCATCACGCCGCACCCGCCGGTCATGGCTTTCGAGCAAACGACCATAGCGCGCATGCGACAACTTCACCGGCTGGCCCTGCTCATCCTCAATTGTCGGAAACTGCAAATCCGCGTCGGTCAACATCGAGAACGTAGCATATGGCGCACGGACAATATCGCTAAACGCCGCCATCACCTGCTCAACCTCCGCCGAACGGATATGCGCGCGCTGGCGATTCAGCTTCTCTAAGGCGTAGCGATACACTTGCAAGCCGGGGGTAGCCGCCAACCACTCGTCCAGCGTTTCCGCCGGGATCGTCAAAATCTCTGGCTCAATAAACGCCAGTACCGCTTGTATCCGGGCCGCAAAACTATTGGCCCGCTCGGCCAAACCCTGCCCTACCGGATCAGTACCATCGCTATCCTTGCGATGGATAGCATAGACGTACAATGCATACAACCGTCGCGCCACTTCGTCGCGCAGGTTCAGCGCCGCCAACAACTGCACCGACCCCTGCGCCAACGTCCCTTGCAAGGCGGCTAACTCTTGCGCAAGCGCTTCAACCGCGCTGAGTTCTTGTTCCCACGCCGACACATCGGCAAAGATTTGCGACAAATCCCATGTATATTCGACCGGTATTTCAGATCGAGATGGGACTTGGTTTGCGGTAAGGGTCATGTGTAATTCCTTTCATCTTAGGCACGGAACTGTACCATTGCAGTTGCCCTGTTTGCCATTATACCTGACTCGACAAGAGATTGCTTTAAGGAATGAACACTCAAAGCGGCGTACAAGGACAGGCCTATCGGCCATTGCGAGGAAGCGGCAGCAGCCGCTGGTAAGAGAGAATTCAATGCAGAGGTGCAAAAGATGAGAAGAGTGCCGAGGTTTGGGAATAGATAAGGTAGGGAGTATCTTATCCCTATCCCCCGCAGTCTGTGGGAGATAGGGAGGAGGTTGCAGCTACATTCACACTAGCTACCGCACAATGTGCGGCACATACACCCGATATTGACTAGCGCCGATAATGACCGGCCATTGCAACTATGGTTGGTATTTAACAAAATTGCTAACTTTATCACCGCTGCTGTTATTGACGAAACCATCGGCATTTGAGGCATCATTTGGACCGTTCACGTTTCCCCACCAGTTATTCAAGGCTGAAATCCAGTGATTGGGGGTGTCGTTTTGGATACCGGCAGTCGTATTGCCCACAATGTTGCAGTACTCAATCACTGGATTGGCGGCAGTACCAGAACTGCGCAACCCATACCGATTGTTCGCCAACATGCAATAGCGCAATACCGGCGAGGCGTTGTCAACGTGGATTGCACCGTAAGAACCGAAGAAACTATCACCACCACCGTAGCGAAGAACAATATGCGAGAGCGTGCCGCTACTGCCACTACGAAACAAGATTCGCCCCCATTGACCAGGAGCCGGTGGGGTGGTTGAGCTGATCGTCACACCACCAACGGTTGAGTCATAGATCGACGTAACGTAGATCGGTTGACTCTGCGTACCATTAGCACTGAGGATACCATCGATCAAAAACTCCACCGAGAAATCCTTTGGCTTAATCACAACGCCCGGCCCCCATGTCAACATGACACCAATATTCACAGTAATATCGTCCTGCGGCACATACGGTACTTCGGTTTCTTTCCACGTCGTATTGGCCGCAATTGCGCCGCCTCGCACACAGATACCGTTAGTGCCATTCCCAATCACGTTTGCAGCGCTCATGTTGGTCAATGTCACATCCATTTGCGGATGGATCGCCAATGCACAACCGCTGTTATACCGAAAAGTACTAGCAGCAATGTTCACTTGTGCGCCAAGGTCTTGCTCTAACACGGGAATGTTAAACCAAGACCGTCCGCCATAGCGCAATTCGACCATATTGAACGTCGCGCTACCGGTGCTACGCACCAAAATACGCCCCCAATCACCACGTGCAGGTGGGTTGGTCGTGTTGTCAGTAGCGCCGCCAGTCGTGTCGTCGCGGATCGAAGTCAGCGTAACGGGTTGGCCGGCAACACCGTTGACATTGAGTATGCCATCGATAAAGAAATCCGTTTCGGAATCAGACGGTTTCACCACAATCCCTGGGCCCCACGTCAGGGTAGCCCCAAACGCAACCGTTATATCACTCTGCGGCACGTAAGGCGCTTCTGTCTCATCGCATCGTTCGGTTCGGCGTCTGGCTTCGGTACGCCGAATATCACTCTGCGGCACGTAAGGCGCTTCTGTCTCATCCCACGTGGTATGAGCTGACACTCCGCCGCTATCGACGCAAATTCCGTTGAATTCATTGCCGGCAAAGCTAGCCGGACTCATATTGCTCAGGGTAAAATCGCTCTGCGGCGGCATACTCAACGGGCAGATCCTGCCATTGACAAAGCGCCCGGCATTGATCGACACATCAGCGCCAACCTCTTGGCGCAAGATCGCGTCTTTGGCATTTTTGCCACCGTAGCGCATCTCAACATGGTCAAGCACACCGCTACTGCCGGTGCGAAACAGCACCCATCCCCAATTACCGGGCGACGGTGTTGTTGTCGTATTACCACTGGCACCGCCGATGGTGCTATCATAGATCGAGGTGAAATAAATAGGTTGATCGGGAGTGCTCTGCGCCAGCAGCGTTCCATTGACCAAGAGGTTCGCCCCAAGAAAGACATCAGCAAACTTTATGACTACCCCCGCCCCTAGCGTGAGCGTCGTGCCGAAGGCTACTCTCACATCGCCGGTGAGAATGTAGACCGCTTCGGTTGCATCCCACGTTGTATGCGCGCTAATATCACCGCTATCGACACAAAGGCCATTGTAGACATTCCCGGTAAAGTTCACGAAACTCATATCCTCCAGCGTGACATCATTCTGCGGTTTCATACTGATGGCACACTGAGCACCAGACTTAAAGATACTTGTTCGAATGGTGACATTCGCATTCACATCCACCTGCACCATAGCGTAGAGATGTTTCCGCCGTAACGGAACTCCGTATGCTGTAACATTCCCGTACTGCCGGTTTGAAAATGCAGGGATTGCCAATTCCCCGGTTGGGGTACATTTACTTCATTATCGGTGTCACCACCAATCGTATCATCACGAATTGAAGTAAAGTAGACCGGATTACCGGAAACACCGTTGGTAATCAGTGTTCCCTGTATCGTCAGACGGGCGTATAGGTTGAATTTCACTACTGTGCCGAATTCGTTCGATAGTCAGCGTTACCACGGCTGGAACCGTCACATTTCTATACACAACATAGACCTTATCCGCCGTCCACACCTCATCACTGCTCAGTATGCCGCTTTTGCACACCAACGCCGGGTTACTGCAATTCACCGCAGCTTGAACTGGTTGCGGCCACAGGATGATTGCCACCACGAACGCAACGATCAAAAGACGGGAGTGCAGTACGAAAATGATGGCACATTGCTTCACTCCATTAAAAAGAAACTTATGTTTGTTAATGTATTGATTCGTCACGCTATTATCCTACAAAGTTATAATTACCATCGTGTTACAAATGAAATCAGCACGAACTCTTGTTTCATCAATGAGCAGGAACTATTTACACTCACACACAACGACACCAAAGAATTGCTTGCAACGTATCTGCACAAAAGTAGAAGTCTGTTGGCAAACAATTAATTTGTTCATTTTGGGGTCGGGATGCGCAAACATCCCCTTCTTCCAAAGAAGGGGATGGGAGAGAAGCAAAGTGTTAGGAACTAGCAAATGATCTGCTTGCACACGCGGCTAATCCCCCTGCGCCGGCACTGTCGCTGTGGCTGGCGCCGGCACTGCCGCCGGTACCGGCGTCGGGCGCACGCGACCGGGCAGGGTCAGCGCTAATGCCGCCGCCGGTAACCCGAGCAATGTCACTCCGATCATCACCGTCTCAAGACCGATCACGTCAGCGAGGATGCCGCTCAGCCACGTGCCGATCGCACCGGTGGCGAATGTGAAGCCGAGAATGAGACCGGAAGCAAGACCTTGTTTCACCGGTAAAATCTGTTGTGCATGCACGACGAGAATGCTATGCTGACCGCCAACGAGCATACCCGCCAGCCCACTAGCGATGAAAATTGCCCAGAGCGGTGTTGCCAAAAAACAGACTAACCCGGCAGGAACACTCAGAATGAGCGGCCACACGGTGGCCGCACGCATGCCAAAGCGATCGGCCATCCATCCGTTCAGGACGTTGCCAACCGCAGCGCTGGCCATAAATGTGCCGGCCAATGCGCCATAGACGGTTGGTTCCCATCCACGATCACTGAACAGTTTCGGTAAGAACGACTGGTACACCGCTTGGATTGACGAACGCACGACGACGAGTGCAAGAAAGGCGATCAAGACCGCAATGGCTAGTGCCGTCCAAACCTGTGGCGTCGCAGGGGCAGGAGCACGACTCGTCCGTCGACTACGTACTGTTTGTTGCGCGAGTAGTAAGATGGTCGCCGGAATAATCGCAGTCACGGCAATCGGGATAATCCCTGTCGTTCCGGCAGCAGCCAGCACAAGACCGGCCAGTATCGGGCCTACCGCTAAGCCGGCTTGCCCACCAAAGAAGAAGATCGCGGTTGCACTGGCCGGCTTATCTGGCACAGCCGCCGCCGCACCAGCCGTACCGATGGGATGGAACAGGCCACTACCAAGCGCAGCAAGGAGAAAACAGGGTAAGAGTACTGTCCAGTTGGGAGCAAGGGCAACACCGGTATAGCAGAGCGCCATCCACGCTACACCAAGTGCAGCGAGTTGGAGCGTGCGCCCAGGCAGGCGGTCGGCGATCCAGCCAAATAATGGTTGTGAGAGTGCGCCGATCAGGGTGTAGACGGTTAACGCTAAGCCAATTTGCTGATTGCTCAGACCCAATGGCCCGGCTAAGACAGCCAATAACACGGCACCAAGGCTGTTGAGGACATCGACCATAAAGTGACCGCTGACCACTGCTGTAAAGACACGATTCCGTAGCATTCCGGTGTTTCCTTTCTGGAGCTGTGCTATATCTCGACAACTGGATGGGACGCACCGCCAGCGGACGTACTGCTGTGCATCCTCTTGACATATATCGCATGAACGTAAACACCATCAATGGGACGCACCGCCAGCGGACGTACTGCTGTGCATCCCTACCTACCCCACCCTCTGCGCCTTT
>NZ_JBWGQH010000011.1:48207-53689 GCF_056331925.1 Chloroflexus sp.
GCGTTATTCGCCTCTGCGTTCTCTGCGCCTTTGCGTTATTCGCCTCTGCGTTCTCTGCGCCTTTGCGTTATTCGCCTCTGCGTTCTCTGCGCCTTTGCGTTATTCGCCTTTGCACTCTCTGCATCTCAATTTCTCTCAAATACGATTGCTCCACCCACAATCGTCAACTCAGCATGCACCGTATGCAGATGAGACACCGGTATCTGGAAGGGATCATTGTTCAACACCACCAAATCGGCCAGCATACCGGGCATTAAGCGCCCCTTACGCTCAGCAGCGGCTTCAGCGATTGCCGGGCCAATACAATAGGCTGCTAATGCTTCAGCAACGGTGAGTCGTTGTTCAGGATACCAACCGCCAGCCGGCGCGCCATCGGTCGTTTGGCGGGTTACGGCGGCGTGAATGCCAGCCCACGGATCCAGCGTCTCAACCGGCGCATCGGAACCAAAGGCCAGCGTAGCCCCAGCGTCAAGCAAACTGCGCCATGCGTAGCTGGTTGCGCAACGCTTCCCCCATAGCCGATCGGCCATCGCCATATCGGCAGTGCAGTGAATCGGCTGCATTGAGGCAATAACCCCAAGCTCGGCAAAGCGCGGAATGTCGGTTGGTGCAAGAATCTGGGCATGCTCGATCCGGTTGGGCAGCGCAAGATGGGCGGCAGTCGGACGTGCTGCGGCAATCGCATCGAGCACACTGCGGTTAGCCGCATCACCAATTGCATGCACCACCACACTGATCCCGTGAGCATTGGCACGGGTCACAATCTCTTTCATCTCGGCAGGTGGAATGACCACGATGCCGGTATGATCACGCCCTTCATACGGTGCCAGCATGTGGGCGCTCTCGGAGCCGAGTGAACCATCGGCAAACAATTTCAGGCCGCCGATCCGCAGCCAATCGTCACCCAAGCCGCTGCGCAAGCCCAAACCGATGGCATGATCGAGGTGCGCACCGGCGATATGCGCTAGCACGCGGATGGTAAGATCACCGTCAGCCCGCAGTGCTTGCAGATCGATCAGCGTATCGGGGCCGTCAGCCGGATTGGTCGCCGGCGGCACATGGACGCTGGTCAAGCCATAACTCAACGCCTCATTGATTGCCAACCGCAGTGCTGCCAACCGCTCGGCACGAGTGGGAGGCGGCATAATCGCGCGCACCAACTCCATGGCCGTCTCGAGCAAGATGCCGGTTGGTTCGCCGTGCTCGTCACGTTGAATCTGGCCGCCATCCGGATCGGGAGTAGCAGCGGTAATCCCGGCCAACTCGAGTACGCGGCTATTGACCCACAGCGAGTGACCGTCCTTGCGCGACAGCATCGCCGGCCGATCCGGGCATACACGGTCGAGATCGGCACGAGTGGGCCAGCGCTCGCCCCACAGAGTATGATCCCAGCCGTTGCCGCGCAACCATGCCCCCGGCGGCAAACGCTGCGCCGCAACCCCGATCTGGTCGAGCGCCACCGTGAAATCAGCGCAGCCAGTCAGACGTACCTGCTGGCGGGCAAGGCCGTGCAGCACAATGTGGACGTGCGCATCGGTCAGTCCGGGAACTACTGCCCGCCCGTGCAGATCGATCACCTCACTTTGAGGGCCGGCAGCGGACCGTACTGTCCCTTCATCACCCACTGCTAAGATCCGCTCGCCGCGAATGGCCACTGCTTGAGCCACCGGTTGGGCCGGATTGAGGGTGTAGATCGGGCCATTATGCAACACAATCGTGGTCATCGCAAACCTTTCGTTAGATCACATTTACCAATGAAGCGTGATGAGCCCTACTCATTCCGCTTACGGAACAGACAGAACATTGTAGTCGATCACAACCCGTTGATCGCTGTGCGATACCTCAACACCGGACACTGTGCTCTCCACGCCCTCTGGCGCAGGAGTTCAAGGACGGAAAGAACATCTGATCCGGAATTAGGATTACGAAGCCCGCTGCGCGGGCTGCCCGCCCTCACCCCCAACCCCTCTCTGCTAGTGCAGGAGAGGGTGCTGCTGCCTTACGCTCCCGCTATGCCTTGCGCGCCAACCACACGGCTCACCCTCTCCCACCTGACGGCGGGAGAGGGGGTGAGAGGGTAAGGATACACCAACGCATCGCCAAACCTTCAACCACCTCTGCACTCATACGCTCTGTCCACCCTTGCATCGCACAAGCGGGGGATTGCTGCGGGGGCTCCGCTCCCTCGTATAACATTGCTTTCTCTTTGGCAACCACCCCGGGCGATACAGCCTTTTCCTCCTGCGCGAGCTTTCGCGCCTGCTGTCATTGCGCGCCGCGCTCCCGACCGAGCGGGAGCCATACCTGTACGCGCGCAATATGTCCAAATCCTTGTCTAGACACATAATGACGATGAAATCCTACTCGCCCGGCACTATTCTGTCAAATCTGAGTAGTCAAATATTTACAAAATGGAGAACATCCTTAACTATGAGTGTTCAACGTTCGCACGCACTAGCAAGCGTGGTATGATATGTCATGATTTTGCACATATCATTACCCGCTCGTGTCCAGACTATTAACGACCACCCTACCGCTTTGCGGCTACCAGAGGAGGCTGGCTATGACTCATCCGCGCACAAATTATGCGCTAGCAGGCGCAGCGCTCTTTAACCCAATGGCCGCAATGTACTGGCTGGATGTAGCGCGCGGGCAGCGTCCCGGGATTGGGTTGGCGTTGGTTAGTGCGGTAGGTGCGGCATGCGCTGGATTGGCCGCCGATCCGCGCCGCCACCCGTGGCGAGCGATGGCGAGCGGGTTAGCGGCCGCGGCTGGCGCCGCGTTAGCCGGTTGGGCGCTACAACGGTATGTGGCGTGGGTGGAGGGCGAGAGCGAAGATGCGCCGGCCCCGCCAAACGCGCACGATCTGCTGGTGCCGGCGGCGGCAGCTTGCGCCGGTGCGGTTGGCGTGGCCGCATTGGTGGGCCGTGTGCCGGAACAATATATCGAGTACAGCGGTAAGCACGGCGATTACCGCTGGATCGCAGCCGAACCGCACCCGGTCCAGCGCTGGCTGGCATGGAGCGGCTACCTCGCCCATCAGTTGGCAATTTGGGGCTGCATCTATGCCGGTCAGCGCCAACGCCTGCGTTACACCAGCGATATGCGCCGGCTCAATTGGTTGGCACTGGCGGTGAATGCCGGCGGGGTGGCGCTGCATTACCTGCAATCGCACTATACGTATGACGGGTTGGCCCGTGATGTACCCGAAGGCAGTGCGCTCGGTTCGGTATCATTCATCCTGATGCTGGCCTTGGCCCTCGAAGCGCCGCGCCGCGGTCTCTTCTTCGGCAGCCGCAAGGTGATGCCTCCCGCTGAACTCGTGCGCTTTGCCCGCCGCTTCCACGGCTATATCTTCTCGTGGGCTTCGACGTATAATTTCTGGTATCACCCGATCGACCCTAAACCGCTGCACTATACTGGCCTGTTCCACACCCTGTTGCTCTTTGTCCAATCGGCGCTCATCTACACCAATGCCCACCGCGACCCGCGCTGGACGCTGACGCTCGAGATGTTGGCCTTGCCGCACGCGGTTGTTTCGACCCTCTACAAACGCAGCGGGTTGGCAGCGATGTTTACCTTTAGCTTCTTAATGATGTTTGTGGTCAACCAGATGCACGGCCTCAACTTGCCGGAACGGGCGCGCTGGACGATCGGCGGTGCGTATGCCGCTACTGTGCTGAGCTACTACGGCGCGCGCCACCAATGGCATAAGTTGCCTGATGTCCTGCGGATTCCAATCCTCGAGTATGGAGTGTTGGGCATCTTGGTGTTGTTGTCGCTGCTGATGCGGGCTGTGCGGCGGTTAGAAGGAAACCCGCAAACTTTGCATACGAAACCATGAGAACATAGGACACAGATGCGCTCGGGTTGGGACGGATGCACCCAGATCGCACCACCCGTGACCATCCGTTGCACCCGTATCTATACTGCGTCCTATCCCTAAATAGGATACGGAATGCTCACCGCTCAATCCGTGTCCTATTCACCACTCTTGCTACTTCACTGCACGAGCCGCCGCAAACACCACCTCACTCAACGTGGGATAAGCAGCGAACACCGCAGCCAGCTCGGCGATGGTCGCACCGGTTTGGATTGCTAACGCGACCGGTGCCAACATATCCGCTGCGTGTGTGCCAACCGCAATCCCACCACGGATCTGGCGGTTCGTCGCATCATAGATCAACTCGACCCAGCCTTCAGTCTCGTCACTGAGGTATGATTTGAGTGAGGCAGTATACGAAGCTCGTACCCGCTGCAATTCACCCTCACCGCCAGCTACAATCCCCACTTGGGCAATTTCGGGCACGGTATAGACAGCGCTGACCACGGTATGCGGACAATAGCCAGGTACCGGTAGGTCCGCTGCTGTGCGGCCGGCAATCCACGCCTGGGCCAGCGCGCGGTTGGCCAGCATCGGCCCACCGGCAGCATCACCCACAACAAAAATGTGACCGGCGACTGTACGACCATAGTTATCAACCGCGAGTTGTCCGTTGGCACCAACCGCCAACCCGGCCGCAGCAAGATTGAGCCGGCTTAGATCGGGGACTCGCCCAATCGCAAGGAAGGCCATAGCAGCGATATGGGTCGCACCATCGGCTGTAGTGACAACTACACCGGATTCAGTCCGCTCGACCCGTTCCACATCGATCTGATGGATCGTGACGCCATGCGCCGTCATCGCGGCAGCGAGAGCCGCTCCAGCTGCCGGATCGAACATCGGCAATACGCCAGGCGCACCGACCAACCACGTCACCTTCACACCGAGCCGGCTGAAGAGTGAAGCAAACTCGCTACCCGTCGGCCCCCCACCGATCACGATCATGTCCGGCGGCAGTGTGTTCAGATGACTGGCAAACCGCGGGGCAATAATCCGCTGACCATCGGGCTTCATTGTCGGTGGGAAACGTGGTACCGAACCGGTAGCGATAATCACTGCATCGGCGGTCAATGTCTGTTGCGAGTCGTCGTTGCGCACGATCAGCTCGTGAGGGCTATGAAATGCAGCTACCCCGTGGACTACCTTGACCCCGGCGGCTTGGAGCCGCTGTGCCTCACGCTCACTCCACCGCTGCGCCACCGCTTTGATCCGGTTGAGCACCTCTGTTGAGGTCACGTGGACAGCACCAACCGTTACCCCTGCTGCGGCAGCATGAGTAGCAACTCCGGCCAATTCAGCCGCGTGCAACCATACTTTACTTGGTAACAGGCTATCCCAACCGGTACGTCCACCGATCGGTCCTTCACCGATCAAGGTTACCTGCGCATGACCCTTTGCAGCGGCAACGGCAGCCTCAACTCCGGCCGGCCCGCCGCCGATCACGACAATTTGCTTCATACGTCTTCTTCATCATCGTTGCAACTCTACCACAGGCATCTGTGAAAGAAGATGCAAAGAATCGGCCAGAGGTTACAACCGCCAAACGAGATGGTGGAATGGATGCCAATAATGTACCATATTGCATTGAATCATTATGTG
>NZ_JBWGQH010000011.1:53788-115694 GCF_056331925.1 Chloroflexus sp.
GGAGACGCACGGCAGTGCATCTCATTATGTGGAGACGCACGGCAGTGCATCTCATTATGTGGAGACGCACGGCAGTGCATCTCATTATGTGGAGACGCACGGCAGTGCGTCTCCGGTATGGCCTCGTACCTTGTACTACGAATCCGGTGTCGGTGGCGGCAGTTCCGGGTTTGTTTCAGTGTTAGGTTGCGGCGCCGGTTCGGGATCAGGCGCGCGAATGCCGAGCACGATAGTCGTGTCAGGCAAGATCCATTCACCTGCTGCCGGCAATGAACTGAGCACCACATACGGCCCGTACCGGTAATAATCCTCGCCGGCCCGATCGGGACCCTGATAATCGACGTAGATGCGACCCGGATCGATACCCAACAAGGCCAGCACCTCTTTGGCCTGATTTTCACCCAAGCGGCGTAGATCGGGCATCAAGATTGCACCTTCAACCGGTGGTACCGGCACCGGCGGTTTGAACATCTCCTCGGTACATACGGGGAGATCTTCGTACTTAAGCGGCACCGTGGCATCACCACCACGCCATTTGTACTCAACCTTCTCATCGGGATCAGGTGGTGGCAGTTTCCACAGGTAAATCTCACGCACCAGCTCAGATGGATAGCTCGCTTCTGGGGCAGGCCGGCAGTAAGCGCCATCGGTCAATGCACTGAGATCCTGCGGGGGCGGCGCCGCCTTGGGATCGGTAGGTGGAGCCGGTGGCGGGTTAGGCCGCAACTCGCCGCTACTCGTCCACTCTTCCGGGGTAGGAATTCGGACAACGGTCACTTTGTCGTATGCTGAACAGAGAACATCACCCGCGATCAAGTTGGTGAGATTAGCGGTTGGCGTCGGACTTAACAAGGCCGCTTCCTCCAATTGCTTCAGCATCTTTTGGGTAAACACCTCCTCGCGGTAGCCACCAAAGGGGCCGGGCAATTCACAGATAGGGCGGCGCACGACCTCTTCTGGCAAGATAAACTCCGTCTGAATTTCCCCATCAGGAAACGGCGCGGCAAAAAGGATACGATAACGTTCATCTTCAGCAATGAGGCGGAAGATATTCTCCATCACGTTGCGCCAGATGATCCCACCACCGGTCAGACTCTCCACCCGCGCCGTCGGTTCGTTATTGTTATTTCCCGTCCACACGCCAACCGTCACAAACGGCGTATAACCGACTGCCCATGCATCTCGCCAATCGTTGGTCGTGCCGGTCTTGACCGCCGCAGGCAGACTGAGACGCAACGGGCTGTTGAGGCCCCAAATTGCTTGGCGGGCACGGTCATCGCTAAGCATATCTGAGATAATCGCGACCAGTGCCGGATCGACCACCGGTTCGCCGGCCGGCGGCGAGAAGCGTTCGAGGGTACGCCCCTGCGAATCGGTAATTTCGAGAATGGCAACCGGAGGGAAGTAGCGCCCACCGCTGGCCAACGTATTGTACGCGGTGGTTAGTTCCAATGGCGACACCTCGCCACCGCCCAACGTGAGGGACAACCCATAAAAACCGGCACCACGCTTGAGACCGGTACGGATACCGACCCGTTCTAGCAGCCGGATGGTGTAATCGATGCCGGCAAACTTTAGCGCCTTGACCGCTGGCATATTGAGCGAGTTTGCCAGCGCGGTACGGATACGCACCGGCCCGTTCCATTGACCGTTGTAATTCTGCGGAGCATACCAATCACCGGTACCGGTCGGAAACTCGGTTGGAACGTCCCACAATACCGTCTCCGGTGTCATGCCCTGTTCCATCGCCGCCAGATAGGTAAACGGCTTGAGCGCCGAACCGGGTTGCCGTTCACGAGTCGCGACGTTCACTTGCCCATCGAGGACATTCCCCGACTCGCCGGGGGTCTTGGTCGGTTTCACCGCGTTGTAGTCGATACTCCCGACCATCGCCAGAATCTGGCCGGTGTTGGGTTGCATGATCACTACTGCTGCGTTATGGATGTTCCGCGACTCCAGTTCGGCGATCCGCTCGAAGGCCGTGGCTTGCGCCATCCGTTGCAGTTGAAGATCGAGGGTGGTCGTGATCCGTAAGCCACCACCGTACACAATTTGCGGTCCATAGCGCTGCAAGAGCAGATCACGCACATAAAAGACAAAGTGCGGCGCGTTGAGCGGGGCCTCTTGTGGAGCAAAGCGTAGCGGTGTCGCCAGCGCACGTCGCGCCTGTGTTTCGGTAATGTAGCCGTCTTCAACCATTCGACGTAAGACGGCAGCTTGGCGGATGCGAGGAAGTGGTGTACCGGACGGTAAACGTGCATTCGGGTCGAGCCAGTCATCATCAACAAAGACCGGCGGCAAATAGCCACCTTGCTCGTCACGTTCGAGATAGTTTATCGGATTGTAGACAGAGGGTAACTGCGGTAGACCGGCCAGCAACGATGCTTGGTTCAGATCAAGTTCGGCAGCACTGACACCAAAATAAACTTCGCTGGCTGCCTGAATCCCATAGGCAAGATTGCCGTAGAAATTCTCGTTGAGATACAGCTCGAGAATCTGATCTTTGGTATAGATGCGATCAAGCTCTTGGGCCAGAATAATCTCTTTGAGTTTTCGTTCGTAGCGGCGCTCCGGTAATCGCTCTTCCGGCGTCAGCACACTATTTTTAATCACCTGCTGGGTGATGGTTGAAGCTCCACCCACCTCTTCGCCCAATCGTAAGCTATCGACCAGCGTGCGGATGATACCGGCCAGATCGATACCGGGATTGGTGTAAAAGGTTTTATCTTCGATAGCGATAGTTGCCTGTATTAAGAGAGGGCTAATCTCGTCAATCGAGACTTTCGTGCGTTTACCGGTATCAAAGAATTCGTAGAGCAATTCGCCGTTGCGGTCGAACATGCGGGAGTTTTCAAACAAGGCCCGATTATCGAGTAAGGCCAAGCGTGGACGAAGGCTCTCGGCGACTTGGATGTAGGCATTGTAGGCGAAGCCGGTGAGTGCGATGAGCACAACGGCAATCAGCCCGAATACGGCTAAGAGCGCGTTCATGAGCCAGCGACCCAAGGGTAGCTGCGGTGTAGGACGACCACGCACTAGACGTGGTGGGATATGGCGACGACCGTTGCGGCCATTACGATGGTATGACGATAGACGACGCGAACGTATCATAGCTGACGTGAAACACCTGTCGGCGTTGGAACGATTATGAATATGCGCCTTGATGAGCGCCGACGGTAGTATAGCATATAGTGGTCTATTGTAACTGATACGCAGATGAGAATGGGATCGGGTAAAATGAACGTGATCCGTGAGTGTGTATCCTAACGATACCATGAATCAACCCTCGCTTGTTACGCCGACCATTCTGATTACAGGCCTTATTACCCTCCTCGTCACGTTGATCGGTGATACGGTGACTGCCGCTACCGATTGGCACATGGTGTGGCTGAGCGGCGCAAGTTTGTTGGTTGGTCTAGAAGCAATCGCGTTGCGTTCGCGGATGGTTGCCGGACTTCACGAAACACAGGGTGGGGCGGTGCGGTATCTGGCCGTTGAGGTGTTTGGACTGATAGCGCTAGCCCGGATCGTTGCGACCCTGGGACAGGGAAGCAACGGTTGGGCCGCGATGATGACGTGGATTACCGACCCGCTCGCCGCGTTCGATGCTCCGTTTCTGTTTTGCTTGCTCACGCTACTGACTGTGGCAGTCCTGAGCCGCAGTGGTATCGCTGCAATTGCCGCACTTACGCCAAACGCTCCGCTCAAGACACCATTGCAGAGTCTTGATATGCTTTTTTACCGCAGTGACGCCATCGCCCGCCGCCAAGTAGCTGTCTCTGCCCTGAGTCGGGCAGTCGGTTGGGGTGGGCTACTGATGATCGTTACGCTGGGTGTGCAATATCGCCAACACACGCTCCCACTCAGTGCAACCGGTTGGATGGCGCTCTACCTTGCCGGTGGCCTAAGCCTGATTACGCTGGCCCAGCGCCGAGCTTTGTTGGCCGATTGGCAGAGCGATGAAGCCGATATTGCGCCTGAGGTTAATCGAAGTTGGCAATGGCTGAGTATAAGTACTATTGGATTGGTGCTTGTCTTAGCACTCGCTCTTCCAGTGCAGGTAGCACCCCTCGTTCCAGATGACTGGCAAGAGACACTTCTATTGATCGGTGGAATTGTTCTCTTGTGTGCGATGATCCTTTCATTCCTGTTTATCGGGATGCTGAGTCTTGTGGCACTGCTGCCGTTGATGTTACTGATGATCTTGAGTTCGCTCATGAATACATCGGCAAATGCGGTGACGCCAATCGTACCACCAATCCTGCCATCATCTGTCGAGAGTACACCACCAGTATGGCCGGGGTTAATCTTTTGGATGTGTATCGCGCTACTGACCGGTTTGGCGTTTTGGACGATCTTGCGCCGTCAACAGTGGGTGAAGCAGGGATGGCCACACTTGTACGAGTGGATAACCGCTGCGCGGCAACAGATAAAACAACGGCACCGAGATCGGCGCTGGCGACTATCGTTTGGGCGACGGCCCACTGCGCCACCAGACCCGATCCGCCCACCGGTTGATATTGCGATCACCTGCTACCACGCGGCTTTGCGCTACGCTGCCAATCGAGGTTACTCACGCCAACCAGCACAAACACCGGCAGAGTTTGCCGAGCATACGGTCCCGCAGTTAGCCGAAGCCGGTGAAGAATTACGCGCACTGACGCTTGCGTATCACCGCGCTGCATATGCCGGACACGCATCTGATCCGGTTGAACAGCAGCAGGTGCGTACCCTACTACGTTGCTTCCGACAAAAGATTATGCAAAGGCGCAGAGTGCGCAAAATATAGGTGAGGATTGAAGGCGTGCCTGTGCGCGCTCAGCGCCTGCCTTCTTCCTACCCAGATGTTGTGGTCGCCGCCATCCGGCGCGGCATCAGCACAGTATAATCAAAATCGAGCACTACCGCCGGATCGTAATTACCATCGGCGTCACGGTAGGGAAAATCGTGGCACGGTCGATCCTTGGTGGCAACGGTGCGTACCCGCAAAGCACCGACATCATCACGCCCCGGAATTTCCATTTTGTCGAGAATCTCCGACCAAGCGTAGATAGTATCACCGGCAAAGCTGGGGTTTGTGTGACGACCGCCATTGATAGCAGCAATGCTGAACGCATTGGCGAGGCCGTTGAACGAGAGCGAACGGGCGAGGCTGATGATATGACCGCCGTAGACAATCCGCCGACCAAACCGACCCTCACGCTCAACGTGGAGGTTGAAGTGAACGCGAGCCGTATTCTGATACAGCCTCGTAGCCTGCATATGCTCGGCTTCCTCGATAGTGACCCCGTCGATATGATCAATCTTCTCCCCGACCTCATAATCTTCCCATACATATGAGCTGCCGGCACGCACAAGATCGTACTGGCCGGGGGCAATTTGGTAAGGCACATGCAACTCGACCACCGGAACGGCATCGGGCAACGACGGTACCACCGGTTCTGGCGCCGGTGCATTTAGATCACGTTTGCGCACCATCACCCAGCGAATATATTCTAAGACCATCTCGCCGCGCTGATTGACTCCTACCGAGTGGACATAGACAACACCGGTTTTACCATCTTTGTTCTGACGTAACCCGATCACTTTTGAGGTGGTTGAAAGGGTGTCGCCGGGATAAACCACCGCGCCAAACCGTCCACCGGCGTAGCCGAGATTGGCGATAGCGTTGAGGGAAATATCGGGCACCGTCTTACCGAAGACAATGTGAAAGACGAGCATGCTATCGAGGGGGGCGCGGTCTAGGCCGAGATTCTGGGCAAACGGAGTCGATGATGTTACGGCAAAACGTGAACCGTAGAGCGAGGTATAGAGGGCAACATCTCCTTCAGTGACGGTACGGGGGGTGGCATGGACAATCTCTTGACCTAACCGAAAATCCTCGAAGAAATTGCCGGGATTGGTTTTGTTGATCATTCGGTTCTCCTTTTATAGATGGCAATGCGATTAGGGCGACGCACCACCGTGTGGGTGACGCACCACCGTGTGGGCGACGCACCACCGTGTGGGCGACGCACCACCGTGTGGGCGACGCACGCCGTGTGGGCGACGCACGCCGTGTGGGCGACGCACGCCGTGTGGGCGACGCACGCCGTGTGGGCGACGCACGGCGTGCGTCGCTCCAATGATTACAATGATTCCGTAAACCCGTAGGCTTTGGCCAATTCGGGGTCTTTCTTGGCGATCATGCGGGCAAGGTCAACAATCACCTTGGCCTGTTTCCATGTAGCATCATCTTGCATCTTGCCGTCGATCATTGCCACCCCAGAACCATCGGGCATTGCCTCAAGAATGCGTTTGGCGAAAAGCACCTCGTTCACATCAGGGCTAAAGACGCGCTTGGCAATTGGGATTTGATTTGGCGCCAACGACCACGCACCGGTACAGCCGAGCAAGAAGGCGTTGCGGAATTGGGCTTCACAGGCGGCTTCATCCTTAATATCGCCGAAGGGGCCGTAGAAGGCACGTAGCCCGTTGGCAACGGCAACATCGACCATGCGGGCGATAGTGTAATGCCAGAGGTCTTGCTGGAAGAAGGGCCGTTCAGTCTGGCCTTCTTGTGGATCGGCCAAGACACCGTAGAACGGATGGCCGCCGCCAACCCGCGTCGTCTTCATCCCACGCGAGGCGGCTAGATCGGCCGGACCGAGGCTGAAGCCGTGCATACGCGGACTAGCTCCGGCAATCGCTTCGAGATTGACCATCCCTTGCGCCGTCTCGAGAAGGGCGTGGATGAGAATAGGTTTGCGAATCTGATGTTTAGCCTCCAGCAGCGCAAGATATTGATCGACAAAGTGGATATCCCACGGCCCTTCAACTTTCGGGATCATGATGACATCGAGTTTATTACCGACATTCGCCACAATTTCGGCAATATCATCGAGCACCCATGGGCTGTTGAGGGCATTTACCCGCACCCAGACTGCCGTATCGCCGAAATCGGTGTTGCGCACAACCTCGATGAAGCCGGCGCGGGCAGCCTCTTTCGCATCAACCGGAATAGCATCTTCGAGGTTGCCACACAAGACATCAACTTGCTTGGCAACTTCGGGAATACGGGCACGAATCTTTTCAACGTGGGGTGGGAAGAAATGAACAACCCGCTCCGGGCGTACCGGCAATTCACGGATTGGTTCAGGAGCACCGATGGCCAATGGTTTGTAGAAATTGTGCGGTAGTTTACGCATCATTGCCTCCTAAATTCAGATGCAACGCTCAACGCAAAGATGCAAAGAATCAACAGCACTATCGCTGCACCGTTTCCTCATTGCGACTGCTGCACGCATCGCGTCTCTGCGTTATTCCAAAACCTCCGGTCCGGCGACAATCCCTTCATCGTGTAACCGACCTACTTCACCTTCACTCAATCCAAGCACCTCCAATAAAATCTCGTCGGTATGTTCACCGAGCCGGGGTGCCGGCCGCACGGGTAAGCGTGGCACTTGGCTAAAATCAAGCGGTGATCCGGCCATCAGATATGAACCGATCCCCGGTTGCTCGACCATAGCAAACATAGGGTTATCGGTGGAGCAATCTGGGTCTTGAGCAATCGCTTCACGCACCGTCCGGTATGGCGCCCATGTCACACGGTGTTGCTCGAACACCTTACGTACTTCGGCGAGCGTGCGTGCGTGAAACCATGGTTCAAGCAGTGCAGCAATCTCACGGCGAGCGCGGAACCGATCGCCCTCTTCATCCATGTTGAGCCCCAATCGCTCGCCGAGAGCGTTGAATGCATCGCTCAGGCCGGTCGCCTTCCCCAACGCCTTCCATTGCAAATCGGTCAAACCGACAACCATCACCCGCTTCCCGTCGAGTGTCTCGAAATCGCGCCCAAACGCACCGTAGAGATAATTCCCCTGTTTGGGCCGGTCGGTGTCATTCACCATCACCTCGGCAATCATACCAAGATGACCGATCATCGCTAGCCCGACATCTTTGAGAGCCAGCTTGACCAATTGCCCTTCACCAGTCAGCCGGCGATGACGTTCGGCAGCCAACAAGCCGAGTGCAATCATGTGGCCAGTGATGAGATCCCACGCCGGTAACACATGATTGACGACATCAGGCGAGGTAACGGGGCCGGTCATAAATGGCAGGCCAAGTTGCGGATTAACGGTATAGTCAACCTCCGACCCACCATCCCGTCGGCCAACCAGATTCACCATAACCAAATCGGCGCGATGGCGCCTGAGGGCATCGTAGCTCAACCAACCACGGGCGGGAAAGTTGGTAATAAAGAGACCGGCGTTATCACCGGGAGCGCAGATCAATTGGGTCAGTAGCTCTTGACCACGCGGATGGCGAATATCGACCGCGATAGAGCGTTTGCCTTTGTTGAGACCGGCCCAAAACAAGCTATGCTTTCCATCAAGGGTAACCGGCCAGCGCTTGTAATCGAGACCACCACCGATGGGATCAAAGCGAATCACATCGGCACCCAACTGAGCCAACGTCATCCCGCCGAGCGGTGCAGCAACAAAGGCTGAGCCTTCGACGACACGCATACCACTGAGAATGCCGTTCATGGACTCCTCTTGCCGTATCAGACTGTGACGATCACACGGAACCGTCACAGTGCTAAAACCTCTGCCTAGATCACTCGCTTGGCGCGCAACTCACCGATCTGATCGTCATTCATCCCCAGCCACTCTTTCAACACCTCCTCCGTATGTTCACCGAGTTTGGGACCAAGCGAGCGAATCTTGCCGGGGGTTTCCGAGAGTCTCGGCACGATATTGGGCATAATCAGTGTTTCACCAAGATCCTCGGCATCGATGGCGACCAAATTGCGCCGGGCATGAACATGGCGATCACCGAAGAAATCAGCAATATCGTTGAGCGGCGCTGCCGGCGTGGCAGTTGCATAGCACCGTTCGAGGACTTCGGCGCGGGTCAACGAGCTACACCAATCACGCACGATCTCGTTAACATCACTGGCGTGGGCAAGACGGACTTTCTGATCGCCATACACACTCGACGAGGCCAACTCAGGGCGACCCATCGCGTTAGCAAGACGGGCAAAAAGCTTGTCTGTCGCGCACGAGATCGCCACCCATTTCCCGTCTTTGGTCTGGAAGTGACCGTGGGGACAGGCAAACTCGTTGTAATGCGAGCCGTGCCGCTCACGCACCTTACCGTACATCCCATACGCGGGAACCAATTCATCACTACAGCGGAAGACCGACTCGTAGAGCGCAGCATCGACATATTGACCGCGACCGGTCTGTTCGCGGTAGCGCAAAGCGAGCAGAACCCCGATACAGCCGTATAGACCGGTCATGTAATCGGCGAGAGTGGTTGAACCGGGCGTGACCGGCGTCCCCTTCGGCATACCGGCCAGATACGCGATCCCACCGACGGCGTGGGCGATGCGGGCAAAGCCGGGACGGTCACGATAGGGACCGGTTTGGCCGTACCCGGTCACACGGAGCATAATCAGGCGTGGGTTAATCTTGCTGAGCACATCCCAGCCTAATCCCCACTTTTCGAGTGTTCCGGTACGAAAATTCTCGCAGAGCACATCCGCTTGCGCAACCAGTTCTTTAAAGACCCGCGCCCCTTCAGGATGTTGCAGATTCAGCGTTACCGAACGCTTATTACGCGACTCGCTCAACCACGTTAACGTATCACCGCGTGTAGTCGGGGTACCAAAGCGACGTAGCGCATCACCACCAATCGGATGTTCAACTTTCAACACATCGGCCCCAAACTCACCGAGCAGCGTCGCGCAGAAGGGTGCTGCAATCACGGTTGCAGCATCGATGACGCGGAGGCCTGCTAAAGGCAACGTCGTATCGGTTTCAGTCATCACCTATACCTCGTTCTATATGCGGGTTTGCAACGGAGAACAGGTACACCTCTTCACCTTTGCCGGTTTACATTCTATCGGTACGCCCTAGATAATTTTGCGGCTACGCAAATGCTTGATCTCTTCAGCAGAAATATCGAGCAACTCGCGCAGCACCTCATACGTCGCATTACCCAGCGGCGGCCCAAGATTGGTAATCCGACCCGGTGTTTCAGACAGCGTCGGGATCACATTGGGAACTACCACTTCACCGACACCTTCGGCTTCGATCCGTGCCAGATTACCCCGCGCACGAAAATGTTCATCGTTGAACATATCGGCAATACTGTTGAGCGGTCCAACCGGTACCTCTTTTTCCAAACAGCGGCGCATCACCTCATCGCGCGTGAGGGAACCAACCCAATCGATGGTAATCTGATTCACGACATCGCGGGCTGCCAAGCGCTTCCGTTGATCGCCGTACAACTCAGGCGAAGCCAATTCAGGGCGTTCCATCGCCTCGGCCAACCGCTCAAACATTTTATCGGTGGTACAGGCAATCGCCACCCATTTCCCGTCTTTAGTACGAAAATGACCATGGGGCACGGCAATAAAGCTTCCCGCACCTTCACGTTCGCGAATCTTGCCAAACAGACCATAAGCCGGGGCAATTTCATCAAGAATACGAAAGACTGCCTCATAAATCCCGACATCGATCAACTGGCCACGCCCGGTTTTCTCACGATGGCGGAGTGCGATCAAGATCCCAATCGCGCCGAAGAGACTGGCGATATAATCACCGAGCGGTGCCGTACCGGGCAAAACCGGTGTTTCACCGGGAAAACCGGCAAGGTACGATAGACCGCTAAAGGCATGGGCAATGTGGGCAAAACCGGATCGACGGCGGTACGGACCGGTTTGGCCGTACCCTGACACACGTAGCATAATCAAGCCGGGGTTGACAGACTGCAACGTCGGCCACGATAACCCCCACTCCTCCATCGTACCGGGCCGAAAATTCTCGACCAAAATATCAGATTTCGCTACCAGCTTCAGAAAGAGGTCCACACCTTCCCGCTGCCGCAAATCGATGGTTACCGACTTGCGGTTCCGTGCTTCACTCAGCCACGCTAGCGTAGCGTCATGGCGTGTAGTAGCCGTACCGAATCGGCGCATCGGGTCGCCCCCAAGAGGATGTTCAACCTTCAACACCTCGGCGCCAAATTCCCCTAAAATTGAAGCTGCATAGGGACCGGCCAAGAAATTACCGACATCGATCACACGAATGCCGCTGAGCGGTAGTCGATCACGTACCACTGCCGGTTCAGGTTGCGGCTCCGCAGCAGGCGGAGTCGGATCAGCTCCTGGTGCAGATTCGAGGTCTGCTGTCACTACCACCGGCATTTCGGTCTCCGTCATCTCCGTCGTTTCAGTCGTTGCTTGAGTCGTTTTTGTCGGGCGTGAGCCTTTTGCCATCGTTTACCGCTCCTCAAAAATACACAAAACGAACTATCGCATAGAGCACGTCAAGGCTCTATACGGGCCACCATGGCCATGAGCTTTGCACAAAAAGACAAGAAGGGTAGGGATAAAAATCTCGTGTAGTTTTACAATAGCATAGAGTACTCGATTGTGCAATTGCCTGTTGATAACTTTTAACTGTGAGTTGATATAAGTAAATCCTTATAGCTGGATCGTTAGACTATAGACGAGAGCATAATAGACAACAAAGCCGATTGGAGAAAGCAACCGTAGCATAGCAAGGAGCGAACGACTATGAGCGAAGCGGACTGGACGGCGTGGATCGGACAAACGGAGTTGGTCGAGGATGAGATTTGCCTCGCACAGGCATTAGCTGCGGCAGCTACACTCGAGCCACCCTCAGCAACACTTACCGTAGGAGCACCCTTACCTCCCCTGTGGCATTGGTTCTACTTTCTTCCCCGCGCACCACAATCACAACTCGGCAGTGACGGCCACCCCCAACGTGGTGGTTTTATTCCACCAATCCCGTATCCGCGCCGTATGTTTGCGGGGGCAAGAATCCGCTTTCACCGGCCGTTGCTGATCGGGCAGCCGGCCCGTCGTGAGGGCGTAATTCGCAATATCACCCAAAAGACCGGTCGTACCGGCCCGCTTGCCTTTGTGACCGTCGGTTATCAAATCTACCAAGGCGAGAACCTCTGTATCGAAGAAGAGCAGGATATCGTCTATCGCGAACCGGGTGCACCGGTTCCAGCACCGGTGCCGGTTGAGCTGCCACCGGTCACCGATGCTATTACCCGCATCGTTACCCCCGATCCGCGCTTACTCTTCCGGTTCTCGGCATTGACGTTTAATGCACACCGCATCCACTACGACCGTCCGTATGCCCAGCAGGAAGAAGGCTACCCCGGTTTGGTCGTGCATGGCCCTCTTGTCGCAGTGCTGCTGATGGAGCTTGCCCGCCACCATACCACCCGCCCGATCAGCAGCTTCCGGTTCCGTAGTCAAGCACCACTGTTCGATCTTGCCCCGTTCCGCCTTATCGCCCGCTTTGGCACCGATCAGGTTGAGTTGGAAGCGCAAGGACCGGATGGGACCTCTGCCCTCACGGCCACCGCCGAACTTGGGGGAGGCAACGAATAACGCCACGCACAGTGTGTAGACGGGAGGGGCAGAGCCACGAATAACGGCTCTGCCCCTCTTGTGCTGTGAGATCGTGGTTCGTGCATAACCGTATGTTTAGAGAACCATCTTCGTATCTTTCGATGCAAAAGTACGAATTTTGCACTCTTTTTTCGTAATTACCGTCACAATTTATCCGTGAATTTTATCACATATTTTCTGCAAAAAATGTCACAATTTATACAAAACAGATCATATAACAATTCTCGGTGGTAATATTTTCACTCAATGCTCACGGATATCTTGTTAGTATTGAGCTTGCATTGCTCTCCCCGTATCGAGGCAAAGATCACGCAGACAGCGGTTGCCTCTCGATGACGACACAATCGTACTGTATGCGTAGTGTCTACCCGTATCTCACCATCTAATAGTGCAGATCGGCAGGCCCGCCTTTGCGATACCGAGAGTAATGAATTGAGCAGTGAGATAGTCAACAAGAGTAAGAAAGGAGTGCAAGCATGGAAGCAGAAATGCAACTGTTTGTCGACTCGCTGCGGCGCAACATGACCGCCGAAGACGTGGTGAACCTCGAAGCATGCATGAACTGCAAGATGTGCGGGGAGGCGTGCGCGTGGTATCTCGTGACCGGTGACGAAAAGCTCCATCCAACCCACAAGACCGGTTTGCTCCGCCAGATTTATCAGCGCTATCTGACGGTCGAAGGTCGGATCGGGGGTGTACTCGGACTCGTGACGACACCCACCGTTGCCGATTTGAAAGAGAATATGCAGTATTTCTGGGCCTGTACGGCTTGTGGACGCTGTACGTTGGCTTGTCCATCCGGTATCAGTATTCGCCGCATGGTGCGTCTAGCCCGTGCTGCGTATGCCGATTCGGGTCTAAGCCTCGCCAATCCAACGATTCGGTCAATTATCGAGAACACCGACCGTCACCGTCACAGCTTTGGCCTGACGGCGGCACAGGTGCTCGGTCGAGTCGGTTTGTTCTTGCGCAGTGAAGGGCTAGAGGTGCCGGTCAATGTGTCCGGCGCCGAACTGCTCTTTGTTTGTCCGGCTGCCGGAAATACGAAAATCCCCGATTACGGTATCAAACTCATTAAAATTCTCAATGCTGCTGGTGTCAGTTATACCATCTCACCTTATGTTATCGATACCGGTACTGAAATTGATCATATTGCTGTTCATCACAACCTGTCGAAGCAAATGTTGTTGGACTGGGAGGAGGAAGCCGATCGGTTAGGTGTGAAAGCGATCCTGCTGGTGGAATGTGGCTGCGATACGCGCACCCTATACGCCGAGGCAACTGAAACGCTTGGTCGCCCCTTCCGCTACCCGATTATCAGTGTTGATTCTCTGATGCTTGATCTCATCCGGGAAGGACGGTTACCGGTTGAAAAGACCCAGTTGAAGGTAACCTTGCACGATCCATGCTACGCAACGCGCCTCTCTGGGTTGGGTGATCTGTTCCGCGAGCTGTTGCATCTAGTCACCGATAATTTCATCGAGATGACGCCAAACCGCGAGCACAACTACTGCTGCAACGGTGGGGCTGGTGGCATGCGGTTGCCGGAAAACACGAATCTACGGCGCAAGATCTCGGTGCTGAAGGCAAACCAAATTCGCGCTACCGGTGCAGATTATGTCACCTCACCGTGTGTGGTTTGTACGTTATCGCTGGAAGATACCTGCCAGACGTACAATCTCTCGCCCACCGGCGAGCGGATGGCGCTGGTGCTGTTCGAGGTCGTGTATGCCGCAATGGAGCCGGCGCTGGCAAAACGCGGTGAACTCGATCGTATGCGCGTCCCTGCTGAGCTGCGACATCGTGACCATGAGTTCTTTATCGCACATAGTATCGAGGGCCAGATTGCGACACTGATGCAGCAACCCGATTTTCCGGGGTTGCTTGAGTGGCTGGAGAAAGACGATATTGTGAAGCGATTTAGCAAAGATCATCCACAGGTCTACGATCTCCTCCGATCGTGGCGGGAGTTTGCGATGTCGCTCGATCCGGAATGCTGTCGGTAGGTTAGTCAGACGATAGTACGCAGGAGGTGAGTGATGATCGAATTGTTGAATATCATTGCGCCGGTGGCGCTGACGATCTTTGTGGTCGGGGTGGGCTTACGGTTAGGTCGGTTCGGCGTCGCGCTGCTGACGAAACGCCATCCGCGGGGCGTGTCGCCAACGTTCGTACCGATGCCGCAACGCATGGGCGTCTTGGCGGCCTTGAATGCGGTGCTATTTGGACCGTTTAAGCATTTTTATCGCCGGTCAAACCCGACGTGGGGCCGTGGCTATCTATTGTATCACGTGGCGATTATCACCGAGGTGATCGGGTATAGCATTTCGGCGCTCATCGTTTTTGCAGTAATCGTGCTCGGGCGACCGGTACCGGATGTGGCTTTGCATCTCGAAGAGAGCTTTAATTACTCACCGGCCAATCTGCTTGCCATCATCTTCGGCAACGGCGAAATGTTGCAGGCGCGATTTCTGTTCGGTCAGTTTGCTCCCGTGTTTATCGGTATCACGTGGATCGCCGTCGGCTTTGCAGTCCTCGGTAATGTGCATCTCATGACGGTGCTGCTGCGCCGATGGAGCGGCGCCGTCGTTGGTGACATTGACCACGCGGCCAAAGGCATCCGTACACCCGGTCGGTTACCGTGGGATCGGCTCGTTGTGCGCACCATTATCTTCTGTATTATCTGGACAGAACTTCTCGCCCGTTTGCATCTCGTTCCCGGTATTGTTTACTTCCATGCACTGCTAGGGTTAGCGTTGTTTGTCCTCTTGCCGTTTACGTATCTCTTCCACATGGTCTATAACTTCCTCGCCATTTTCTACGCGGTGCGGCGGCGGATGGCGCGCACGATTGCGTAACGATTGCACGTCGGATAGGCCCGCCTGAGTGATACCACACGTTGGATCGCTCGGGCGGTCACCTGAATGAATGCAGGTCTTGGGTACAGACTACATGGGCGTTGCCTATAACCCACACCGGTACGAACTGCGTTCACGTAGGGTTGCGCGTGGATCACATTCATCACCTTATTGATGATCGTTCTTAGTCCAAATTTGCATTGAGTATCTCTATGTAGGTTGCGCGTGGATCACATTCATCACCTTATTAATGATCGTCTACGCGTACCACCCGTTCGACACCGGTATAGATATTACACACCGCACCTCGGAGAAAACCAATGAGGGTCATATGAAAGTGCTGAGCCAACGTCACCGCTAATGTTGACGGTGCGCCGACAGCGACCACAATCGGAATGCGGGCCATTAATGCTTTTTGCACAATCTCAAAGCTCGCCCGCCCACTGACGACCAGCATCGATTGGCGCAAGTGAGCCAGAGTGCCGTTGAGGACGTGAGCACCGATCAGCTTATCAACGGCATTGTGCCGACCGATGTCTTCATACAGGGTAAGCAATTGTCCACTTGTAGTGAAGAGGGCGGCAGCATGCAGACCACCGGTACGCGCGAAGAGTCGTTGCGCTTGCCGCAGCGTGTCATCGAGCCCAGCCAAAACGGTACACGTGACCCGCACCGTCGGATCGTCGATCAGCGGTGTACAGCCCCGGAGATGAAGCGACTCGAGCGAGGCTTTACCACAAACACCGCACGAAGAAGAGGCGAAGAAGAAGCGACGATGCGCCTCAAGATCAAGATCACGGTCGGCGTGCAGATTGACCATGAGTGTGTTGAAGCGCACCTCGTCATCGAGTTCCGCATCAACACAGTAGCGAATGGTCGTAATGTCGTAGCGATCACGAATAATACCCTCACCGAATAGAAACCCGGTAGCCAACTCCACATCGGCATCAGGGGTGCGCATTAGGGTGGCGAGCTGCACTGTCTGCTGAGTACTCGGTATGGCGAGCCGTATCTCCAGCGGCTCTTCGACGACGACCGCATCTTTTTCGCGCCGGCAATACCCCTCGCGCACCTTGACTACGGTATGCCGACGAACGGTTGCTCGGGAGATCATCGGTTCCTCACTTGGTGGTACAAGACCCAACCACGCGCCGCCGGGCGGGCATCGCTCCCTATGCCGAGCCATGCAAGTTCCTCACTTGGTGGTACGAGGCCCAACCACGCGCCTCAACCCGTTGCGTCATTCAACCATCACCGGCACCTCGACCGGATGAATACTCACGATGGCTTTGTACGCCGGAACACCTGACCCCGGATCGCGCCGATGTGCATCGATCAAGACATTTCCTTCCGGCCAATGGACCTGCACGTTCCCCGACTTCAATGGAGCAAACTTGATCCGTGCCCGGAGTTCACCTACTGCTGAGCGCAGCACAACCCACTCACCTTCCCGTACTCCCAACCGAGCCGCATCGTCTGGATTGATCAGCACATCATCGCGGTGTGCCCCGTTGAGTGGATCGCGTTCATCATGAATCAGCGAATTGAATTGCTTCCCACGTCGCGTCTTGAGCACGAACATACCTGGCGGGAGATTTGTATCCGGTGGCGTGAGTGGGGTAAACTGCGCTCTCCCATCGCGGGTCGCAAAAACACCATCGCGACAGAGAATACGACCTCCCCATTGCACATGATCGCCGGCTTTGCGCAGATGCTGAATACCGTCGTACTCAGGAACAATCCGCGCAATCTCATCACGAATCTGCTGACCATCGCCAAAACGGATCAGTCGTGACCGTTCAGGATAGGTGCGTTCGGCGACATGCATCAGAATCTCCCACTCACTGCGCGCCTCAGCCGGTGGCGGGGTGATATATGGGGAGAAGATAATCTCACGCTCGGTGCTTGTCTCGGTACCGCCATCGCGTTGCTCGTAGCGCGTCGCCGCCGGGAGCAAGATGACTGTATCGGTGGGATCGACCAGCATCTGGCTCGAAAGCACAATATCCTGATGAACACGCAGGGCCGGACGGCTCAACGCAGTACGGATATAGGCCGGATCTGGCATTGTATCGAGAAAGTTGCCACCGACGGCATAAAATACCTCAAGTTGCCCATCGTAAGCGGCATCGATCATCTCGCCACAGCTTAGCCCTTTCCAATCGGGTACGGCAAAACCCCACTGCTCGCTCAGCCAACGGGCATGCTCGGCATTCACCGGCTTACCGCCGGGAAATGTGGTCGCGGTACAGCCCATCTCACCACCACCCTGCACGCCACTATGGCCACGAATCGGCATGACACCACAATACTCACGACCGATAAAGCCGCGTGCCAGCGCTACATTAATGATCGCTTTGACATTCTCAACGCCGTACTCGTGCTGGGTAATCCCCATACTCCATACAAAGACGGCACTCTTCGCGTGGGCCAATAGTTCGGCAAACGCCAGCATCTCGGCACGGGTCGAACCGCTCGCCTGTTCTAGTTCCGTCCACGATTGGGTTGCCAACGTCGCCTGCATCTCGTCGAACCCACGGGTATGTGCATCGATAAAGGCACGGTCGAGCCAACCGCGTTCGATCAGGTGTTTCAGCGTACCGTTGAGAAACGCTATGTCCCCACCGATCTGGATCTGAAAAAAGCGGTCGGCAAGCCGCGTACCAAACAAAGCGCTTTCAAACACACTCGGTACCCAATAGCGCTCAAGGCCCGGCTCGCGATAGGGGTTAATCACCACAATGCGGGTCCCGTGCTGCTTCGCGTAATAGAGATATTTCGTCGTCACCGGTTGGTTGTTGGGAGCATCGCTCCCGATAAACACCAACACGTCGGTCCCGATCCAATCGCGATAACTACAGGTCGAAGCGGCGACGCCGAGCGTCTGTTTCATCGCGGTGGTACTCGGCGCGTGACACAGACGAGCCGCGTTATCGACGTTGTTCGTACCCAGAAAACGCGCTACTTTCTGCGCCACATAGTACGTCTCGTTGGTAATCCCGCGCGAGGTTAGATAGAATGCGATCCGACGCGGATCGACAGCGCGAATACGGGTGGCAATCTCGTTTAAGGCTTCATCCCACGTTAGGCGGCGGAAACCGGCTTCACCGCGACGCCGGATCAGCGGATAAGGGAGACGACCCAACGCCCGCAACTCACGCCCGTTGAGTGATTGCAGGGAGGCTACATCGGCGAGACGGCGAATATCGAGTGGCGGCATTGTATTGAGCCGCAACAGATTCAGCCGTACTGTGCAGAGGTGAACACCCTTCATAGTAAAATCGCGCAGGCCGGTTGTACCGAGAGCACAACCATCGCATACACCCTTGTGCAAAATGCGCCATGCTGTACCTAAGTTATCGCGATTTTCCCAAATAGTGCGCACGATTTCCCAATAATGGTTGGGCTTCACCTGACCCAAACCATTAGGGACCAAACTAACCCACGTTGCCGGATTCCAGCCCCGTCGTTGCATATTGACTCCTCACGTTTTGAGCGAATTGGGAAAGCTCTGCCTTTAATTGTACTGCAACTACCGGTGAGATTACAACTTTTGCTTTAGCAGTGATCTGGTTGTAGGAATAAGCACCAACGACCATCTGATGGTACGACATCCTTCGTTACAACCCTCTAGACAAAACCCCTTCAATTCGTGTAGACTAGGATAAGGAGGTTGTATGCATGTCCCACCCGAACCCATCGTAGTGATAGCCGCTCACGCTGACGATATAGAGTTCGCCGCTGCCGGCACGATTGCCGGTTGGGCAGCAGCCGGGCATCCGATTACCTATTGCATCGTTACCGACGGATCGGCCGGGTCAAACGAACCGGGAGCCGATCTCACCGCTTTAGTCCAACGTCGGCAGAAAGAACAGCGGGCCGCCGCTGCTGTTTTGGGTGTGCATGATGTGCGCTTCCTTGGCTATCGTGATGGCGTGTTACAACCCACCCTCGAATTACGACGCGAACTGACGCGCCTCATCCGTGAGGTACGTCCATTCCGTGTCCTCTGCCAGGACCCAACGCTGGTCTTTGCCGGCAAGAGCTACATTAATCACCCTGACCATCGTGCGGCTGGCGAAGCAGCGATCTATGCCGTCTTTCCCAGCGCCGAAACGCGCCCCATCTTTCCAGAACTGCTCGCCGAAGGCTACGAGCCGCACAAAGTGCGCGAACTCTACCTGATGTTCCCACCAGCACCCGATCTTTATCTAGACATTAGTGACCGGATCGAGCAAAAGATCGAGAGCTTGCTCTGTCATCGATCGCAACTCGGCCCCGAAGTCGCCGATTGGGTGCGCAAGTGGGATGCCGAAAACGGCGCGCAGATTGGCGTTGCCTACGCCGAAGCCTTCCGGGTGCTACGTCTCGTCGATAATTAACCGCGCGACACGAACCATTCCGATCACGGGTAGCGTCTGCTACACCCGGATGGTTTGGTGTACGCGCTGCGTTGTTGTTGCTAGCGCCGGTGTATACCGGCTAGAAAGGAAAACCATTGGCAGATTGATACCAATGCGGTGTGCGTGAGTCAGGGCCGCGCACATCTCAGTTGCACCGAGGTTGATGTTCGGTGTGTTGCCCTGGTGTCCGTGTCCGCGCCAGCGTCGGGGCGAGTGCCTACGATGTGGTTTCCCCTAATTGCCTACTGCGGCGTAGCAGTCGCGCATTGCGCGCCGGAGACCACGGTAGCGGACGTAGTTAGTGAGGCTATATGAGTACCTTGACGAACAATCGATTACAGGCCCTCAGCGACAATGTGTGGTTACACTTCTTCCAAATGGGCCATTTCTCCAGTACCGGCGCGCGACCCACTGTGCTCGTGCGCGGTGAAGGTTCGCGCGTGTGGGATCAAGACGGTCACGAGTATATTGATGGTTTGTCCGGTCTTTTCACAGTCAATGTTGGTTATGGTCGCCGCGAAATCATTGAGGCGATCAGTGCGCAACTGAGCGAGATTGCATACGTTAGCCCCTTTAGCTTCCCCAGCCTCCCCCAAATCGATCTATCGGCACGGCTAGCCGCTCTTAGTCCGACCGGCCCTCGCTCACGGGTCTTCTTGACCACCGGTGGCTCAGATGCGGTTGAAACTGCCCTGAAGCTGGCAAAAGCCTATCAACGCCGCCGTGGATTTGCCGACCGTACCAAGATCATTGCCCGCCGGATTAGTTATCACGGTACCTCGATGGGTGCCCTGTCGGTTAATGGTGTGACCTCGATCCGCAACGGGTTCGGCCCACTGGTTCCGGGAGCGCGCCACGTACCGCTCCCCTATCGCTACCGCTGCGATTACTGTGCTTTACACAGTGGCTGCCGTGGCGTCTGCGCTGATGAGGTCGAGCGCCTGATTGAGTTTGAGGGGCCGGAGACAATTGCCGCCATCATCATGGAACCAGTCCAGAATAGCGGCGGTGCGATCGTCTCGCCGCCCGGCTACCTCCAACGTATCCGCCAAATCTGCGATCACTACGGGATTGTGATGATTGTCGATGAAGTCATCTGCGGTTTTGGGCGGGTAGGTGACTGGTTCGGTTCCACGGCGATGGCGGTTCACCCCGACATCATTACCTGCGCCAAAGGGATTACCAGTGGCTATGCACCGCTCGGTGCGGCAATTGTGCGTGACACCATTGCCGACATGTTTGTTTCCGAGAATGACGCCGACAAGTTCATGCACGGTATTACCTTCGGTGGACACGTGGCGAGCTGCGCTGCCGCGCTCGCAAATCTCGACATTATCGAACGTGAACACCTGCTTGAGCGCAGCCGTGAGATGGGGACGTACCTTATGCGTGAACTAGAGGCAGCGATTGGTCAGCACCCCAATGTCGGCGATGTGCGCGGGATGGGCATGTTTATGGCGATTGAGCTGGTGCGTGACCGGACCACCCGCGAGTCCATTGCTGAAGAGCGGTTGATGAGCTGGTTGAGCGAACAATTGAAGCAGCGCGGCTTGATCTGCCGGGCCGATGACCGGCTCGAACCGGTCATCCAACTGGCCCCACCGTTGATTCTCACCCGCGAAGAGGCCGATCGCTGCGTCACCATCATCGCCGAGGCCGTGCATGCCCTGGGCCGGAAGCTCAATAGCACACCCACGGTCATTGCCCTCAACCCACCGGTTGAGGCGCCAACGGCTGTGGCAGCGGATTAGCATCTAGATTTCTGACACTTCATGCCAGGCCGGCTTGATCATTGCCGCAGGCCTCGCTAGTGTTATTGTTGCTAGAGAGGCCTGTTTGTCTGCACGTGCGCACGACGATACCGGCATTGCAGCCGGCCCCCGCAGAATCCCTCCGACAAACCCCACATCACTCGGGGAAGATTGGCATACAAGTGCCGGCGCACGAGCGCTCTCGTCAGGCAAGAGCGCCTGCACTTGCCATGCCAACATGGTGGTTCGGGCAAACCGTTGATTCACCCACTGCACAACACCATCCACACCGAGCACCACCATTGCCGGTGCCGTATCCGCCTGCGGTCTTGTAAGCAATACCTTGCCGGTTGGCACAACTACGGCGTTGCAGTGCGATGGTGATGGCCCTTTGCACGACCGCACGGCTGAGCGTCTCTATCGTGTATCGATGTGGAGAGCTAATGATCGGCCATCATTGAGTCGTTTGGTCAAATAGGGTACTATGAAACGTGCTCACATTGCGGTATGACAAGATGGCGTTATGCCTCCCCGATGACAACGCCGTTCATACGGTGTTGCGCGCCGTTGACCTGTGACCACGCGATCTGTCCGTACCGGTAGTCAAGGTGCTATCGGGATACTTCGGAACACAACAAAACGCCGGAGCGTTATGCTCCGGCGTTGTATCATGTTGGTAGCGGCGGCAGGATTCGAACCTGCGACCTTCGGGTTATGAGCCCGACGAGCTGCCACTGCTCCACGCCGCGTCGCGTGTAGTAATATATCACATCGAGGCGAGTATGTCAAGAGGTTTTTTGCTACATTGGATTGACGGGCAGGCAAATGCTACCGACCATCTGGATCTCATCCGAGCACTCTTCCGTGAATACGCAGCTAGCCTCCCGATTGATCTCGGGTATCAGGGGTTCGAGGCCGAATTAGCCACGCTTCCGGGCGCATATGCACCACCACAAGGTCGCCTACTCCTCGCACTGGCTGAAGGTAGCGCCGCCGGTTGTGTTGCCTTACGTCCGCTTTCGGCAACGATCTGCGAAATGAAGCGGCTCTACGTGCGACCACCGTTTCGTCGGTTTGGACTGGGCCGCTTGTTGGTCAGCAAGATCGTTGCCGAAGCGATAGCCATCGGCTACGAGCTGATGCGCCTCGATACCCTGCCTTCTATGCACAGTGCGATTCGGCTGTACGAAGCGCTCGGGTTTACCCGCTGTCCTCCCTATTATCCAACACCGATTGCCGAAACCGTCTTCATGGAACGACGATTGCAGGTATAGCCACCCGGCACAGCGGCACTGCTGCGCGATGCCGCTGCGCCATCACTATCGAACCGAGCGATAGCCGCCGCGTACACCCCGCGGTGACAACACCAATTGCCACAGTTGGCTGGCTCGGGCCATGAAGCTCCCTGCACTCATGAGTAAATACAAACGCCACATACGGTAGAAGCGCTCGCCATACCGCTGCGCCAAGCGTGGCCATGCCTGCTCGAAATTGGTATGCCACGCTTTGAGAGTTGCAACGTAGTTGACACCAAAGTTATGCCAATCTTCGAGTACAAACAACCCCTCAAATGCTGCAGTTAGCAAACGGGGCGACGGCAACATTGAATTGGGGAAGATGTACCGTTCGATCCACGCATCGCGACCCTGGTAAGCGACATTTGAACCAATCGTGTGGAGGAGCAAGAGACCATCATCGGCGAGCAGGCGGCGAGCCGTTCTCATAAAGGTACGGTAGTTGCGATAACCTACATGCTCGAACATACCGACCGAGATGATGCGGTCAAAGACACCGGTCGTCTGGCGGTAATCTTCAAGCCGGATGGCGACCGGTAAACCACGGCAACGGTCACGCGCCAGTTCGGCCTGCTCCTTCGATACGGTAATACCCACAACGTGGACACCGTAGCGTTCGGCCAGATACTGAGCTGTGCCACCCCAACCACACCCAATGTCGAGCACACGCATCCCGGGTTGGAGATCGAGTTTCCGGGCGATCAGATCGAGCTTCGCCTCCTGCGCCTCATCGAGGGTACGCGCACCGCCGTCCCAATAGGCACAACTGTAGATCATGCGGCGGTCGAGCATTGCAGCATAGAGATCGTTGCCGACATCGTAGTGGCGTTGACCGATGACAAACGCACCCTTACCGCGTTGCCGGTTACGCCACCGACTATCGATCCAGAGCGGGAGGTTGACGAGCCAACCTACCTGCACCGGTGCCTGAATCTGGAGCAAGCGACAAATGAACTCGTCGATGGCGTCGCAATCCCACCACCCATCCATGTACGCTTCGCCCAAACCGAGCGAGCCGTGCAAAAGGCAACGGAGATAGAGCCGCTCGTCGTGAACACGAATGTCCCATGGCTGTGAACCGTTGATCGTAATGCCGGCGGTATTCAGTAATTGTACGGCGTAATCATGGGCGAAGTGGTGGAGTATCCGTGATGTGGTTGATGGCGTGGACGATACCGTCGTATGAGAAGCCAGCTCACGTTCCGTCATGCATTCCTCCTTGTAAATTCTGCATAACATCTGAACTCGCTTCACAACCTTACTTGCTGCATATTCACTTTTCAACGATCATTTCATCACTTGTCACCCCCTGCTAAGAGCGGTATACTGCTTGCAAAGAAAATGATTGCACATGTGCAGGTTTACTATTATGAAACAGCACGATGCTCGTTCTCATCTGCCGCACCAGCTCATCCACGATGTGTACGTCCTGCTCGATGATGGTGATCGGCGCGCGTTAGCGCATACCAACCTGACTCCGCTCGAATTTAATCTGCTCTTGCAACTCGATCTTGAGCAGGGTCAGCGGCTTACCGATGTCGGCGCAAAGTTGCTCTGCGTGAAGAGCACGATTACCCGGTTAGTCGACCGGCTCGAGCGTGACGGGTTAGTACGTCGCAACCCCGATCCCGACGACCGGCGGGCACAGCGTCTCATTTTAACACCACGCGGTGCGGCCGTGCGTGCTGAGGCGCTAGCGATGCATAATGCCGCAGTCGAACGTCGGATGAATCTGCTCGACCCTGAAGAACAAGAGCAACTAACCCGGCTATTGCTCAAATTGCGCGACGGGTTGGCGGCCGATTTAGCTGCCCAGCAAGCTGTTGAGACCGAACGGTAATTGGTGTCGACCATGAGTCCTTTCCTCGTCTCAAACGGTATTCTTCATGATACCGTGTTGTTGACGACAGGCAAAGGACATGAATCTAATCCATCTGACGCTAGGCTGGTTGGCCGGCATTGCAGTAGCAGGGAGTACCGACGTTTCCCCGCAGTGGCTCATGCTGGCTGCGGTTGTGGCATTGTCTGCTGTTCCCATTGATCGCAGCCGGCATCGCTGGTTGTCGCTTGCGGTATTGTGTTTTGCCGTGGGTGGCCTCCGCTATCACATTGCACAGCCGTGGTTGGGACCACAGCACGTTGAACGTTGGGCCGATACCGAAATTACCCTGGTCGGGCAGGTAGCTGAGGAACCACGCCGCGACGATCTCGGCCAACAGGTAGTCCTTGTTGCCAGCCAAGCCGGCCCACCCGGTCAGATGAATCTGGCAGAGGGGCACATCCTCGTGCGCCTCCCCCCCTATCCTCCTTACTATCCCGGCGATCGGTTAATGGTGAGTGGACGCCTTACCCAGCCCAAACCACCCCAACACCCAACTGATTTTGATTACCGCGCATACCTCGCCCGCCGTGGCATCATGGTCCTGATCAAGCATCCGACATCGGTCAAAAAACTCGCTAACCCCGCACCTGCATGGGGATTGTCCCACATCAGCCAATTTCGCGAACATTGCCGACGCGTGGTGTTACGCCTCTTTCCCGAGCCACAAGCGGCGCTGGCGATCGGTATTTTACTCGGTATTCAGGCCGGTTTGCCCGAAACGGCCCGTCTGGCATTCGCCACGACCGGTACCTCCCACATTCTCGTAGTTTCAGGTTGGAATTTTAGTATTGTTGCCGCAATGCTGACCGGGCTTGCATCGTTGATCCGCTTGCGTTCGTGGCCCGCATTTTGGCTCAGTTTGGCGGTGATGTGGATCTACGCCGGTTTCACCGGTGCCTCGGCTGCGGTCGTTCGAGCCGCGATGATGGCGAGTCTTGCTTTACTGGCCCGCACGGTCGAACGACAGAGTGAACCGTGGCGTCTGCTGCTCGCAGCCTGTTGGTTACTGACCTTAATCAATCCACAGACGCTGTGGGATCTCGGTTTTCAACTCTCAGCCCTGGCAACTGCTAGCCTCTTCGCGTTCGGCAAACCGATGGAGCGCTGGCTCGCTTGTGAACGGTGGCCGAACCATCCGGTGACGGCAGCGGTGCGCGAGGCCCTGACGGCAACCCTCGCTGCACAAGTGTTGACCCTGCCACTGATGCTGTACCATTTCGGCAACCTCTCACTGATAGCACCCCTTGCCAATATTCTAATCGTACCACTCGTGCCGGTGGCGATGCTCCTGAGCGCATGCGCATTGATCGGTGGGCTGGTCTGGCTTCCCTTCGGGCAATGGCTATCACCAATCGCATGGTTACCGCTGAGTTGGATCACCAACGTGGCGATGATCTTATCCCAACCGGCATGGGCTGCGCTCACCGTACCGGTATTCCCCGTCTGGCTGTTGTGGATGGTCTATGCAATCATCGCACTGTCTTGGCTCCGACAACGTCCAGACTTGCCGCGTCCACACGATAGTGTGGTACCGCAGCGTATGCTATGATGGTCAACAAGACACATTTGCAAACCGCCCATATGTAGCGTGAATTGTGCTGAAGATAAGGAATCACCTATGCCTCAGATCGCACCCTACGGCAGTTGGCGCTCGCCGATCACCGCCGCGATGCTCGTCACCAAACAGGTGAGCCTCAGTTGGCCGCACATTGATGGTTCTGACCTCTACTGGATCGAAGGCCGACCACAAGAGGGTGGTCGTAATGTGCTCGTTCGACGCACTGTTGCCGGCACGATTGACGATGTGACGCCGACCGGGATGAATATACGCACGTTAGTACACGAATACGGTGGTCGGAGTTATGTCGTTGATCAAGGTGAGATCTTCTTCGTGGAGTTCAGCGATCAGACGCTTTACCGCCAACACCCCGGCGCCGCACCGGTTCCGCTTGGCACACCGCCCGGGCTGCGGTTTGCCGAGCCGATAGTTGATCGCCAACGTAACCGGTTGATCGCCGTTGGCGAAGACCACCGGCGCAATGGCGAACCGCTCAACATGCTCGTCGCTATCAGTCTGGCCGATGGGACAGTCACTCCATTACTGAATGGACGTGATTTTGTGGCTGCACCACGCCTCAGCCCCAACGGTGCGTGGCTGGCCTGGTTAGCGTGGGATCATCCCAATATGCCGTGGGACGCTGCTGAGTTATGGGTAGCGCCGGTGCTGACCGATGGCAGGTTAGGTGCCGCCCGCCGTTTAGCCGGTGGCCCCGGTGACTCGTGCTTCCAGCCAGAATGGACGCCCGATGGCGCATTACTGGTCGTCGCCGAACGTACCGGCTGGTGGAACCTCTACCGCCTCGACCTCGATGGCAACACTACCCCACTCTACTCGCTTGATGCCGAGTTTGGTCAACCACTCTGGCAACTGGGTATGCGCACGTATGTTCCACTTCCCGACGGACGCATCGTAGCGACCTTCAGCCGCGAGAGTCGCTGGCACATGTGCGTGATCGGGCAGCCGGATCACGCCGAACCCATCGAGTTACCGGTTTCGGTGATCAATATCGTCAACGGTGACGACGAACGGATCGTCTTTGTCGGCAGTTCGCCGACGATGCCGGCAACGCTCTTCTTGCTCAACCTCGCCGATCGATCGCTGACACCGATCCGCAGCAGTGGCGATGTGCCGGTCGATCTATCGTACATCTCACAGCCAGAGGTGATCAGCTTTCCGAGTACCGGTGGGCGGATTGCGCACGGCATTTTCTATCCACCCCACAACCCCGATTTCAGCGCACCTGACGGTGAACTGCCCCCATTGCTGGTAATGATCCACGGTGGGCCAACCGCTGCCACCTATCCCACCTTACGCCTCTCGATCCAATACTGGACGAGTCGGGGGATCGGTGTTCTCGATGTGAACTACGGCGGTAGTACCGGTTTTGGTCGTACTTATCGTGAACTGCTCGACGGACAGTGGGGTGTGGTTGATGTAGAAGATTGTGTTGCCGGTGCCCAGTTTCTTGCCGCTGAGAGCAGAGCCGATCCCAACCGGCTCTTGATTACCGGCGGCAGTGCTGGCGGATTCACAACATTAGCCGCATTAGCCTTCTACAATACCTTCCGCGCCGGCGCCAGTCATTTTGGTGTTGCCGATCTCGCAGCCCTAGCGCGTGACACCCACAAATTCGAGTCACGGTATCTCGACCGTCTGATCGGCCCGTACCCCGCACGAGCTGACCTCTATCAGGCACGTTCACCGCTCTACCATGCCGATCGGATCAACAGCCCGGTTATCTTCTTCCAGGGGCTAGAAGACAAAGTGGTGCCGCCAGATCAATCGGAGCGTATGTACGAAGCGCTTCGCTCACGCGGTATTCGGACCGAATACGTGCCCTTTGCCGGCGAACAGCACGGTTTTCGCAAGGCCGAGAACATTATCACAGCTCTCGAACGTGAGCTAGCGTTTTACCAGGAAGTGCTAGGGATCCACACTGAGCGGTGAACCGCCCGGAGAGCGGCGTGAGCTTCTTAAAACGCACGCTCTCCTCGATCTCCACTCTTCATTACCGACCGGCCGCGTGCTATACTTACACCATCAACAAGATTTGATTACCGAGGTGCATTTTAAGGTAAGGTATGGAGCCAGCCGCCCTTCTCGAGCGTGCTACCGCCATTGTTGCCACCCAACTTGCCGGATTACGAGAACTCTATCAAGCCGCTCTGCGCCAACAAGAGGGCATTTCTCAACGTGTGCGTCAGTTATCACACCAACTTGACGAAGCTGTTATTCAAGAACAATTTGCTCGTGAACACGGTCTCTCAACCGTCACGGCGGCTGCCCGCGTGAAGCAGTTACGTGCCGAACATGCCGCGGCCGTTGAGGCAGAAACCGAACTGCGTCGCTCATTACGTCAGCTCGATCAGCTCATCCGTCAGATCGAGATGAGCAGCACCACACTTACGCACAACGCTGAAGGCATCGCCGCCGATCCTTGGGTCCAAGCCCTCCGCGCGCAGGTGATCAAAGGCCGTGAGGAAGAACGGATTCGGTTGGCGCGTGAAGTGCATGATGGACCGGCACAAGTGCTGGCCAATGCGCTGATGGGTGTTGAAGTCTGTCAAAACTTACTCAAAGAGCAGAACTTCGAGCGCCTCGGCTCGATCTTGAGCCAGTTGGGTGATAGCGTGCGTGAAGGCTTGCGCGACGTGCGCAGCTTCATCGCCGACCTCCGTCCGGGCAAGCTCGAAGAACAGGGCCTTGTACCGGCCCTCCATGACTATATTCGCCGTTACCGTGACACGGTGAGTAACCCGGTCGTCTTTGAAGCCGATCACATCCCTCGCCTACCTGCTGAGACCGAAATTGTGCTCTACCGTATCGTACAAGAGGCATTGCAGAACACACGCAAACATGCCCGCGGCGCACCGGTTCATATTACCCTGGCAAGACGTGGAGGGCGGTTGTATCTCGCGATCCGGGATGAAGGACCGGGATTTGATCTGCGCGAAGTCGTGCGGCGCGCCGGGCGCGAAAGCTGGGGACTAACCAGTATGCGCGAACGAGCTGAGTTGATCGGGGCCGAGCTGACAGTCACCACCCGACGCGGCGCCAGCACCGAGGTCCTCGTGACAATGCCATTGCCGGCGGGATAACCCATCGTTCACAGGTGATGCAGTGCTTGTCGCAATTGGGGTGAAACAAACTGCAAACTGCTGCAAAAAAGACCGTTTAAAGAAATAAGCGGTTTATATGCAGCAACAACATAGGGAAGACGAAGGTAAGGGAGATTAGCGTGACAGCGCCGCTAATGATAAAAGTCCTGGTGATCGATGACCATCCGCTCTTTCGGCAGGGGATTCGCTGGAGTTTGGAGAGTGCCCCTGATGTAGAAGTGGTGGGCGAAGCCGAAAACGGTCAAGAAGCAATAAAGCTCACCGAACGCCTCATGCCCGACGTCGTGCTCGTCGACATCAATCTACCCGGCTTAAATGGGTTGGAAGTGGCACGGGTAATCAAGCGTCGCGAACCCCGGACGGGGATTATCGTGCTCAGTGTCTATGAAGACGACGATCAGTTGTTCCAAGCCATTAAGGTGGGGGCAGCCGCTTTTACATCAAAAGACATTAGTCCTGATGAATTAGTGCAGATGATCCGTGAGGTTGCACGCGGACGCTACTTAATCAACGATGCAGTGCTGGCCCGTCCTAACGTGGCAGCCCGGGTCTTACACCAATTCCGCGAACTCGCTGCAACCGAAGAGGAAGATAGCGCGAGTCTCTTCGCGCCCCTCACGTCACGTGAGATTGAGATTCTTGACTGTATCGCCCGCGGTCTCTCGAATAAAGAAATTGCGAATGAATTGAGTATTAGCGGGCAGACCGTTAAGAATCACATTACCTCTATTTTGTCGAAACTCCAAGTCAATGACCGCACGATGGCGGTGATCGTCGCGATTAAGAAGGGCTGGATCAAGATGGGGTATTCGCAACCGCCTGAAGGATAAGTGTACGCTTTCTCCCCATTACCATCATACAACCAGAGGCGCACGATGGTACGCCTCTGAGCTTGCGTATCACGTAGACTTACGCCGATTTGCGGGTCTTGCCGCTCGATTTTCGGGTCGGTGCAGCCGATTTCTCGGCGGCGGGAGGAGCCGGTTTCACTTCAACGACCACACCGGCTTGGGCTTCATCAAGCGAGTTTGTAATGTAGTCGCATTTTGGGTAGCGCGAGCAGCCGTAGAACGGGCGACCAAATTTACCACGTCGACGTAGTAACTCCCCTTCACCGCACTTCGGGCAGGTAACGCCAGTTGGTTCGGGAAGTGGAACCGGTTTGCCATCGCGGCCAATCCGGCGGGTATTGGTACATTCAGGATACCCCGAACAGCCGAGGAAGGGGCCGAAACGGCTCTTCTTGATCACCATTGGCCGTCCGCAGACATTGCACAAGACATCGCTCGTCTCCGGCGCACTGGCCTGATCGAGCACAATATTGCCATTTTCGTCACGGTGAAAATCGCTGGTGAAATCGCACGAATCACCCTCGCCTTCCCGGTTGTAGCGCGAACAGGCCAGAAACTCGCCGTTGCGGCCAAACTTGATCACCAGCTTCCCTTTGCCGCACTTCGGGCAATCGAGATCGGTGGTAATCTCTTCGCGCTTGACATTGCGCATCTGGTGTTGCGCCGTCTCGAGCGTCGAGCGGAAGGGGCCATAGAACTCGCGCAGTACCGGCACCCACTGCTTCGAGCCTTCGGCAATATCGTCAAGCTGCTGTTCAAGCGACGACGTAAAGTCGTAATCGACGATGTTGCCGAAATGCTCAACCAACAAGTCGGTCACAATCCGGCCAAGCGTTGTCGGAATCAGTTTCTTATCGACCATCTCGACGTACTCGCGTTCCTGGATGGTCGAAAGAATCGTTGCGTAGGTACTCGGACGCCCAATCCCAAGACGTTCGAGTTCTTTCACCAGACTGGCCTCGGTGTAGCGCGGCGGCGGTTCGGTGAAGTGCTGCACCGGCAACAGCTCGACTAACTGGAGGTTTTCGCCCTCGACCAGTGGCGGCAAGCGACGCTCACTGTCTTCGTCTTCCTCGCCCTCATCAAGGCTCACGTTGTAAACGGCAAGGAAGCCGGGGAACTTGAGCACCGAGCCGGTAGCACGGAATAAGTAGGGTGGCGCACCAGCCACACTCGGTTGAGCAGCAATATCAACGGTGGTGCTGTCGAAAATGGCCGGAGCCATCTGTGAAGCGATAAATCGCTTCCAAATCAGATCGTAGAGCCGCCACAGATCGCGCTCTAGCCGTTCGCTCAACTGCTCAGGAGTACGGGCACTGCTAGTAGGCCGGATTGCCTCATGGGCCTCTTGCGCGCCTTTCGCCTTGGTCTTGTAGACCGGCGGCTGGTCGGGCAGATACTCACGCCCAAACCGCCGATCGATCACCTCACGCGCCTCAGCTTGGGCTTCTGCCGCCACCTGCACACTGTCAGTACGCATATAGGTAATCAGACCAACTGTGCCCTCTTCGCCGCCAACATCCACACCTTCGTAGAGACGCTGAGCCAGCGTCATCGTCTTCTTTGCGCTGAAGCCCAACTTACGGGCGGCCTCTTGTTGTAAGGTGCTGGTGGTAAACGGTGGTGGTGGTGATCGCCGCTTATCGCGACGGGTTACTTTGAGGACGGTATACGCCGCACCTTGTAGATCGGCGACAATCGTCTCAGCTTGCTCACGGCGTTCAATCGAGAATTTCTCAAGCTTCTTACCGTCGCGCTCGATGAGCGTCGCTCGAAACAGATCACGCGGCGCGATGCCGGGCTCTTTCAGCAGATCAACCTCGATTGTCCAATACTCTTGCGGCTTAAAGTTCTCAATTTCACGCTCGCGCTCGACGATCAGCCGCACCGCCACCGATTGCACCCGCCCGGCACTCAGCCCGCGCTTGACCTTATCCCACAACAATGGACTAAGCTGGTAACCAACTAAACGGTCGAGCACGCGCCGTGCCTGTTGCGCGTCAACCAGATTTTGGTTGATCTGACGTGGCTGCTGTAACGCCTGCTGCACGGCATTGCGCGTAATCTCTTGAAAAACGACGCGATATATCGGCGTCTTTTTCGGCGTCTTCACCGCCTGGGTAATATGCCACGCAATCGCCTCACCCTCACGGTCAGGGTCAGTTGCCAAATAGATCGCGTCAGCATTGCGCACAGCTTGGTTCAGCTCACTCACTACCTTGGGCTTCACAATTTCATAAGAAGGAGCAAAATCGTGCTCGATATCGATCGCCAGCCCATTTTTCGGTAAATCGCGCACGTGACCCATACTTGAGGTCACTTTATAGCCTTTACCTAGATATTTCTGAATCGTCCGTGCTTTGGCCGGCGACTCAACAATCACAACTTTTTCACCCATGTATCTCTTCCTGAATAAAAAACCGATCGTTGCTATCTTGCCGATCGTGGTTGCTATCGTCATCGAACTATACGCGGCGTTGGCTTGCTTGTCAAGAAGTTGTAGCCCGAACTTGGAGGGGCGCGGCGTGCCGCGCCCCTCCATAAATCCATATCCAGCATCGCCCATCGGTATCACGCAGTCCTATTGCCATTCCAGCGCATAACCCACATAGTCTTGGTTACCGTACTGTAACTCATTCACCTAAGATACAATATTAACACACCGCAGTTATAAGATACTCTATAAAATGAGGCTAACCAACTGAGTTTTTCTCACGTTGCCGGTACACTAACCAATAGCAGGTGAGAATGCCGGTAAGGAGTATGCTATGGCTCCAGAGACGCAGGAGACGGTACAGCGCACTCCACTGTTCGACATGTTCGCTCCCGCGACGTATGAGGAGTGGCGATCAGCAGCGGAGAAGACGCTGAAAGGTGCGCCTTTCGAGAAGCGTTTGATTACGAAGACCTACGAGCAGATTCTGCTGCAACCGATTTATAATGCCGGTGATATTGCCGATCTACCGCATATCAACTCATTGCCCGGTTTTGCCCCTTTTGTACGAGATACTCGCATTCTCGGGCCGTTAGTCGAACGCTGGCAGGTAGCGCAAGAACTGCCTTACCCAACTACAACTGAAGTTCGTCAAGCGCTCCAAGCCGATCTGCCGCGTGGACTGACGGCGCTGAATCTGCCGCTTGATCAAGCGACCCGCCTTGGGATCGACCCCGATTCAGCCGCACCAACACAAGTCGGGATGGGGGGCGTGTCGTTGGCAACGCTTGACGATGCCCGCCGCTTGCTAACCGATCTCGATCTCAGCCGGTTGTCGCTTGCGATCAACACCGGCGCACAAGCCATGCCAGTGGCAACCCTCTTGCTGATTGCCGCCGAGGAGCAGGGTCTCAATCCTTCCCAACTACACGGCTGGCTAGGCGCCGATCCTTTAGGGGCGTTGGCTGCCGATGGCTCGCTGCCGGGTTCATTGGATCGCTGCTACGATTTACTGGCCGAATGGACGAGATGGGCTATAGCATATGCCCCACACGTGCGAACTATCCTTGTTTCTTCTCATGTCTACCACAACAGTGGTGCGCACGCCGCTCAAGAACTGGGCTGCGCGCTGGCAACCGGTGTAGCCTATCTCCGCGCAATGCAAGAGCGCGGCCTGAGTGTGAACGAAGTTGCCCCCAGGATCCAGTTTACCTGTTCGGTCGGGTCGCAATTCTTTCTCGAAGTGGCCCGGCTCCGCGCTGCCCGTATGTTGTGGACACGCATTGTGTCGGCATTCGACGGTGATGATACCGCCCAACGTATGCATCTCCACGTCCGCACCTCGGCATGGACGAAGACACGCTACGATGTCTACAACAATATGCTGCGCGCAACTGGTGAGGCGATGGCAGCAGTCATGGGTGGCGCGCAGAGTATTCATATCAGCCATTTTGATGAAGCGTGGGGCTTACCCGACGAGTTCTCGCGCCGGATTGCCCGCAACCTGCATGTGATTTTGCAAGAGGAGTGTAACTTCTTCCGCCTTATCGATCCACCCGGCGGGTCGTGGGCCGTCGAAAAACTGACCGACGAGATAGCTGCGAAGGCATGGGAGTTCTTCCAAGCGATTGAGCGGCAAGGTGGTATGGCGGCGGCCTTGCAAGCTGGGATGCTGCAAGCAGCAATTGCCGCCACTCGTGCTGAGCGCTTCGATGCCATTGCTCATCGCCGCGAGGTCATCGTGGGCGTCAATATGTACCCCAATCTGAACGAGAAGCTCCCCGAGGTACGCCAGATCGATCACGTGCAATTGCACGCCGCCCGTGCTGTTGATCTGCGCCATGCTCGCGAAACACGCGCTGAAGATGTCTGCCAGTCAGCCTTGATCGAACTCGCCCAGCAACGCACGATGACTGCGGCCCTGGCGGCTACCCGTGCCGGTGCCACACTTGGCGAAATGAGCTGCGCGTTGGTCGCTGCCGATAGCGCTGCACCACAGGTAACACCGTTGCCTGCCCACCGCGCCGCTGAACAGTTCGAGGCGCTGCGGGCTACAGCCGATGCGTACTCTGCCCGCACCGGTCGCCGACCAAGTGTTTTCCTCGCCAATATGGGGCCGATTAGCCAACACAAAGCACGTGCCGATTTCGCTACCAACTTCTTTGCTGCCGGTGGATTCGCCGTGATCGGTAACGATGGCTTCGCAACTGTTGAGGAAGCGGCCGCAGCAGCCCTCGCTGCCAATGCCGAGATCGTGACTATCTGTTCGACCGATGAAACGTACCCTGATATTGTTCCGGCCTTGACCCACGCTATCAAATCGCAACGACCTGAGACAACGATCGTATTAGCCGGATATCCGACTGATTTTATCGATATGTACCGCGCTGCCGGGATCGATGAGTTTATTCATCTGCGCGCCAACTGTTATGAAACACTGGCCCGGCTGCAACGTTTGAAAGGAGTAGCCGAGTGAAAAACCCTGACTTCACGACGCTGCCATACCGCGATGAATGGCCTACCCCCGCACCGGCCGAGTGGCAAACTCGTGCCGAGCAGGCTGCCGGTAAGCCATTGCACGAACTCGTATGGCGCACGATGGAACAGATCGATGTGCGCCCTCTTTACACAGCCGCCGATGTGGCCGGACTCGAACACCTCGGCTTTACTGCCGGTATCCCACCTTACCTGCGTGGCCCCTATCCAACAATGTATGTGACCCAACCATGGACGATTCGCCAGTATGCCGGTTTTTCCACAGCGGAAGCCAGTAATGCCTTCTACCGACGTAATCTTGCTGCCGGACAAAAGGGACTATCGGTGGCTTTCGATCTAGCGACCCACCGCGGCTACGACTCTGACCATCCACGGGTGGTGGGCGATGTTGGCAAGGCCGGTGTTGCCATCGACTCGGTACTCGACATGAAAATTCTGTTCGATGGGATACCGCTCGATCAGATGTCGGTCTCGATGACGATGAACGGGGCGGTCATTCCAATTATGGCCTTCTACATCGTCGCTGCCGAAGAGCAGGGGGTACGCCCTGAACAGCTTACCGGCACCATCCAGAACGACATCTTGAAAGAGTACATGGTGCGCAACACTTATATCTACCCGCCTGAGCCGTCAATGCGCATCATTGCCGACATCTTCGCGTACACGGCCAAGCACATGCCTAAGTTCAACAGTATTAGTATTTCGGGCTACCACATGCAAGAAGCCGGTGCAAGCGCCGATCTTGAGCTAGGCTATACGCTGGCCGATGGGTTGGAGTACGTGCGGGCCGGGCTAAAGGCCGGGCTGAATATCGATTCGTTCGCCCCGCGCCTTTCATTCTTCTGGGCGATCGGGATGAACTACTTTATGGAGATCGCTAAGATGCGCGCCGCCCGCATCCTTTGGGCCAAGATTATCAAGCAATTCAACCCGCAAGACCCACGCTCGCTGGCGTTGCGTACCCACTGCCAGACCTCGGGCTGGAGCTTGACCGAACAAGACCCGTTCAACAATGTCGCCCGCACATGCATCGAGGCAATGGCTGCCGCGCTTGGTCATACCCAGTCATTGCATACCAATTCGCTCGATGAGGCGATTGCCCTGCCAACCGACTTCTCGGCCCGGATTGCCCGCAATACCCAGTTGTACCTCCAAGAAGAGACCGGTATCTGCAAGATCGTCGATCCGTGGGGCGGCTCGTACTATCTTGAGTGGTTGACTGACGCACTTGCCCGTCGAGCATGGGCACATATCCAAGAAGTGGAAGAACTGGGTGGTATGGCTAAAGCGATAGAGGCCGGCCTCCCCAAACTGCGCATCGAAGAGGCAGCCGCACGCCGGCAAGCACATATCGATTCGGGCCGCGAGACGATTGTCGGCGTCAATAAGTATCGTCTCGAATACGAAGAGCCGATAGAGATTCTCGAAGTCGATAACACAGCAGTTCGCCAAAAGCAGATCGAGCGGTTACAGAAGTTGCGGGCTGAGCGCGATGAGACGCGCGTACAAGCAGCCCTTAACGAGCTGACCCGTGTCGCCGCTACCGGCGAAGGTAACCTGCTGGAAGCGGCCATCGAAGCGGCACGCGCGCGGGCCACCCTCGGCGAGATTTCAATGGCAATGGAAAAGGTGTTTGGCCGCTTCAAAGCCGAAATTCGCTCGATCTCCGGTGTATATAGTAGTGAATATAACGACAGTGAGCAGATCCAGCACGTGCGCGCCTTAGCCGATGCATTCGCCGCAATCGAAGGCCGGCGACCACGCATCCTCGTCGCGAAGGTTGGACAGGACGGACATGACCGGGGTGCGAAAGTCGTAGCGACGGCATTCGCCGACCTTGGCTTCGATGTTGACATTGGTTCACTCTTCCAGACCCCCGAAGAGGTGGCGCGGCAAGCTGTGGAAAACGATGTCCATGTGGTGGGGATCAGCTCACTGGCCGGCGGTCACAAGACTCTCTTGCCGCAAGTCGTGGAAGAGTTGCGTAAACTAGGCCGCGAGGATATTATTGTGGTCATCGGTGGGATTATTCCACCACAAGACTATGAGTTTCTACGTGCGCATGGTGCAGCCCTGATTTTCGGCCCCGGTACCATTTTACCGGTGGCTGCCGAAAAGTTGCTGCGCGAATTGCAACAGCGACTGCACGGCGATAGCATAGCTGCACCGGCGTCGTAGCACTACGACATCAATCATGAAGTCCACTCCCCTTGCTACGGGAAGTAGGCCGGGGGTGAAAACTGAGATACGTATGACCAACAACCAGCCAACTGCCGAAGAGATGCCATTTGCCTTGTCAGTGCTAGCGGGGATCGCCAGCCGCCACGACGGCCTGCCCGGGAACGCACCGGCATCTGCTACCCCGCCAACCGGCCCACGTCGCCGCCAGTTGTCTGTGGAAGATTATGTCAATGGTGTGCGTAATGGCGATCGTGCGATCCTGGCTCGCACCATCACGCTCATCGAGAGCAATGCTCCCGCTCACATTACCCAAGCGCAAGAGGTGTTACGCCATCTCCTGCCCTATACCGGTGGCTCCCTACGGGTGGGCATCACCGGCGTGCCCGGTGTTGGCAAGAGCACGTTCATCGAGGCACTCGGCACAATGCTCTGCGATCAAGGACACCGGGTTGCAGTATTAGCTATTGATCCATCGAGCAGTATCTCGCGGGGAAGTATTCTCGGCGACAAAACGCGCATGGAGCGTCTCGCGCGCCATCCCAACGCCTACATCCGGCCCTCGCCATCGGGAGGGAGTTTGGGAGGGGTGGCCCGTAAAACACGTGAAACGCTGCTCCTCTGTGAAGCCGCCGGCTTCGACATTGTGCTGGTCGAGACGGTCGGTGTCGGTCAGAGCGAGACGGCGGTGCGTGGCATGGTTGATTTCTTCCTGCTGTTAATGCTGGCCGGCGCCGGCGATGAGTTACAGGGGATCAAGAAGGGTGTGATCGAGTTAGCCGACGCGCTTGTCGTCACCAAAGCCGATGGCGACAACAAACCGCGTGCAATAGCAGCACAAGCCGAATACCGTCACGCTCTTCGCTACCTCACTCCGGCCACACCGGGTTGGAAACCGCCGGTACGTACCTGTTCGGCGGTGACCGGTGAAGGTATTGCCGCGATTTGGCAAGAGATTGAGCGTTTTCGCACCGAAATGACGGCAAACGGTACATTCGCCGCTCGTCGCCGTGAACAGGCGCGTGACTGGCTCTATCACCTAATCGATGAGCAATTACGGAGTCTCTTTTTTGCCCATCCGGTGGTACGCGAGCGGTTGCCTACCATTGAACAGGCGGTGGTGGAGGGAAGTTTGCCGGTCGTGAGTGCGGTACAGGAGTTGATCGCAGCTATCGGACGATAAACTACTACGAAAGATGGACGGGCGATGTCACCTTTCACGAACGAAGGGAATGGGCGATCGGAAGCGGGGCGCACTACCGTGCCCCTGACCATGCGTTTTTGCGTCTTTGCGTGCTCTGCGTCCTTGCGTTCAACCCTCTGCGTCTTTTGCGTACACAGTTTCCTACGCATCCTCCCGCAAAATATAGCCTACACTACGCACCGTGTGGATAAGACGAGGTTCGCCATTCGCTTCTAGCTTCTGGCGCAGATAGCGCACATACACTTCAATGATATTGCTCTCTCCCCCAAAATCGTAATTCCATACCCGATCGTAAATAACATCACGGGTCAACACCTGATTGGGGTGACGCATAAAGAGTTCAAGCAGGTCGTATTCTTTGGCCGTTAGCTCAACACGACGGTCTCCCACGCGCAACTCACGTGAACGGGTATCAAGCGTCAAATTCGCAAACCGAAGCACCTCTTGGTGCTGATACGTCTGTTGACGGCGCAGTTGGGCACGGATGCGGGCCAATAACTCTTCAAACGCAAACGGTTTTACCAGATAATCATCAGCACCTGCTTCAAGGCCGGCCACCCGATCACGCACAGCATCCCGAGCCGTCAGCATAATGATCGGGACATTTGACGCGGCGCGGATACGGCGCGCTACCTCGAAGCCATCGATCACCGGCAACATTAAGTCAAGTACGACGAGATCGTAATTGCCGGTCGAGGCCATCTCCAACCCTTGCAACCCATCGAACGCTACATCAACGTGATAGCCTTCAAGGCTTAGACCACGCCGTAGGTAAGAAGCAATTTCAGTTTCATCTTCAATAATGAGTATGCGCATCATGATTCATAGTATACGAAGCGATAGCGCGCTCGTCAATGTTAATGACAAGCGAGCAAATGAAAAAGCACCGTGCTAATGCGGCTCACTATCCAGCTCGTTCAAAAAATCTTCGGGATGCTGACGAATCTCAAGACTCCGCTGCTCGATCTCACGGCGTAATTCGCGGCGCAAACGCGCTGCCATCCACCGCCGACGCTGCTCGGCTGTCTCGATCCGCACCGGTGGTACAGGGCACGGACGAAACTCTTCATCCACAGCAACCATCGTAAAATAGCAGGTCATGACATGCCGCTGCGTGCGCGCCGTAATATTTTCGGCCACTACTCGAATACCAACCTCCATCGAGGTCGTACCGGTATAGTTGATCGATGCCAGAAACGTCACCAATTCGCCCACGTGAATACGGGCCCGGAAGATGACTTGGTCGACCGAGACGGTGACAACATAACGCCCCGAATAACGCGAGGCACAAGCATAAGCAACTTGATCGAGCAGTTTCAAAATATGGCCACCGTGAACATTACCGGCGAAGTTCGCCATATCAGGTGTCATCAAGACCGTCATTTGTAGAGTACGAAACTGCTCGGTTTGTTGAGTTCCGCCGTTAGCTTCCATAAGCCACTCCGCGAGTATCGTTCACCGCTGCTTGATAAAGTATACTCTTAGGAGATACGGCTTTCGGATCGCGTGAATAGGAGCAGATAGTAACGCCAGAGTCCGGCATTGAGGGTTTGCGTTTGGGTGATACAGCCGCGCATCGCCGCAATCTGGAGATCGGATTGCAACCGAAGCATATGGAGTACCAGCGCTGCCGGTAGCGTTAACCGGGCAAAATGGCCGAGGAAGCGAAGAGAGGGGCCGGCGCTGATGGTCAAATCATCACAGCGCTGCACACGCAGCCCGGCAACGTTGGCCAGAGTCATCAGCTCATCAACCGTAACGAGATCGGGCATTGCCCATGACCGTAACCAACCCCGTAGCGCCGCACGTTCGACCGGAGGCAGATCGGGCCGGGCGGCAAACCGGTCCGCGATTACCAAACGACCACCGGGGCGCAGCACCCGAGCAACTTCGGCCAACAAGGCCGGTTTATCGGGGGCATGACAGATACTTTCCAGCATCCAGACCACATCACACGAGGCAGAAGGGAGTGGTATAGCAGCGTAATCGGCACAGATAAACTTGGCACACCCACCACGTCGCGCGCGTTTTGCCTGTTCTGGAACTATCGTAAGGCCGATCACCGGCCCATCGTGGTGTTCGGCGATCCGGTTAGCACTTGCTCCGGCGCCACATCCGGCATCAAGAAGGCATTCACCTGGTCGCAGTTGAGCCGCAGCGAGCAACGTCTCATCAATGGCCTGCAACGCTGCGCGGTGGCTACGTGCCTGTTGCCATAGCCCGGCGTGCATTGCCTGCGAACCGCGCAGCATCCCCAATACACGAAACATCCAATCGGTCTGACGATAAAATGCGCGTACTGCATTATGGTAATCGCTCACCATTACGTATACGCCCAGATTCGCACTACCGCATCAAAACTCCCACTCGCCAGAACATTGCCGCACGGTGCAAATGCCACACACGTCACACGTTCGCCATGACCTCGCAGTTCCCAACGCAGCTCTCCATTACTTACCTGCCACATGAGCACAGTCCGACCATCATGAGCACTCGCCAAATACCGATTATCAGGACTAAACGCAAGACTCGAACACGCTCCAGCATAGGAAGGCAACATCTGCACCGGTTGCCAATCAGCGACCTGCCAGATAATAATCACCCCATCAGCACTTGCACTTGCGGCTAACTCGCCATCAGCGCTAAATGCAACGCTGAGAATTTCGTCATCGTGACCTTGCATGTCCCGAATCAATGACCGATTGGGCGAACTCCAGAGTCGAACGACCCGATCTTGTCCTCCCGACAAGAGCAAGTCGCCGCGCGGGTGGAATGCCAAACTATAGATGAAACCTTCGTGACCGGATAAGCCCCCTCTTACGCTGCCATCAGTCGCATTCCACAGCCAGATAACCGGTGCCCAGCCGGTAGCCGCGATCAGATCACCATTGGGCTGAAAAGCTACACTAAAAAGTGCTCCGTGGTGTTGGTCGTTACCGAGATACAGGAGCGGTTCTCCATCGGCTACTCGCCAGACCTGTACTCCATCCTGACGACCCGCAGCCGCAATCCGTTGACCATCAGGACTAAAAGCCACTGCATTGATTTCATCAATCCTACTGCTCAGCACGCGCTGCAATTGACCATCAGCCCACCGCCAAAGCCGTAGTTTCCCATCCAGAGAACCGGTCGCTAAGGTCTGCTGATCGGGACTAAATGCCAGCGTTTTCACCCAACTCTGCACGGCCAATAATCGCTGTACAGAAGGCGGTCGCGCCGTACAAGAGTCAAGAGACGGTCGCTCAAGTTGAAAAAGGCGATGATGAGCAGCCAACATATGTCGGCTTGGTCGAAGGGGCAACCGTTTCGGCTGACGGAGACGTTTACCTGCCAGTGCTCTGTATTCACTATTCTGCAATCCCGGCGCCACAAGCACTTCGAGGGTCATGGCATCGATGGTCAGAAGACCGGATTGAAAAAGCTGCTGGAGATCGGCCCGCAACAACAACGCATTATACGGCTCAGCCGGCCCATTGGGATCGATCAAAACTGGACGCAAGACAGCATCAACTTGACAACCACTAATTGCACATGCGCCATCATATGCTATCAGCAATTGTTGTCGCAGATGTTCCAACCCTAACGACGCAGGAGCTGACGACTCAATGGGTTCGTTGAAGGGAGAACGGTGCTGCATTGGTACACTCGGTCGTCATCGGTAAAGCGACTCACTTGGTGAGTAGTATAGAGCCGATACATAAATACGACCTGTGTACACAATGACTAGTAGTTAACAAATCATTTAAATGTTGGTCGTGCCAAGATATGCCTGCACGAGTTTCAAATCGTCCGGCGTATTGAGATTGAGTAATGAACGGCCCGTAGGATCATACATTTGCCACAACTCAGGGCCGGGATCGACCCAATGCAATGCCGTCACGGCGACTTGTAAACGCCGCTCACCGGCGGCAAACACTCGACGCAATGGGGCGAGCGCACTATGCCGATACACAGCCAGTAGCGGTTGTAGTTGACCGGGATGCGGATAGGAAGAGGGGATCAGGGCATCACCAACGAACGGCCACTGCGCCAACGCAGCCAGCAACGTCGGTACAATGACAGGCATATCGGCGGCGATGACCAACGCCGTCGGTGTCTGCATCGCTTGGAGACCGCTGATCACCCCCCCCAAAGCACCGCTACCCGGTTGTTCATCGGCTACTAACCGCGCCGGCAGATCGGGCCATGCATGCGCATCATTCAGCACAACAAGTACCTCGCTACAAAGAGGTTGCAAAAGTGCCACAGCTCGTTCAAGCACGCATGGACCCTGTTCGCCCCACAACCGTAACCGCCGCTTATCGGTACCAAAGCGACGACTACGGCCACCAGCGATAATAATGCCGCTCATCATAATATGAAAGACATTGCGTTAAGGGCAAACGGTTCACGAACCTACCTTACCGAGCGAAGCCAAAAACTCAGCGTTGCTCTTCGTCTTCGCCATTCGGGTCAGCATCAGCTCAGCACCTTCATTCTCACCAACCATGCTGACCATCCGTCGCAACATCCAGCTCTGGCGCAGCGTCACCGGATCGAGCAACAGATCCTCACGGCGCGTACCCGAGCGCTGAATATCAACGGCGGGGAAGATGCGCTTCTCGGCCAGTTTACGGTCGAGATGCAGTTCCATGTTACCGGTGCCTTTGAACTCTTCGTAGATCACATCATCCATCCGCGAACCGGTATCGACCAGACAGGTCGCAATAATGGTGAGGGAACCACCATCTTCAATATTGCGTGCCGAGCCGAAGAAGCGTTTTGGCGGATAGAGGGCGGCGGGATCGACACCACCGGAAAGAGTTCGTCCACTAGGCGGCATCGCGATATTGTAGGCACGGGTCAAGCGGGTCAGTGAGTCCATCAAGATCACCACGTGACGACCGTGCTCAACTTGTCGTTTTGCCTTTTCCAGTACCAATTCAGCTACCTTAATATGCTGCTCAACCGGTTCATCAAAGGTAGCGGCCACCACTTCGCCCTGCACCGACCGCCGCATATCGGTCACTTCTTCGGGTCGCTCACCGATCAGCAGCACGATCAACTGAATATCGGGTGCATTGGTCGTAATACCGTTGGCAATGGCCTTCAGCAGCATCGTCTTCCCGGCCTTGGGAGGTGCAACAATCAACCCGCGCTGTCCACGCCCAATCGGCGCGATGACATCAACAATCCGGGTAGGCAAAATATTCGGCTCGGTCGAGAGCACAATTTGCACATTGGGATGGATCGGTGTCAAATGCTCGAAGAGTGGCCGTTTTTGTGCAGCTTCCGCCGGTAAGCCATTCACCCGCTCGACATAAAGCAGCGACGGGTAGCGCTCGACCTCTTTCGGCGGACGCACCCGTCCTTCGATCATATCGCCGGTACGCAGGTTAAAACGACGAATTTGCGACTGTGCCACGTAGACATCATCGGTGCTAGGTGTCAGGCGAGGATTGCGGAGAAAACCGTGACCATCAGGAACAATTTCGAGGATACCAGAACCTTGCATCGTCACCGGTTCTTCAACTACCGTTGTGGTTGTGGTTAGAGTGGTCACCGCCACTGTTTCATTGGTCGTAGATTCGCTCGCCTCACCATTCACCCGGCGACGCCGACGACGAACCTTCTCGGCGGTTTCGGCGATTCCTGAAGTCATAAGTTTGTCATCCATTGCGTATGTCACTTCTCCTCTGGGTGGGAATCATGAGTTGACGGCACATTCTGATTGGTGGTATCAGGTAAATGGCCGGACGTCGTTTCACCAGAACGATACCCAAGTGCTGCCAGACGCTGGTGTATCTCTTCAATTCCCTTGGCCCCCAAATTACGAATACTCATCAAACCACGATCATCAAGACGCAGCAACTGGCCAATCGTTTGAATATCTGCTCGGCGCAAACTATTGTAGGTGCGCGTACTCAGGCCAAGCTCGTCAATTGTGCGGTTGGCAATCTCCTCGGGGATCGGTGGTGGTAGCGTAGGTTGCTGTTCTGGTTCTTCTGGCTGGTTCAAACTGACGATCCGGCCAAAATATTGAGCCAGAATCTGGGCAGCATGGCTCAGCGCATCACCGGGCTTAATCGTTCCATCCGTCCAAATCTCAATGATCAAGCGATCATACCCGGTGAGTGGATCACCACCTATCTCCTCGACCAAAAAGTTCACCCGCGGAATAGGGCTAAAGAGCGCATCAACAGCGATCTCGCCGATTGGCATTCCGCTCACCGTATCGGCCAACTGGACCCCACGTCCGCGTTCGACGGTCAGTTGCATTTCGAGTGTCGTGTGTTCGTCATCGATAGTACAGAGGTAATGTTGCGGATTAACAATCTCAACCGTACTGGGAGCATCAATATCGCCGGCAAAAACCGGACCGGGACCTTGCTTAACCAGTTGCAATGCAACTGCCCGATCACTGTACGAACGTAAGCGAATGCCTTTGACATTTAGCACCAACTGCGTGCCATCTTCAACAACGCCGGGGATTGCCGTAAATTCATGAATAACTCCGGTAATTTTAATCCTGGTCACGGCTGCACCGGGAATCGATGAGAGCAACACACGGCGCAGCGCATTCCCCAACGAGGTGCCATGACCACGCTGGAGCGGTGCAATGGCAAAACGGCCATAATTTTCAGCCGCAGCAAGGAGGGTAACTCGTGGTGTTATCAGCGATAGTTCGAGCGTTTCCATACTTTATTCCAGAATCCTTCGCAACCTTGATCGCGCCCCTCACTGCCATCGCGGCTTGCGGCTCTAGAAAACGGTACACCTTGCCGGACGATGACAGATCCGACCTCCAAACTCAACCAACATGACGAGAGCGGGAAGCTGTGCTCACAGTGCGCCTGCTAGGCGGCGCTGCAACGCAGTTGGTGGCAGCAGTACGCCTACACGTGTGCGTGACTTGATTATACCGACAAGAGTTACATACTGTGCCGGTCACAGACTCATTATATGATACCATATGTTATGAGATTTGCAGCAAGATCTTGGGTCAAGTTGCGGGATATACTATTGTGCTCAGTACCAATACAATAGAGAATGTTATGCACTCTCCCCCAAAGCGTGATTGGTTTCTCGTCACATTGATCATAGCCGGTATCAGTTGGATTATCATCAGTCGCCCGCCGGATATCCAACCACCAACCATCAGCCCTCGCCCCGGTTTTATTGCCCCGACTATTGCGTTACCACAGGCTAACGATCAAACCATTGTCTTGGCCGAACTACGAGGCCGTGTTGTGGTTGTCAATTTCTGGGCCAGTTGGTGCGGGCCATGCCGTGCGGAAATGCCAACGCTTGAACGTCTCTATCAGGCAGAACAGGATCGCGGCTTGATCGTGCTCGCCGTCAATCAGACCATGCAAGATAGCGAAACGGCGGTTATGGCGATGCAACGCGAGCTAGGGCTGAGTTTTCCGATCGTCTTCGACCGTGACGGTACAACCACCGAACGGTACGGTATTCGTATGTTGCCAACAACGTTTATTATTGACCGAGCCGGCGTTATTCGTCACGTGTTCTTTGGTGGGCCGTTGAGTGAAGCACACTTACGCAGCGTGATCGAACCACTCCTCGCCGAATAGGGAAACCGCTATGTTGCCTGTATTGCAAATTGGACCTGTTGCCCTTTATACGCCTGGTTTGATCATGGTACTCGGTGGATGGTTTATGATCCAGGCGGTTGGGCGAGCCGCACATGGGCACGAACTGGATGGCAACCGACTCGAACAGATAATGTTTATCTCTTTGCTCGCCGGTGTAGTCGGCGCACGTCTTGGGTATGCCGCCGGCTCGTGGACGAGCTATCTCGCCGATCCGTGGGCCTTCCTGTCACGGGATCTCCAAGCATTCTCGCTCCCCACCGGAGTCGCCACGGCGCTGGTCGTCGGTGGCTGGCTCCTCTGGCGGCAACATTGGCCGTTCTGGTCAACCCTTGATGCACTTGCCCCAGGTCTTGCGATCGCGATGTTTACCTATGCCCTCGCCCAATGGGCCAGTGGTGATGGTTACGGTCTCCCGACAACGCTGCCATGGGCGATCAATCTGTGGGGTGAATACCGCCATCCGACCCAACTCTACGCAGCGATAACGGCCCTCGGCGCGTTGATTATCTGGCGACGACGCTATCATCGGCGCCAACCGGCCGGTGCCCGCTTTCTGATCGTCTGTGCTACCCTCGCCGCCGGTACCCTGATCGGTGAGGGATTTGCCGCTACCGGTTGGTTGCTACCGGGAAATGTTCGTCTCTCACAAGTTGTTGCATTAACTATTCTAGTAATTATCACCTACATTTGGCAACATATCTTTTCTTATCAAAGTCATCGGTAACGCGGTATACTAGCATGGGAAAGAAAGGTACATTTATTACTTCATCACGAGAAAACACATGCGGGTATTGATCGTCGAAGATGAATTGATCATTGCGCAAGATCTCAGTCACACTCTACGGCGAATCGGGCATTCGGTTACCGATGTGGTGACGAATGGCGAGGCCGCTTTAGCTGCTGTAAGCCGTCAACCACCTGATCTGGTGTTGATGGATATCCGACTCAGTGGGCCAATGGATGGCATTGAAGCGGCCCGCCAGATCTATAACCGCTGGGGGGTGCCGGTCATCTTCCTCACAGCCCACGCCGATGACCAAACGGTACGCGAAGCACTGCTCGCCGAGCCGTGGGCGTACTTGCTGAAACCGTTCGACGAGCGGGAGCTGGAAGTTGCTATCGCAGTCGCAGCTTACAAACATCGTCTCGAACGACGATTGCAAGCGAGCGAACGTCATCTGCGGACGACGTTGACCAGTATCGGCGATGGCGTCATCGTGACCGATCCGCAAAGTCGGATTACGTTCATCAATCCGGTGGCCGCTCGTTTGCTGGGTGTTACCCCCGAAGAGGCGATTGGCTGGCCATTGGTGCGCGTCTATACGTTAGTTGCCACCAACACCGGTCTTCCTGCCGATAGTGCCACTGTCCACACCGATACAGTCAATGGGCTACCGGCGCCGGCCACCCTTTTGACGCGCAATGGCGAGCGCTTACTGGTCGAACACACCGTAGCGCCAATTACCGGTGATGACGGGACAAATGAAGGGGTCGTTATTATTTTTCGTGATGTTAGCGAGCGACAACGCGCCATTAACCAACTACACGAGTCAAAACGGCGTTTGCAACACGTCCAGTCGCTCCTCGAGCAGCGTGAACAAAATATTATTACCTTTGGTACACTGGCCCATACCCTACGCGAAGTACGCTCACGCCAGGAACTCTACGCTGCGATTATCACCGCCGGTACGCAGTTGTTACCCAATTATCGCGGTACACTCTTGATCTACAACCCTAATGCCGATCTCGTGGATGCGGTTGGACATTGGGGGGAACCTCTCGTCCATCACCCTGTACCGCGCTGTACCTGCTGGGGTGAACGGTTTTGGTCGTTGAGCTTGGCCGGCGATACCCATGCTTGTCATTTTTTGCCGAAGGGCCTGCTTGGTGAACGCATGTGTTTACCCATTCACCAACACAATGAGGTGATAGGTCTCCTCAGTTTGTACCATCCCGATCCGAGCAACGGTAGTGGTTATCAGTTGGCAGTAGCACTGGCCGAAGTGGCGAGTTTGGGCTTTGATGCCCTGGCCGATAGACTCGAATCGGCCTCCCAATCGATGTCGTCGTAACGATAATACCCGGGAATCGTCAGTTGTGTATCGTTGGCGCATGATAACAATACGAACTGGTGGAACTGCTTATGACCGTAGCACATGTACTCAAAGCGCCAACCGGAATTCGTGGTTTCGATGAGATCACCGACGGGGGGTTACCCCGTGGTCGACCAACCCTGATTTGTGGAGGTCCCGGCTGTGGCAAAACCCTCTTTGCATTTGAGACGCTCGTCCACGGTGCAGCTCAGTACAACGAACCCGGCTTGTTTATTTCGTTTGAAGAAAGCCCGAACGATCTCCGCACCAATTTTGCCAGTTTCGGCTTCAATGTCACCGATTTAGAACAACGCGGTACACTCCTGATCGAGCAAATTCCGCTCGACCAGAGTGAATGGGCTGAAGTCGGTGAATATGATCTCGAGGGGTTATTTATTCGGCTTGGACTGTTGATCGACCGCATTGGCGCAAAGCGTATCGCCCTCGATACGATCGAAGCTCTATTTAGCGCCTTCAGAAATGAATCATTGCTACGGAGTGAATTGCAACGTCTGTTTCGTTGGTTACGTCAACGTGGTTTAACTGCGCTGATTACTGCCGAACGCACCGATACCAACCCGAGTCGATACGGCATTGAGGAGTTTGTCGCCGATTGTGTCATTCTTCTCGATTACCGCATCACCGAACACATACTTACCCGCTACGCACGTATCGTGAAGTATCGCGGTTCAGCGCACGGCGTGAATGAATACCCTTTCACGATTGGGCCGCATGGCATCACCATGCTGCCGATCACCTCATGCACCCTCGATTATCCTGCGTCGACCGAGTACATTTCGAGCGGCTTTCCCGATCTCGACCGTCTGTTGGAGGGTGGTGGCTATTATCGTGGATCAACGATTTTGATCAGTGGTCCGACCGGTTCGGGAAAAACCAGTCTTGGCGCCCTGTTTCTCAACGCTGCCTGTGCTCGAGGTGAGCCGGCCATCCTCTTTGGGTTTGAAGAATCGGCCGAGCAGATTATGCGGAACATGCGCTCCATCGGCGTTGATCTGCAACAATGGTATGAACGAGGTTTGCTTCAGATCGTGAGTAGTCGCCCGACCCTGACCGGTATTGAAACGCACTTGATCACAATCCTTTCCACCGTCGAGCAATCTGGTGCTCGTGTGGTTGTCATCGACCCGATCACGGGCTTTCACACGATTAGCCGGCCGGTCGACATTACCGCGATGCTTCTCCGCCTGTTCGACGGGCTAAAATCGCTGGGAGTTACGACACTTGCCACAAGCCTTACTACCACTGGAGCCGATCCTACCCAAAGCGAAGTCAATATCTCGTCAATCGTTGATACGTGGATCGTTTTACGCCATCACGAAGCTAACGGCGAACGTAATTGCAGTCTGCTCGTGCTCAAATCGCGCGGCATGCGCCATTCCAATCAGATACGTGAGTTGGTGATGGATCGGCAGGGGCTCAAACTCGTTGAGATTCTTACCTCTGGAGATACTGTACTGGTCGGCGCCGCACGCATCGCCGAACAAGCGCGTCTCCGCTATGAACAAGAACTCTACCACCATGAAGCACTGCGGCGTCAACAACGGTACGAGCAGCAACGCCGCCTCCTTGCCCTCCAGATCGAAGCACTACACATCGAACTTGCAGCCCTCGATGAGGAAATGAAGAGCGATACGGCTATCGCGACTGCTCGTATGCAAGCCCAAGAACAGAGCCAATTAGCGACTACTCGATACCGCAACGCGCGCAACGAGAGCAGCAATGAATGAGGAATTACCGGAGTACGACCTCTGGCTATATATTGCCGGACAAACGCCAAAAAGTTTGCTTGCCATCGCCAATTTACGGCGCATCTGCGATCAGTATCTGGCGGGTCGCTACCGTATGCACATCATCGATCTCCATCACGAACCCGAACGGGCAATCGGTGATAATATTCTCGCGATCCCTACGTTAGTCCGCAAATTGCCACCGCCGATGCGCAAAATTATCGGCGATCTGTCGAATACTGAACGGGTGCTGGTTGGTCTCGATCTGACGCCCTGGCAACATATAGGGAGTTGAGCCGATGGACATCACCAATCAGCCGGTTGTACCACTCTTACGTCTGTACGTTGCGGGTGCGACGAGCCGTTCCACGCGCGCAATCGCAACCGTGCGGCGGTTGTGCGAACGATACTTGCCCGGTCGTTATCGGCTGGAAGTAATTGATGTCTATCAACAACCAGACCGGGCACGCGACGATCATATCATTGCGACACCAACTCTCCTGATTGTTGAACCCGGCCCACCAACTGCGTTTATCGGTGAATTACGTTCGTCAGATTGGCCACGGGTGGCAGCAGCACTGAATATTCTGACCGATGAAGATTAATGATGTGCCGGCTCGCACCGAGACCACGATGGTTACCGATTGGTGATAATAACACTGTGCAGATAGGGAAGTCAGTATGGGAGACGAGGCAACGTTGAGCCCAGCCGAAATAGCGCGCATGCAGGCACGTTTGGCCGAGCTTGAAGAATTGGTACGCGCCTTGCAGACGGGAGCAGCCGACGCAATTGTCATCGATGGGCCGCGTGGCCCTCTCATCTACACCCTCCGCGGGGCTGAACATCCCTACCGGGTCTTGGTCGAAACGATGAACGAAGGCGCATTGACGCTGCTCGCCGATGGTGCCATTCTCTACTGTAACAGTAAATTTGCCGAAATGGTCGGTCTACCCCAAGATCAACTGACCGGCCGCTCACTGCTCGACCTTGTCGCCCCGTCCGACCAATTGCTCTGCGCTGAATTATTGTCGGCGGGGGCTGCCGGTTCGAGTAAAGGGCCGATTACCCTCCAAGCTGTTGATGGTTCACAACGACCGGCCCAGATTTCGTTGCGTGCCCTCAAAGATGAGACAGAAGCGCATATGTGTGCCGTAGTGACCGATCTCTCCGGCCCGCAAGCAGTCGCAGCCCAACTGCGCGCTGCGTTAGCCGAAAAAGAACTGCTGCTGCGCGAAGTCCATCATCGGGTCAAAAACAATTTACAGATCGTTTCGAGCCTCTTGCGGTTGCAAGCCGAAAATATTAGCGATGAACGGGTAAGCGCCGCAGTTCACGATAGTCAAAATCGTATCCGTGCACTAGCGCTCGTCCACGAACAGTTGTATCGCTCCGAAAGCCTGGCACACATCGATATCGGCGAATATTTGCAAAATATTGCCACCAGTGTTTGGCGCTCGCTTAGTATGCGCGGTAGCCCGATCCGGTTGGTCAGCGAGGTGATTAACGGGATTAGTATCAATATCGATCAGGCAATCGCGCTTGGGTTGATCGTAACTGAACTAGTCTCAAATAGTGTCAAACACGCCTTCCCAACCGGCACTGCCCAAGGGACGATCAGCCTCCGTGTGCGCCAAGAAAATGCCGTCTTACATGTGGAAGTCGCCGATAACGGCATTGGGATGCCGCCACAGATCAATGCCGGTGGTGGAAGCCTCGGTATGCAGTTGGTTCATGGACTCTGCCGCCAAATCGGAGCAACGCTGAGTTTTGGCGAAGGACCGGGGACAACCGTCGTGATCAAGGTACCGATGAGCAAACCGGAAGCGTAGGGGCGACGGCAATGCACCGACCCTACGCTGCACCGAGCTTATCGTTCAATCGCGCTTCCAATGCCCTCATAGCAGCAGTTAACTGTTCTTGCCGAATCGCCGCCGTGACATCACCACGTGTTCGTTCGAGCACAGTTCGTAGTGCATCGGTTGAACGACGGAGACCACCGGTAATCGCTTCAGGGTAATCCACCGTTAGGAGTGAACTATACACATCGTCCATAATGGTGAGCAAGCCTTCGCTGCGCTCGATCTCGCCATGACGCAGCCCATCGAGAATCGCCCGACGAAGCTCACTTGCTGCTTCAGCCAAACCGTTGAGATAGGCCGCCGGTTCTACGCCGATCATCTCACCGGTTGGTGGCTCTTCGCCGGCCAAGAAGGCGATTACCAAATGCGCTTCGGCATACTCCTTCAGCGCATCTTGCGTATAACCGGCGTAGCGTACCTCAGGAGCACCGGCCGTGGCGTCGTTGATTTCCGCTACTACTTCGGCCGCCAATGCCAATAGATGACGTGCCGTCACAAAATCCCCACGGTGGGCGGCACGAATACTATTGGCACTCTGTCGAACTAAGACACGCGTCGCGGCAATTGTACGTTCACGTGCCGTGTGGATACTCTCGATTTGTACGACACAGCCGGCAACAATCTGCTCAATACTCATACACAACCTCGTGCGTGGTTTGGACAGTGCGTATTATAACGGTTTTTTATTACCAAGGAGCGTAACTGTGCATCCTACACCATCACAACAACCCGATCCCGCCCGGCTGCCTTAGCTGCATACAATGCTTCGTCAGCCCGTCTTATCAAGCTAGTGAGATTATCGGTTGTATCGTATTCGACGAGACCAAAACTAGCCGTTACCGGTTGTTCCCCAATGCACACCTGCGTCTTGATCAGATGACGTAAGCGATCAACCAATACTTCGGCTTCAGATAGACGTGTATTTGGCAAGATTAAACAAAACTCTTCGCCCCCCCAACGCCCAACCAGATCGGTCGAGCGAATAGACGATTGAGCAAGACAGGCAATTTGGCGCAAAACCTGATCACCTACCCCGTGACCGTATGTATCGTTGACCTGTTTGAAATGGTCAATATCCCACAAACAGATCGTCAAAGGTTGGTGATAACGCCGGCTATGCTCAATGTTGGACTGTAACAGTTGTTCACAGTGACGGCGATTAAACAGCCCGGTGAGCATATCGACAAAGGCCCATTCCTGCATCAGTTGATACTCGATCTGCAAGCGCTGCGAGATTGATCGGTAGCGACTGACAATGTAGATGAAACACAAGAAGATGCCACCCATGCCGTACACTTGTAGTGCGTGCAACCCCATCGTCACGTCGCTCCCTTGCAGGACGGCAACGAGTATTTGCCCGCCAACGATGGCAAGTGCAAGGCCGTACAAACTACTGACAAGAATGACACTGGTACGATGTTGGAAAAAGTGAAACCCAAGTGTGCAGATCATTAAGAGAAACCAAATATCATCATTCACCGTCTGCTCCCAAAGCAGTGGCAACGTTTGACCGAGGAGCGGCGGTATAATTCCGTTAAAGAGCAGTGCTTCGGCGGCGAAAACGATAAACATGAAACGCTCGATGGCGGCTAGCGATCCTTGTCGTGTGATCACCATCCAACACACACTTAGCGAAATAATAATCAGCAAAACATCATTTGTCACATAGATGATGGTTTCTGCCAACGGTAGGACGGGATCGTTGATCAGCTTGACAATATCGATTGCGACCATCAAACTACCGAGCAGCCCGGCAATCAGATAGGTGTGGCGACGTTGGCGGTCAAAACGTTGGCGTTCTTCTTCAATCACCGTTTGCATATATCGCGCAAAGAATGTGTTGGGCGTAGCAGAATGCTAGCGCTAGCCCAATTACAGGGTCATCATAACATAGTGAACAGTCAATCGGCAGGTGGATTGTGGTTGGAAAACTCGTCTGGAGGATAACCTGAGGGTGAGAAACCTGTTGAGATAGTCGGTTGAGAAGAACGCGCCGTAAACAAGTTTTTAAGTATTCAATCAGCCGTGGCTTTCACCCGCGTATCATACATACGCATCAAACAGATTATTTAAGATGGATCAATATCGTTAGCGCGCCAGGCTAGCACCCGAGCTGGCGCACCATCACCACCGACGATCAAGAGGGGAAAGCACGCAACTGTATATACAACTCCGCGTTCCAGGTTGGCGAGATGACAAAGATTTTCAACGATCAGAATATTGTTGCCCAACAACACCGTATGGGCCGCGTCACCGCCGGCAATCGTTGAATCGACGCTGAACGCATCAATCCCGACAAGCCGTACCCCCTGTTGGGCCAGCGCTTCGGCAAGTGCAGCACCAATATAGGGGTGATGGGCATAATCGTCACTCCCCCAATACACCTCCCAGCCGGTACGAAAAAGCACTGCCATGCCAGGTCGTAGCTCATACCCCGCCAGCACTGATAGCCCTAGCTCAGCATAAGCTGGATACCCACGGGCATCGATCACGATCCCCGGGCCGATCAACCGATCCGGTGTGATGTCATCGATCCCCACACCGGTGGCAAACCGATGACGTGGCGCATCAAGGTGGGTTCCACTATGACTCCCCATGTGCAACTCACTGATCTGCCATGGTGGGAACGACAGGTGCTTTACCTGCACCGGCGGATCACCTGGATAAACCGGCATACCGGAGCGAATTGGACGACTCAAATCGTAAATCATAACCGGTGAGCAACAGTCGCCGATCCGACCGTCTCAGACGCGGATGGCTGAACCGCACGACGCTCTGGAATGATGACAACACTTTCGGGACGAAAACTAATCTGTACTTCACTCCCGACATTCGCATCAAGACCGGCATATGCCGTGTATGGATGAGCCACCTCAAGCGTAGATGACCCGACCGCAACGATCAGGTTATGCAAATACTGATCGGCACGCTGGCCGACAATGCGCGCCGGCAACAGATTGCAACCGGTAAAGCGATGTAACGGTCGATCAGGATAAACCAACCGTATCTCGACAGGATTGATAAAGGCGTACACCATCTGATCGACTGCGACCCGTTGTGCCGGACCACTTGCTTCGACGCGCCATCCCTGCCAATCGAGCCAGACCCGATCCAACTCTTTCCCAATCACCTGTGCATGAATCAGGTTCCTGATGCCTAGAATCCGTGCCACCTGTACACTTGCCGGATAGCGATACACCTCTGTCAATGGCCCCACCTGCTCGACATGCCCCTCGGTGACAATCGCCACACGATGACCGACAGCAAAGGCATCGTTGAGATTATGGGTAACGTAGATCACGATCAAACCACGTTCGGCTTGCAAGGCGCGCAAATCGGCGTGTAACCGATCACGCACCGGCTGGTCGAGCGCCGAAAACGACTCATCGAACAGGATCACCGGTGAGTTGGTCGCCAATGCGCGGGCAATTGCCACCCGCTGTTGTTGCCCCCCCGACAGTTCGTGCGGCTTACGATGAGCGACATGCGCCAAATGCATCTTTTCAAGCAGCGCGCGTGCATGCTGACGGGCAGAGGAGCTACGACCAAGCGGAAATGCCACATTTTCCAATGCCGTCATATGGGGGAAGAGAGCGTACTGCTGAAAGACATAACCAATCCGTCGGTGACGTGGTGGGATGTTAATCATCCGCTCACCGGGCCGACGACGAAACAGGATTGTCTCGTTGAGTTTGATCAACCCTTCATCGGGTGTTATCAGGCCAGCAATCGCCTGGAGTGTCTGTGTCTTACCGGCCCCGGAAGGCCCAAACAACACCAAAATCTCAGCCCCAACCTGCAATTGCATATCCAGGTTCAGATGTTCTAGTTGACGCCGGATGTCAACGTGCAATTGCGGTTGCATCCATCTCCTCCTGTACTGTAGCAACACCGGTCGCCGGTCGTGCCGAGTTGTCTTCCAACCAACGCACCAACCACAAACCGAGAAATGCAATGACCGTCATGACCAACACCATCAGATGCGCATCTTGATAGCGCTGGGCCTGCACGGCATCGTAGATCGCTATCGGTAATGTCTGAGTTCGACCGGGAATATTCCCCGTCACCATGAGGGTTGCCCCAAATTCACCTAAAGCCCGCGCTCCACCTAACACAACACCGGCTACAATCCCACGCCGGGCCAATGGCAAGGTAATGCGCCACAGAATACGCCACTCACTCGCGCCCAAGGTTCGTGCCGCCTGTTCGAGGCGTGGATCGATACTTGCCAGCGCTGCTCGACTACTCTGGATCATCAGCGGTAAGCCGACGACGACCGACGCAATAACGGCTGCCGGCCATGTAAAAAGAAGTCGGATCTGAAACCATTCTACAATTGGGCTACCCCTACCTAACACGAGTAACAAATAATAGCCAACCACACTTGGCGGTAGAACCAACGGTAGTAACAACAACGTCTCCAAAATCGTTTGCCCCACAAATTTGGTACGTGCCAAGAGCAGTGCAATCGGCAAGCCGATCAACCAGATAAAGAAGGTTGCAATTGCCGTAACTTGCAACGACAACCAAAAGGCCGGCCAGTTCATGGTCTCTCACTTCGTAAGTTCCACGATCTCACCGGGCAAAACAAACCCGTACTTTTTCATAATCTCGTGTCCGTCTGAACTATTTACAAACTCCATAAATTGGCGGGCTACATCTACGTGTTTCGTGCCCTTTACCACCGCTGCCATCTGGATCAACGGATTATCAGGGTGTAGTTCAGCCGGAATCAGCACCCACCTCCCAGAACTCTGTACACTTAGCGAAAGGGCAACAATCGCTACCTCAACATTACCGGTATCAGCAATGGTCAAGGTTTGCGCAATATTTTCACCGAATACCAGCCGATCCTTCAGTTGATCCCATACACCGACTCGCTCCAGTGCCTCACGTGCCGCTTGACCATACGGCGCATGTTCAGGATTGGCAATCGCAATTCGTTTATACGCCGGGTCAAGCAAATCGCTAAGCTGCTGTGGCCGCAACGGTTGATCGGCGCGCGTCCAAATAGTGATCCGCCCTTGCGCATACACGGTTGTTGTATCAGGCTCGATAGCTCCTTTCGCTGCCAGGTCTTCGATAAACGATTTATTCGCTGCGAAAAAGACATCGAACGGCGCTCCACGTTCAATTTGCTGCGCCAACTGTCCGGTTGAGCCAAAGTTAAAGATAACTTTTATGCCGGTGCGCTCGGTAAACAACGGACCGATCTCTTTGAAAGCCGGGGTAAGATCGGCGGCAGCAGCCACCGTTAGCTCCACCGCTTCGGTGGGAGTAGATCCGGTCGCTTGCGATGTGCTACAAGCCGTTAACGCCAATAGCACGATGAGCAGCATTCGTCGAATCATCGATCACCTCCAACTACGGCAAGTGTCTCACGACATTCCTCTAACCATACAAGCGTCGCTCGGATTTGACCGATACGATACTCCTGCACCAGTCGTTCAAATGATTGCTCAGGTAGGGCTTCTAATCGGTGAGTATGATCATTAAGCCAACGCCGACAACACACGATTTGCCGTTCGAGTAATTGATCGGCCACAGCCAAACCCTCACGGCGCGCGAAATAGAGTTTGGTCAGAAACTCCAGCCGAATGTCACGCCCGTGTGACACCGGCGTCACTACCCATTCAGCAAACGCTGCTTCACCGGCAGGAGTTAGCGAGAGGACTTTTCGCGGCGGGCGATGACCCTGGAGTTCGAGACGATGGGTAAGATACCCCCTCGCTTCGAGCCGGTCGAGCAGAGCGTAAAGGTGACTCTGCTTCAGGCGCCAAACACTCCCAAGGCTGTCAGGCTGCTGCAACTGCTGAAAAAGTTCGTAGGGGTGTAATGACCCTTGACGAAACAGACCCAAGAGTGCCAAGTCAATGGTAAACGTTGGTTTTGAAGCAGACATAAGGTAACGAATGGACTTACCGAGACACACAACGGCTCAAGCACAAAGCATACTATGTGAATATTCACGATGTGAGTATCCTAACACAATAACGATACCCTGTCAATTCAATAAAAGCCACCTCAAACGCTTATCGGGCGACTCGGTTGACGCATTGCAAGCAACCTGTGTGGAAGGGTCTTGCCACACCCCCTACCGGCACACCGGCGCGGATCAGGCTACTGAGGAGACGGGGGCACCGACACAAAGCACGTCGCTGTCCCTTTGCGCATCTCACATCGTTCAGGGTAACTACACCTGACAATACCGATCAAACCACTCAAGCGTCCGTCGCATATGATCGGCACGGTGACGTGGTTCACCGCTGCGCGTCAGCTCATGACCTTCGCGCGGATACCGTACCAACTCCACGACCTTCTTTTGGCGACGGAGGATGGCAAAGAGCTGCTCCGCTTCACTAATCGGCACCCGGTAATCAAGCTCACTATGCAAGAGCAGCAACGGCGTTTTAATCTTGTGCGCGTGTGCTAATGGTGAATGATCCCACAACTCCTCGTACAACTCCCATGGATAACCACCAAACTCGATTTCGATCAACTCGTGAGCGTCACTCGTACTCTGTAACGTCAGCAGATTATATACGCCACGAGCAGCAACAGCGCAGACAAACCGGTCATCGTGCCCGATGAGCCATGCAGTCATATAACCACCATACGAACCGCCGGTAACGGCAATTCGGTTGGGATCGATATACCCTCGTGCCACCAGCGCATCGATTCCGGCCAGAATATCGGGCGCATCCGCTTCGCCCCAATTACGCCGAATCGCATCGCGCCACAGCTCGCCATATCCCTCACTACCGCGCGGATTACAGAAGAAGACCACATATCCACGCGCCGCTGCAACTTGCCACTCGTGCCACATCGAGCGAAAACCCGGCCCCCACATCACGTGCGGCCCACCATGGATGTACACCGCAAGCGGGTAACGCTGCATCGGATCGAAATCCGGTGGATGCAGCGTCCATCCCTGTACCTCACTGCCATCAGGGGCAAGATACGTCATTTCTTCAATCGGTACAATAATCCGTTGCTGAAGCAACCGATCATTGATCGCCGTCAATCGCCGCTCGTTTCCATCAGCGCTACGGAAAAAGAGATCACACGGATTATCAGCACTCCCGGCAATAAAGACGATACTCCCATCACGCCCTACATCAAACTCACTGACCAACCGCGCCCCACCGACCAGCGTCAGTCCATTACGATAGGTCGGTGTTCCTGGGAGACCAATCTGATAGACGTGAGCATCGCCGCGCCATCCGGCACTAAACAGAATCCCTTGCCCATCGGGTTGCCAGCGGAATAGCTCAACGTTCAGATCGGTATGGGCCGTAAGATCGTGCGGTTCACCGCCTTCCGCCGGAATGATCGCGACCCGCCGACCTTCACCAAGCAATCGCTCTTCATTGAGGCGTAAGAACGCAATCTGGCTCCCATCAGGAGAAGGCTGCGGATCAAAGTACGAGAAGCCCGGACTCGTCAATGCATGGGGCAATCCATCAAGCGGAATACGCACAACATCGTAATATGCGAACAGCGAATCGGCTTCAGGATCGCGCGTCGCCGTACTAAGGAGTGCTTCACCGTTGGGAAGCCAAACCGGTGTACTGTAGTGAATCTCACCCGAAGTGAGCCGGCGAGGTGTGGCGGTGCGATCTTCATCACCTACCTCTACAACATACACCTGCCGCCACCGATCATCGAAATAGCTGGTCCCACTCCGATACGGCAATCTTGTCACCACCCGCGGATCAATCCGAAGCTCCTCATCGTGCTGACGTTGCTCACGAGCACGACGGGCTTCCCACGCATCCGCCGGCGGTGACGGCATCTCACCGGCATCCTCACGAGCCTGTTCTTCAACACTCACCGGTGATAAAAACGCAATCCACCGACCATCAGGACTCCACGCCGGATCGCTCGCACCGTTAGGCATTGCCGTTAATTGCCGCGCCTCACCACCATCAACCGGGATCAGATAGATTTGGCCGTGTTCATCGTCGCGATGTGACACAAACGCCAACCACTTCCCATCTGGGCTCCAGCGCGGCTGGCGATCATGTTTTCCCCGTGTAAACCGTCGCAGTGGCTTACCATCTGTTGGTACCAACACAATTTGCCGCCGATACCCATTGTTGACCCGATCAACCGTTACCCACACAACTGCTACTGTCTGGCTATCGGGGCTAAGACGCGGATCTTCCAGCCAGCCCAGCTCATAGAGATCATCAATCGTAAAGTGACTAGGGGTTTGATTCGTCATGAGTGATCCTGCAATTGTGAAACTGGTGTTAGTGCATTGCTATTGTAACACACATCTTGCCCTTCGTCACTTGATATTTTTGCTAGAAAGCGTCGCATGATTGCAGCATAAACCTTGACATTATAGCGCCTCACAATTATAATTCCAAAATAGCAAGAGTGATTAAAGAGGTTTTCATACTTTATCTGTTATCATATCGCCTTACTGATACGAAAGGATTGTCTCCAGTGAGCACGTCTGATGAAAAATTGCCGCTCTCGGTGCTCCTCTTCCACGCTGCCATGCAGCGGCGCATGTCATTGGCCGATTTCGCGGCAGTCCTCGGTTTGAGCGTCGCAACCCTGCGTTCGTATCTTTTTGAAGCAGGATCACGTTCCCGGATGCGTAGCAAGACGGTTGAGCAAATGGCAGAAATATTGAACATACCGGCTAACGAGGTACGTGAACGGGCCGAACTCATCCCTTACGACGATCAACTGTTTAGTGAATGGTTGAAAGCACACATGCAAGGGCGTTTTACCCGCGCCAGCCTTTGTACCGCTACCAAAATCAGTGATAGCGCGATGAAAAATTACCTCAACGGCCAAACGACGCCCGACCCCGATAACGCCATCCGCTTGGCCGAGGTGCTTGACGCCGATTCGCTGACGGTTGCCCGCCTGATCATCGCCTCCGAACTGCGCCGGCGCGGTGTCGAATTGCCAAGTGCGCCACGTCATGAACGTACGGTGCCGGTTGAACCAATGCCGGAGCCAAAACCGGAACCTGCTTCTACGCCGACTGCGACCACCGTTGATGGTGCAACGCCCACTCCCAAGAGCGATACCGTCATCGATGAGGCTACCATCAACGCCTATAACGAACAGCGTTTGCTCAACCTGTGGCGGCGCCTCCACCCCCAAGGTCGTCGCGCAACCCTGACCTACATCGCTTCCCTGTTGGCCGAAGGGATGTAATGTTACGTTGAACCCGGATGCATAACTTCATTGTTTGGAGTAAAACAGAGTAGAACGGAGTGCTATATTGTGACCTTCAGAAAACCCTCGTCGGATGGATAACGAAGGCTAAAAACATCCGAGTCAAGGAGAAAGCACTGTTAGATACCAACAGTGCTACAGCACCGGCTATATGACAATAGCCCTCGTAGTCGCATCCATATTCAAATGTGAATGTTGTGACGGGTTTACCAAACACACTTGCCCTAGCTGTGGCGGCGCAGGCGAATCAGAAGATTACCGGTAAAACGCACGTTCTTCTGGTTCGCCTCAATCCGTTCTTTGGAGCTGATAGAATTCTCTTCAGTCGCCTGCGGCGCAAGCGTGATTTGTCTCCTTACTTGATCACCAGGGAACCGGCTAACATCCGCTCTTGCCGATCGTTTCATCGGCTCGCTTTGCTCGCCTTGGTCGCAGCGGCTAGACTCGAGACCGTTTGTCGGTACATCGTAAGGCTAAGCAATGAAACAAAAGTTGACACTGGAACTGCTGAAGACAGAAGCACACACATTCGCCGAAATCGAGTCAGGGCATCGAGAACTGGCCTTGTACGGCGTTACTGATGGGAAAGCAGTTGGGACGTACTTCGAGCACAAGTTCAGGTCTTACCTTCGCGAAAAGTACGACTTTGAGGAAGGAAGTTCTGCAAGTGGGATAGACTTTCCTGAGCTTGAAGTTGACGTGAAGGTAACAAGTATAAGGCAACCGCAATCATCGTGTCCTTTCAAATCTGCTCGACAGAAAATCTATGGGCTGGGCTATTCTCTGCTCGTGTTTGTATCCGAGAAGACAGATGACCCACAAACATCTACGGGAATTTGAACGTTTTGCACACAATTTTTGTCAGTAAAGAGCGGACAGCAGACTTTCAAACTACCACGGGGCTCCGTCGAATACTTGAAAATGAGGGAAACAAG
>NZ_JBWGQH010000012.1:0-113310 GCF_056331925.1 Chloroflexus sp.
GCATCTAAGTGGGAAACACGCCGCAAGACGAGTGCTCTCACAGCGTCAGGCTGGTAAGCCCCCCGGGAGATGACCGGGAGCAGCGGCCGGAGCTGGAGGCGGGGCGACCCGTAGAGGCGACCGGTGCGCAGGGGCGAGGGCTTCCCTCCGTCGTGACGAACGCGGGGCTAGACGGGAGAACTATCGCGTGAGGGGTGAAGGGACGACCGGGGTTGTCCCTTCAGCCACTGGGTGTGTGCAACGCGCGGCGGACCCACCCCGTCCCATCCCGAACCGGGTCGTGAAACGTCGCAGCGCCGATCCTACTGGCGGCAAACCGCTGGGAACCTAGGTCCACGCACCCCCCAACCGAAATCCACGCGAGGGCAGTCGCACGACTGCCCTCGTGGTGTGTTTGGGAAGGGTAGGGACAAGCCACCCGCAAGCGTCATGGCCGGTACGGCGGATTGTGCCAGGCTCTGTGGTTTGTGGTTTCTGTGGTAAACGCTATCACCTTTGTTAGTGCCCACCGGCTCATTACATAACCCAAGCACGCTTCGTATGTCGATCCGAGTAGATCTAGCCTGAGCACGCATTAGAGTATAGGTGTCATTGCGCTTTTGTTTTTGCGGCTACGAAGTGGGAAGTTTCTCGGCGTTTCAGAGCGTGTCATTATTCTCTTTCCTATTAAGGGCATGGCGGGGATACGGTAGTTTCTGCACTCTCGGTAGGGAGACTTACCACACTTATTGACACCTCCCGTTCAACTGTGGTATCATCGATGACGCAGCGTGTTATAACTTCACTATGAGGCGGGGCAGCACATGCGCTGGATCGGATGGTCTCTGGCAGGGGCGAGTGTAGCAGCGGCATCTGTCTTTACTGCTCGTCGTACATTATTAGCGCGCTTGCTCGGTTTGCGCCCTGCCGAACATCGTGTGACCGTGACCCGCGATGTGCCTATTCGTATGCCCGATGGGGTAGTGCTCTACGCCGATCACTATGCACCGCAAACCGGTGGCCCATATCCGACCATCCTCATCCGCACGCCGTATGGTCGCCCCAGTGAGCTAGGACCATTAGGGGTTTTTGAGCATACCGGCTGTCTACTTTTTGCCGAACGTGGTTACAACGTTATCGTGCAGAGTGTGCGCGGGCGTTATCGTTCGGGAGGTGTCTTTGAGCCGTTTGTTAACGAAGCAGCGGATGGGCGAGCTACTGTGGCTTGGATCGCCGAACAGCCGTGGTTTGAAGGAAACCTTGGCTTGTGGGGACCAAGTTACGTGGGATATGTTCAGTGGGGTCCGGCCATCGATGGTCCTCCCTATCTTAAAGCGATTGTGCCGGTGGTGACAAGCGCACGCTTTTCTTCCCTCTTTTACCCTGGTGGCGCCTTCGCGTTCGAGTCAACGCTGCGTTGGGTCTTTTTGATCGATGCGACTAATCGCCACCGTCAGTCCTTGAATCTGGCAGCGTTATGGCGGTTAATAGTGTTGCGCGAACGGATTTTGACTCGTGCATTGCGTCATCAACCTTACGCCGATGCTGATCGGATCGCTACCGGTGCGTCCGTTCCCTTTTTTCAACGTTGGCTGAACGAGACTGATCCACACGGTTCGTATTGGTCACAGGTTGATCAACATCGTGCTTTGCACCGGATCAATGCCGCGGTACATTTGGTGGCCGGTTGGTACGACATCTTTTTGCCCGGTCAGTTGGCCGATTACACGGCGCTGGTTGCTGCCGGTAAGCGCCCATACCTTACCGTGTTGCCCCGGACTCACACCGATCTGGCGCTCGTCTTTGAAGGGATGCGCGAGGGGTTGTGGTGGTTTGATGCCCATCTGAAGGGGCGCCGTGAGCTGCTCGCCCGTCGTCCGGTACGAATTGCGTTGATGGGGAGCAACGAGTGGCACGAGATGGATTTTTGGCCACCACCGGCAGTAATGACGCGCTATTTTTTGCAGCCTGCAGGTCGATTGACCCGTGAGATGCCGCCTGCCGATTGTGTCCCCAGCGTGTTTCGGTATCATCTCGCCGATCCTACACCTGCCATCGGGGGGGCAGTGTTGAGTGCAAAGGCCGGCCCACGCGATCAGCGTCCGCTTGAATCTCGTTCAGATGTTTTAACCTTTACCAGTGCTCCGTTGGCGAACGATCTTGATGTGATCGGGCCGATTCGTCTCTGTCTCTACGTATGTAGTGAACATGAGCATTTTGATCTTGTCGGTCGACTCTGTGATGTCTATCCCGATGGGCGGAGTATCAATATTTGTGACGGTATTGTGCGGGTACGGCCCGATGTAGGTGAAGTGCAGCCCGATGGTTCACGTCGGATCGAGATAGATCTGACGGCGACGGCTCAGCGCTTTCGTGTCGGTCATCGTCTGCGTGTGCAAGTTGCCGGTGGTGGCAGTCCACGGTGGGGGCCGCACCCCGGAGATGATCGTCCGTATGGGCAGGGATGCGGGGGGCCGATTTTGCTCCATCGGATTTGTCACGATGCCAACCACCCGTCGGCAATCATTTTGCCGGTGGTTGATGCCGCTGTGCGTTGGGCTGCATAGCTCACACAGGTTATTGGCAGTGGGCAGTGCCGAATCTTGGTGTGGAGTTTGGTAAATCGCACAGCCGTACCAGGGGAAGGTGGTGCCGTAGCGGTTGGAATGGGGCAAGTTAACTGTCGCACTCCAGATCGCATCGTGGTGTCGGTTAGGTTTCCGTATCTATTACAGCAAAGGAGCAGCACGACAATGGAGTACGAACACAGTCCAGAGATCAAGATGTTGCGCCAGACGGTGCGTGAGTTCGTTGACAAAGAGATCCGGCCTATCGCACGCGCTATTGATGAAGAGGAGCGTGTTCCCTTCGAGACACTGAAGAAAGCGGCTGAACTTGGCCTGCTTGGGGTACCGTTTCCCGAACGCTACGGTGGTCTCGATCTGGGCATTACCGGCTACTGTGTGTTGATGGAAGAGCTAAACCGAGCTTGCGCCAGCCATGCGACGATCATCGGGGCACATGCCCAGTTGGCTGCAATGAGTATTTATTTGGGCGGTAATGAGCAGCAAAAGGAGACCTATCTGCGGGCGTTGATCGAAGGCCGGATGTGGGGAGCTTGGGCATTAACCGAGCCAAATGCCGGCTCAGATGCGGCTCATATTCAGACCAGCGCCGAGCGGCGTGGCGATGAATGGGTTCTTAATGGGCAAAAGATGTGGATTACCAACGGAAGCTTCGCCGATGTGATCGTCGTGTTTGCCGTGACCGATAAGAATCTCGGTGCGCGCGGTGGGATTACCGCGTTCATTGTCGAGAAGACGATGCCCGGCTTCCGTGTTGGCAAAATTGAAGATAAGATGGGCTTGCGCGCTTCCCATACTGCCAGCCTCTACTTCGAGGACTGCCGGGTGCCGGCGGAAAATGTGTTGGGGCAAGTAGGGATGGGCTTTCCACTGGCGATGCGAACGCTCGACATTGGTCGTTGCGGTCTGGGTGCGAGTAGTATCGGCTCGGCCAAAGAGGCATTTGAACTGAGCCGTAAGTACATGATCACGCGCCACCAATTTGGTCGGCCCATTGCCGAGTTTCAGGCGCTACAGTTCAAGCTGGCCGATATGGCGGTGAAGCTCTATACCATGGAACAGATCGTCTACGATTGCGCCCGTCGTGTTGATGCCGGTCAGCAGGCGACACTCGAGAGCAGTATTGTCAAGTATTACTGCACCGAGATGGCGAGTCAGATTATCGATGAAGCGATCCAGATCCACGGTGGCATGGGCTTCTCGCGCGAATTGCCATTGGAGCGCATGTATCGCGACGCACGTGTAACGCGTATTTTCGAGGGTACGAACGAGATTCAGAAACACGTGATCGCCAGTGAATTGTTGAAACAGGTTGGATACAAAATCCGGTTATATTAATAACTGTCTCCCATCCCTCGATCAAGGCACCGCACAGTTGTGCGGTGCCTTACTTTACAGCGCTGTGATACCGATGATCATCGCTCGCGTGGATCGAGCGCATCGCGTAAGCCATCACCAAGGAAGGTAAACGAGAGCATTAGCCCCGCAATGAGGATCACCGGGAAACTCAGCAACCACGGTCCCGACGACAAATTGTTGTATCCCTCGGTCAGCATTACCCCTAGACTCGTCGGAAACGGATTGTCAGGATCGAGCGAGGGGCGCATTCCCACACCGAGAATAGTCAGCACTGCTTCCGCACTGATCAGGGCTGGAATACTGAACGATGTGGCGACAATAATGGGAGCCAGTGTATTCGGCAAAATATGTCGCCACAGGATCGTGGCGGTGGGAACCCCGATGGCCCGTGCCGCTTCGATAAACTCCTTCTCTTTCAGTGACAACACTTGTCCGCGCACGAGGCGGGCAATTCCCGTCCAACTCACCAGCGAGACGGCGATAAAGATGAGGAGTAGGCCATTAAATGTTCGGCCCAACCATGTTTCGCGGAAAGCGGTCGAGAGTGCAATGATGAAGAGTAAATCGGGAAATGAAGCAACGATCTCGGTAAAACGCATCAGCAGGTTATCGAGCCAGCTACCGGCAAATCCTGAGATCAAACCGATAGTGACACCGATCAGTAAAATTGCCACTTGTGGCACAATGCCGACGATGAGTGACACGCGGATAGCGTACATAAGGCGGGATAACACATCGCGGCCAAGTGTGTCGGTGCCGAGGAGGTGTTCAGGAACGCCCATGCGGTCCGGATTATCGGTTATCCACGCAGGTGGACGCAGGCTATTATTCGGGATTTGTTGCACCGGATTATACGGCGCCAACCAGGGTGCGGCTACTGCTACTATCACATACAGGATAATGACCACCAACCCAACCATGGCGGCCCGATTGCGTCGCAGCCGACGCAATGCGTCTGACCACAGACTGCGTGGTTTGGTATGCAGTGCTTGTAGATCAATCGGATTAGTCAAGGTGTTTGCCGGTGAGGTCACGGCTAGTCCTCACTACTATTTATAACTAATACGCGGGTCGAGAATCCCATACGCAATATCAACGAGCAAATTAGCAATTCCCAAGAAGAAGACGTAAATTAATGAACCGGCCATAATCATCGAATAATCGCGTTTGCCAATTGCATCAACAAAAGTGCGACCCATACCGGGTACTTGAAAGATCGTCTCCACAAAGAGGGTACCGGTAATCAGGCCGGCCAGCGCCGGCCCCAGAACGGTCACGACCGGTAGTAACGAGTTCTTCAACATATGTCGCCAGACAATGACCTGGCCGGATAGTCCTTTCGCTTGGGCGGTGCGAATATAATCTTGCCGTTTCACTTCAAGGACGCTCGCACGGGTTAAGCGAGCAATAAAGGCCATACTTGTCGAGCCGAGGGCTACGGTTGGTAAAATCCACGGCTTCACAGGATCGTTCCAGTCAGGGATGACGGTAAACCAGTTCAGGATAACGGCAAAAACGATGACGAGTATCAGACTAGTAATGAGCGTGCCAAGGGCAACAAAAATAGTTGAAGACAGTGATAAGAGATAATCAAGCCATGTATTTTGGCGCAAAGCAGCCAAAATGCCGAGAGGAATACCAAACACGACGGCGAAGATTAATGCTTGAATACCGAGGCGCGCTGAATAATAAAACTTACTAGGACGATTTGCCGTGCCCTCAAACAATTCCTGCTGTACGGTACGCGCTCCACGTGATGAATAGGTCGGGCCGAGGTTGCCGGCAATCGCGCCCCACTGAATCTTCCATTCACCAGTTTTGGGGTCGGGCACCACATCAAAAAACATATAGCGAGTAAATTGTCGCCAGAACGGTAAATCCATACCAAATCGTTCGCGCAAAATTGCCTCAACGCGCGGTGACAGTTGCCGGCGTTCGGGTTGGGTATCGAAGGGGCCGCCCGGTGTGAGTTTCGCAATCCCAAAGGTAATGAAGCCGACAATCACTAATACCGGAATATTCCACAGAACGCGCCGAATAATGTAAGCAGTCATAGTGGGTTAGTTTCGTGGGATATTGGGATAAACCGATAGATACCTTCAATAGGTCTTCTGGACAGTAGCTTGGGAGGGGCGGGTATCTTTCCCGCCCCTTGCTATGTCTAAGGCTGGACATCAACGTTTGGTAGGTTGAAGAAGCCGAGCCAGTAGTCGATTGGGGTGATCGTATCTGGCGTTACCCCCTTAACATACGGCTTCACCAACACCGGACCGCTATTGTTCATCATGAAGACAACCGGTGCATCTTCTACCAGAATCTTCTGCGCTTGGGCGTAGAGTTCGGCACGGCGGACCGGATCTTGCTCGACGTCTGCCTGCCGTACCAACTCATCGAGTTGTGGGTTCGAGTAGTTGACGCGAGCGCTAAGCAGACCATTAGTCTGGAAGAGCGAGATCCAGTTTTGCGGATCGGGGTAGTCGGCGCACCAGCCGAGTGAGAACATTTGCGGCGGATTGTCTTTAGTAGCCGCAGCAAAAGCTGTGGGATCGATTGGATCAAGAATCACATCGATACCGAGGTTCTGCTTAAACTGGTTCGCCACCCACTCGAAGCGGGCATTGTTGCGGGCCGTACCCGAATAAGTCAGCTTGATTTCCGGTAGTCCTTCGCCGTTCGGATAGCCGGCCTCGGCCAAGGTCTGCTTCGCCTTTTCAGGGTTGAGCTCCCATAGCTTCAGATCAGGTTGGTAGCCGGGGAAGCCGGGTGGGATAAAGCTATACGTGGGGGTTCCTAAACCTTGGAAAACATCACGCACGTAAGCCTCACGGTCGAGGGCTTGGGCAAAGGCTTGTCGCACCAGCTTGTTGTCGAACGGCGGCTTGGCGAGGTTGAAGCCGAAGTAGAAAGTGCAGGAGCCGGGAACATCAATCGTTTGCTTGCTTAGAACAGGATCAGACTTGACGGTTGCGAGGTCTTCGGCACCAACACCAAGCATGTCAATCTCGCCGTTCTGGTAAGCTTGGAACGCCACCTGACCATCGGTGATCATGTAGTACTCGACTCGCTTAAGCTTGACCGGCCCGAGTGGTCCGACGTAGTTGGGATTGGGTTCCCAGATCGCTTTGCTGTCATGTTCCCACTCTTTCAGAACAAAGGGACCATTTCCAACATAGTTTTCGGGGTAGTACCACCAGTCATCACCCTTTGCCACATCCTCTTCGCGTACTGGGGCGCCGATCCAGAGTGCAGCCATGCTAAGGAAGTAGGGCGCCGGCGCAACTAGTTCGATCTGGAGCGTGTAATCGTCAATTGCCTTGACCCCAAAATCGTTGCGGAGCTGCTCGAGATCGAGCTTCATCACCTCTTCCATCGACAAGCCTTGGCAGGCAGCAGCGCTGTATTCACTGTAGCCTTTAATAATGCCGCAGGGCAGCGACTGATACTCACCTGCCGTTTCCGGATCGGCCAGCCGTTTCCAGGCATACTCGAAATTGCGGGCAGTGACCGGTGTGCCGTCGCTATACTTGCCATCGCGGCGCAGAGTGAAGGTGTAGACAGTACCATCTGCCGAAACATCGACTTTTTCGGCAGCAGCCGGAATCGGGTTCATATCGAGATCAAACGTCATCAGGGCTTGATAGGCCATCATGATGAACTGGATCTCGTTGACAAAGCTGGCCTTCTGTGGATCGATATTGTCCGGCTCAGAACCGGTAACGAGCCGCAATACACCTGGTTGAGCAGTACCGGTGGTGACCGGTGCCGTCGTAGGTTGTGCGGCGGGCGCCGTTGTGGGTTGTGCGGCGGGCGCCGTTGTGGGTTGTACGGCGGGTGCACTAGTTGGCTCGGCGCTCGGTGTCGAACCGCCGGTACATGCTGCCAAGATGGGCAACAGTAATCCAAACAGTAGCGTGAGCGCGAGTGAGTGACGCCAGCGCGTGAAGTTCATCGCGACACTCCTTGTTGTATCTGTTAGCGAGGACACGATCAAACCGGGGAGAAACCAAATATGGATTTATGTGAGGATAGATTCTATGACTGCTATGGAGAGCAGTATCGGGCAAGTGTCGGTAAACTGACCTCCTTTCTAAATCATGCAACGCAGCATCCGATGTGTGGAAAATTCCCCGGTTGATGGCGGAATCGTAGCATGAGCAAAGATCATTGTCAAGGCAACTAATTGAGACAGGTGGCAGGGTTGTGGTTACGAAGCTAACACGGCAACAGCCGCAATGATGAAGAAGATCTGCGCGCCTAACGAAAAACTCTGCCAGAGGCGTGCAGCTAAGGCACTGCGTCGGTAGACGATGAGACCGCCGATTAAGTTGAAAAGGGCAATGAACGTGGCGGCTATTGGTAAGAAAAAGATCCGAAAGCGAGGGGCGAGTTCAGCCGAGGCGCCAATCTGATCACCACGCCATTCGATCTGCAACGGGAGTGAGGGATACATCACGGCGATCACTCCGAAGAGCAGCAGGTTGAGAAGCAAAGTACCAATCAGGATCTGGCGGTTAATCGGGTCGGCCCAGAAGTCGTAGACCAAAAAGCGGGCAACGTCAATTCCCGGTGTCAGCGACTGAATATGGCCTAACCGTCGTCGTTGTTCAAGTTCTTGGATAAAACCGGTTGGGTCGTGTGGCGAGATAGCGTAGGCTTCGCTACCCGCATACACGACTAGCGATTCGGCCAATGGGCGTGTCGTAAAACGATGAATGACAGTACCGTCAATCGCCGTTACACGGCCGTGATAATAGCCAATACTGGCAAGCGCCGTGCGCCAACCGCCGATAGCCAATGCCCCTTGCTCGATACGATCGATGAGGTTGAGTGGGATAACCGCTCGACTTCCTAGCCACTGGATGTATAAACCATTGCGGTCGATGGTGTAGCGAAGCGTGAGCGCAGCCGCAGTCCGATAAAGTAAGACACCGGCGATAATAATCAAGCTTAACGCCAGCACTGCTTGAAGGTACAGCCAACCATCAATCGGCCAGAATTCGGGAGGCCCGACGAGGACTGTGCTCAGGTGGAAGATCAACCTGCCGGCCACCGCCAGACTCAGCGTGGCGAGTATGAGACCAAGCCAGCGGCGGGTTGTACGGATGGGACGCCATTGTTGCATAGCGCGTAATCTAGTGAGTCAAGGTGGTTTGTGAGGTGCGCCGGAGTACTCATCCCCGGCGCACCGGCGAGGTTACGGTGTTGCGGTAGCAGTTGGTGTTGCCGTTGGTTCTGGCATCGTTTCCGGCGTTATTACAATCGTCGGCGCCAACGTCGGTGTTGGGAAGGGCGTCGGTGGGCCGGGTAGGTACGTTGGAACCGGCGTCGGGACCGACTCCGTTGGAACGAGTGTTGGTGTTGGCGTTGGTTCAGGGAAGCGTCGAATATCGGCTCTTGCCCGCTGTTCGGCGATCCATTCATCAAAAGCTTTCGTCCGCGCCTCTCGTAGCTGGTCGGCTTCAGATGGAACGATTCGGTTGGTTACTTCAAGGATATGCCAACCGAACTGCGTGCGCACCGGATCGCTGATCTGGTTGACCGGTAAAGCGAAAGCGGCTGCGACCAGTTCTGGTGGGTATGTGGCACCATTGTCGGCAAAGCCATTGCGATCGAAGGCACCAATGTCGCCACCATTATCACGTGAACCGGGATCGTCGGAATGTTCCGCGGCCAGCGCCGCAAAATCGGCGCCGTTGCGTAATTGGGTGACTAGCTCTTGCGCAGTGGGTAAGGCAGCAGCGAAAGCAGCTTCAATCTGTTCAGGTGTTGCTTCTGTCGGTGGTGTCACCGCGATCAAAATTTGTCGTGCCGTTACTCGTTCTGGCTCGGTACTGTACGTAAAACCATCTTCAGGCACGAGCTGAGCTTGAATCCGTTCGGTGAGAAGGCGGTCGCGGTACTGTTCCATCATTGCCATACGGAACTCTTCCTTGCTCAACTCCGGCTTTGTCTCGGTAACGATCAATTCAAGCTCGTAGCGACGGTAGATCTCGTCAATAATCTGATCGAACTGCACTCGTGCCTCTTCCGGCAGTGGTGTCGGTTCGGGGGTATTCGTTGGAATCGGCGTTGGCGAAGGCTCCGGCGTTAGTGTTGGACCACCGGGTGTTGGCGATGGAGTGGCCGTTGGTTCAGAAGTGGCCGTCGCCGAGGGATCGACGGTTGGTACCGGCGTCGCGTTGGCGTCAGGAGTTGGAGTGGGTTCAGGGAGCGCAGGGAGGAAGATAAATGCCAGATCGGCGACGGCTGTTTGCATTATTTCGTCATCGCTGATCGTAATCCCAAATTCAGTACTAGCACGTTGTTTGATCTGGCGATCGATCCATTCCGAAACCGTTTGTTCATTGATTTCGGCACGGCGCAAGGCACGGATCTGCTGGTCGATCACAATGCTACGGCCCTGAAATTGCTGAGCAATTTGGGGATTGTTACCAAACAGATCGAGCAGTTGAAAATTTTGGGAGATTTGGCGGGCGTAAGCAAGCCGTTGTTCACGCCAGTAATCGCTGCGCGTAAGCGTGCTGGAGCCAATTTGTGCTACCGGTCGGCTTGGGATCCAAACCTGTTCGTACATAACGCCGATTACTACGGCGAGCAATGCGATCGCTAATGCACTCGCCGTAGCAATAATCACAATACGCTGACGGCGTTCTTCTTCAAGACGGCGGCGCGATGGACGGCGCGGCGCAGGGGATTGGGCCGGCGTTGGCGCGCTCCGGGGCGACTTCGGTGTTTGTGACATAAGCTAAAACGGAATATCATCATCGCCGATATCTGGCGGCGGTTCACGACGTGGTGGGCGCGGTGGATCGTCAGATCGCGACTCACGTGATTCGAGCAAGATTATATCTTGGGCAATGACTTCGACTCGTGAGCGTTGTTGTCCACTCTGAGCGTCTTCCCATGTGCGTGTTTGCAAGCGACCCTCGATATAAACCCGCGCTCCACGACTAAGGTATTGATGACAGATTTCGGCTAATCGATTCCAAGCCACAACGTGAAACCATTCGGTTTCCTCGTGCAGATGACCATTCGGATCTCGCCACTGGCGGCTGGTAGCTACCCGAAATGTGGCAACCGGGGTACCGGCGGCGGTGTAACGAAATTCTGGGTCGGCGCCAAGGCGACCAATGATCGATACCTTATTTAAGTCTCGCGCCATGGCTTACTCCAATCCAACTGTGTGCCGCCGGCAACGTTTATCCAGTCGTACAGTGGCTGTTGGGCGAATGAGGACGAGTAACTGGTTTACTCGTCACTCAGCGCTGGTTCTGCTTCTGCCGCTGACTCTTCTGGCTCGATCGGTGCAGCTTGTGTCGTCGCATTCTCGACTAATACCAGCAAGTGACGCAGGATGTTATCGTTCAAGCGAATAGCACGGTCAAGCTCGGCGACTTTGGATGCATTGAGGGTGAGGGTAAAGAAGACGTAATACCCTTCAGTGAATTTACGCCGGCTCGCTTCACCAACGACGTACTCGCGGATCGGGTAAGCAAATTTGCGCCGACCCCACGGTGACGATTGGCTTACCGTATTGACCTGCCCACCGAGTTGCTCGACCGTCTGCTTAATCCGGTCGATGTTGGCGGTAATGCCCTCTTCGTTGGCATACAACGGGTTAATAATGATGACAAGCTCGTACTCTCGACGACGATCGCGCACACTATCCTCCTCTGGTGATGTTTCGCTCGTTGCTCGTCCGGTGCGCGTTCCGGGCGTAACGTCGAAACAGAAAGACTATCGGGAGCGTGTTCCATGGTACGCTCCCACGTGACATCACGAGATTATACCATAACCTCGTACCTAGGGATGCAGTGCTTGCCACGCTTCTGGGGTGTCGGCGTCGATAATAATAGCCGGATCGTTGGTTTGATACCAGATAATCTGGTCGGTGTAGCGTTGGAAGACGGTGCGTGCGCCGGTGTCGCCTTGGAGCGTTTGTAATTCAGCAAAGAGTGGTGCGCCGACAATGACCGGGTTGCCGCGTTGGCCTTGATACATTGGAACGAGCGCAAGAGCTGTAGGTGTAGCCCGATAGGCAGCGATAAGATCGTTGATGAGACGGCTGGTGACGAGAGGTTGATCGACGAGCAAGATCATCGCTGCCGTTGTGTCGGAGGGTAAAGCGCGGAGACCGGCTGCGAGTGATGTACTGATTCCTGCAGCGTAGGCCGGATTGGAGACAATCGTTACCGGTAGATCGCGTAGCGCAGCTTGTACATGTTCGCCGGCTGCACCGATCACTACGGTTAGTCCATCGAGTTGACTGTTGAGCGCTTCGTGAGCGATGTGGGCAACCAATGGCCGGTTTTTCCACAGTAATAACTGTTTCGGTTGCCCCATCCGTGACGATTGGCCGGCAGCAAGCAAGAGACCGACGATCTTCATCACAAGACCTCCACTGCAATGTTGCGTCACATGTTTCAAATCGCGTCGGCCACCGATGATCCCGGCTTGTGATCTTACAAGCGGCTTGTCGCTAACACGTGACTAAATCGGCGCCGGCAGCTCCACGCGCTTGGACAGTTGGCTCAGCCGGCAGGTCAAATTGCTACACAGAGACGAACAGTGTTGGTGTGAACCTGTAAGATCAGAGCGGCACGGTCGTGGTATAGATACGGTAGGTCGTGTCGGCTAAAAATGAATGTTTCACCGGCGTGTAGCACATCGTGGAGCCGAAAACTATCACCGATTTCAACCATCATGTACCGATACAACCGTGCTGCATTGCGCACCAAGTTGTGCGGATCGGCACGTACCGCATAGATGAGTGTATCAACGCCCGGTGAGTGGCGGAACGAACATGGTTCATCCTAACCCATCACGACTCGATTGGGTTAGCTCGAACGCTTTGCGTAATACATGTTCATAACTCGGAGTGAGTTCACGTTTCCGGCGGGCCATCACGATTCGTGCGACACTGATCATCGTATCGATACGGTATTCGCGAAACACCTCGCCACCCCATGTAAAATGGGGAACATTTTTTGGAGCGCTATGCATACCAAAGACGTTTGAACCGGTTCCGATCATAGTACCACCGGTTAGATGTAGGCCAATGCCTAGTTTGACGTGATCGGCGAGAAAGCAGCCCAACTTGAGAATCCCGGTGTCGATTTGGCCGATCCCTTCAAGGAAGACCCGCACTGAACCGTAATTATTCTTCAGATCGGAGTTGGTAGTCATAGCCCCGATATTCACCCATTCTCCCAGCCAGCTATGGCCGAGAAAGCCATCGTGATGCTTATTAGAATAGCCTTGAATAATTGAGGCTTCAACCTCGCCACCAACCCGACAGACCGGACCGAGGCAGGTTTCGGCACGAATACGGGCACTAGCGATGAGGGTACCTGATCCGATGTAGGCCGGACCTTGAATGTAGCTAAACGGCTCAATCTGGGCTGCCTCGATGAACACCGGCCCATCGCGACTATCGAGCACGACCGGCCCGATTAACTGTGCTGCCGGATCGACATAGACGCGCCGCCCATGGGTGATGACGTGCGGCTGATCGGCGGTGAAGAGTGGTAAGCGGCGGGCTAAGATCGGCTCGTCGCGGAGAAGTTGCTCACCGGCTTTGGTGATTAAATCCCACGGATATTCAAGTAATGCGTCAGTTACCTGTGGCTCGACGATACGGGCAAAGCGAAAGAGTTCGTCACGAGCGGCAGCAGCTTGCTGTTCACGCAGGTAGTAGATAATCGCACTGGCTAACGCAGGTGATACCTTAGCGCCGAGCAACGTCTCGCCTAAGATATATGCGGTATTGATCGGCTCACACTCAAGCGCCGTTACCCATTCGAGATTGAGGGATCGTCCATTCACAACCAGGATCGGATCACTGGTGGCAAGCAGTTCGGCTAAACCGCCTGCTGGTCCGAAGTGTGGCATCAGATGGGAACGGGCTAGACCATAGGCTGGTCGGCCAAGCAGGGCTACGACCCGTTCACGGGTGGTGAATGCGCCGCAGCGTAGCTCGAAGATCGGGCGGGCCTGCACGAGTGTAGCGAAATAGGGCCAACGTTCGTCTTCAAATAGGATGATGGTCATAGCTCTGTCGATGGTAAACCCGGCGTACTACCGGTGAGTTCAACTCAAGCATAGCACAGAATTGCGGTCAATTGAATGGTTGGTTGCAGCGTAGTGTTCTCTCATGTTGTCATCAACTTGTAATCCACCGATATGCAAAAGTTATCCACAACATTCACCGAGTTATCCACATTACGATGGTTGATTGTGGAAAAGTGTGGATTAAAAGAGAGGGGTACGGTGTGACGTACCCCTCTTGCGTGTGATCTGCTCGTGCCTACGATAGCATTGGAGACTCGGCGTGGTTTATGGTGCCACAAAGCGGCCCTGCCACGTCTTAATTTGGGCAATGGTATCTTGGGCACGCAAATACGACAATCGCGGACTCCAGTCAGGGTTGAGGATGGCAAACGCAGCTTGCTCGTGATTAGGATTACCCTGTTCTCCCCAGAGCACGGCAAAGTTAATGTTCCAGAGGAACATATTACCGACAAACGGATAATTATCGTACACCCGTAGCATTGCCGAGCGAATGTACTCGGCCTGCTGTTCCGGCGTCACATAGTTCCCAAACTCATAGCCCGGCGTATTGTTCGGTGTTGCCCAACCATACTCGGTAATCCAAATCTCCTTATCACCCATCCCGTACTCTTCCATCCACTTACGCACATTTTCGACGTGGCGGAAGTAGTGCGTTTCGTGGTCGTTCCAACAGCGATCAGGTGCCGGTTTGCAGCCGGGGATGTAGCTTGGGTTATCCGGCCAGAGTGTATCGGGTGGGTTAGCTGCACCACCGGGATGGACGGCTTGCACGTCGAAATAGTTACGTACTTCGCCGTTGTTGTAGGTGTACATCAAGCGGTAAAACTCTTGATCGGAGAGCGCGATGGCCGGGTTGGTTACCCCACTTGATGACGAAGCTGCAGCGAGCACAACAGCATTCGGATTGATTGATTTGATCCGGGTATACGCCGCTTTGAGGATCTCAACATAGTGACCAACATCCTCTGGGATAATTTCACCGCCATTCTCAACAGCGAGATTCGGTTCGTTCCAGATCTCATACGCCTTAATCTTATCGCCGTAACGGCGGACCATAAGCTCGAGAAAGTTGGCTAACGTCTCTGGATCATCAGGCAGACCATTGGTAGCATTGTAGGCCGTTGGGGAGCGTACTACGTTAACCAACAGTTTGATGCCGAAGCGGTCTACGGCTTCCACTATCCGATCCAGCTCATCCCAGCCATAAATACCCTTTACCGGGTCCTCAATGTCCATCCAGACTACCTGCTGGCGGAACCAGTCGAAGCCGGCATTCCTTGCCAGTTGTAATACGCGGTCACGGTCGGTGTAATACAAGTGACCGACGATCCCGAACTCAAGGTAGTCGGGGTTTATCGGGACGGGGGTCGGCTCCGGTGGAGCTGCCGTTGGTTCAGTCGTTGGGACGGCAGTCGGCTCGGCAGGGGCGGTGGTTGGGACGGTGGTTGGTGGGGTCGTGGTATCTGGAGTTGCAACGACGGCTGCCGTTGGGACGTTACTAACCGGCGTAGTTGTCGGTTCTCCGCCACATGCAGCGAGGATGGCGGCGATGATCATCATAATCAGCATCAATGCGGGCCAGCGTCGAGAATAGAGTTGTTTCATACAAACCTCGATGTAGTGTAATGTTATCGCCTGATTTAGAGCACCACAGTAGTCGTATCAAACTGTAAGCATCTATCGTGTGCTAAACCGGTACCGATCTCCACAAAGCCGACGTCGTAGGTACCACAAGGTTGGTCGGTGTGGCGAGTAGCTGCCCACCGAGTTTGCAGGTGGGCCTGCTCGCCGTGCAGGCCTGCACGCCGTGCGGGCCTACTAGTTTTTGGGCATTGCTTGGATTGCGTACCATGCCGGACGTGGGCTCCAATCGCCGTTGATCACACCGAATGATGCCTGTTCGTGTAACTCATTACCTTGCGCTCGCCACGGTACGGCAAAGTTTAGGTTCCAAAGGAACATTGCCCCAACCCATGGTGCATACTCACGGCGACCGATCTGGAAGGCCCGCACGATCCACTCGGCCTGTTGCTCGAACGAGATTGAATTACCGTACTCGTAGCCGGGGGTGTTGTTGCGTGTTGCCCACCCAAACTCGGTAATCCAGATCTGCTTGTCGGCTAAGCCGTTCTCAACCAGCACGTTGCGAATGTCCTCGATGCGGCGGAAGTAGAACTCACGGCTGGTTCGCCATTGGGGGCCGGGGCCAGGCCGGTCGGGCCAGAGTGTGTCAGGCGGATTGTAGTGCCCTCCCGGATGTACACCAATTGCATCGACATTGGTGCGGAACTTGGGATTGGACGCCATCGAGCGCATGTACGACGTATCGCTCAGTGCAATATTGGGGTTGTTGGTCTCGGTGCTCGTTGGTGCACCACTGACGACTATCGCCATTGGATCGTTAGCCTTGATCGCTTTATAAGCAACTTCAAGCAGATCGACGTAGTAACTCGCATCGGCTACGCGGCCGCCAACCCCACCATCGCGTGCGCAGTCGCCACCGTTTTCGCAGGCGCGGTTTTGCTCGTTCCAAATTTGGTACGCCTGTACTCGTCCTTTGTAGCGTTTGGCCATCTCACCCATAAAATAGGCGAAATCCTTGAAGTTCTCGCGTCGTGGCATGCCGTTGCTACCGTTTGCTGTTGCCCAACTGGGTGCGGCTACCACGCTGAGCAAGAGATTGACGCCCTGTCGGTTGGCGTCGGCCACAATGTTGTCGAGTTCAGCCCAGTAAATTGCGCCCGAACGGTCGTGCAAATCCATCCAACGTACCTGCTGGCGAATCCAGTAGATGCCGGCGTCGCGGCTCATCTGCAAAACCCGGTTGCGATCTTGCCATGCTGTGCCCTGACCATAGAGATGAGCGTTGAAACCGTAGATAAACTGACGTGGTAACGCCTGATCGGCTGGGCGATAGTTGAACGCCGGATTGTTACGGTGGCGCAGGTCTCGATACTCGTTCCCCAGCAGGCCGAGCAGTATCCGGTAGCGCGGATCAGGCTCGTCGGGGTGCCATTCCATCCGTTGGCGTTCAAAGTATTGTACCCAGTAGATCTCACCGGTTGCCTGATTACGTTCTTGGAATTGCTCGGAGAGCGGGTAGCCGAACACTTCAAGGCCACCGTTGTTCAACCAGAAGGTGCGGAATGGGGCTGGACTGTCGCGTAAGGTGTGGCCGGTCTGGGCGAACCACGTGCCATCGCCGGGGTCGGGTACGCGCTGGAAGGGTGGCTCATTTTCACGACCCTCAACGAGCCGCCGACCGAGCAGGCGACCTAGGATGTAGTAACGATTGTTCTGGGTGCCAAAATTTTCGGGATGCTCTTCGAGAATAGCCCGCTCAAAGTACTGAACGCGGTAGAATTTACCCGGCTCGGTAAAGCTTTCCTCAATAAACGGTTCTGAAATCGGATACCCCAATACAAACAGTGCGTTCGGGGTGTTCTTCCACGTCTCTAAAAACCAATTGACCGCGCTATGACCGGTTTCGGGAAAGTAACGGGCTTGATATGGTGGATAGGTGTCGGGCACACCGCCCTGGGCTGCTCCGGGCTGAGGCCACGTAAGCAGTGATACTGCGAGTACCAGCATTCCCAGCACTGCAACAATCTTTTGTGTCATGTACGGTCTCCCTTACGATTCGGTGTCGTTGCGGCATGATCGTGATGATCATCCGACATTATGGTAGCCAATCCCGTCTGAAAACACAGTAATAGACTCCTCTCAGCTTGCTCGCGAAAGGCACAGAAGCTGAGACAGTAGAGCGGGTGACCGCCGCGATTATACTCGTCTGTCTGATTCAACGTCAAGTGATAGGGAGTTGTTCCCGGGCAATAGTCATAATTTCGGTCTACAAAATAACGGTACGCTGCCTCGTTAACCGGCGACCATTTTGCACGATATATACGGTGCAACAGTAACCCATTGCCACCCCGCGTGCAGGTTCCTGAATGGAGAAGACATGGCACCTTACGTACCGGTACTCACGTGTATAATAATCACGTTAACCCTGTCTTGCCGGAAAAGCGGTCACGAAAGGGAACGCTTATGCCTACTCCCCTTCAGACGATTGGAATTCTCATCGCCTACCTCACTTCAGTAACTATCTGGATGCTCTTCAACCTCCACGGTCTCGTCTTAACGCTCCGTCAAGCCGCCGGGCAAGTAGTAGCCCAATGGCGCGGTCTCCGGCACGGTGTCGCCTACGATGAATCGTTTACCGTACAGTTACCGTTTCATGGACGCTGGAAGGTTGTCAATGGTGGGGTTGATCCACCAACATCTCATTCTTGGGAATTGATCGGCCAGCGATATGCGTATGATTTCGTTATAGGCGATGAAGCAACTGGTCTGAGCTATTCGGGTTGATCCGCGCCGACCGACCAATTACCTTGCCTTCGGGCAGCCGGTACTGGCCGCTGCCGATGGCGTCGTTGTTGCGCTGCGCAACGATATTCGCGATAGTCCCTGGGCGGGCACCGGATGGATCGATATTACCACACCTGATCTCCGCGGAAATTACGTTATTATCAAGCATCATGAGCATGTCTACACGCTCTACGCCCATTTGCAACGGGGTAGCATTAAGGTAACACTTGGTGAGACTGTGCATGCCGGGCAACCTATCGGTGCCTGTGGTCATTCCGGACATTCGAGCGAACCGCATCTCCACTTTCAACTGCAAGATCAGGCTGACTTCTTTACCGCTATTGGGTTACCGATCACCTTTCGTCGGGTGCGACGTAGTGATAGCAACAGCACAGTCTGTCTGGCTCAAGGCTTCATTCAGCGCGATCAGATGGTAGAGCCCGCCCCGGCAGATTGCCCCGCTCAACTCATCGAGTCGGTGGTAGTAGTCAAGCCAACACTTCGGGAATTGCTCGGGGGTATTATCACGTTCGGGTTGATCCTGCTCGGTGTCTTTGCCATTGTTGCGCGTATTATCGATACCGTCATCTAAATCTACGAGGCTACTTACGAATCAACTGTGCTCGTCGTAGGTACTGCTTGGCGCAGGCGTGGTACTTGTTCCCACAGCCGCTCGCGACGCATAAGGCGGACGAAGGTATCAACGATATGCGCATCCCAGTGAATGCCACGCCCGCGTTGCAAAATTTGCAATGCTTGTTCAGGATCAAGGGCTGCCCGATATGCACGATCGGCGGTCAGCGCCTCGAAAGCATCGGCGACGGCTAAAATGCGGGCACCTAGTGGAATTTCTTCACCGCACAGGCCATATGGATACCCATTACCGTCGACCCGCTCGTGATGGGCGGCGATAATCGGCAATACATCACGCAGTCCACGAATTTGGGCGAGAATGCGAACACCAATCTCAGGATGGCGCTGCATGACGAGCAGTTCTTCTGCGGTGAGGGGGCCGGGCTTGAGCAAGATGTCGTCGCGTACACCGATTTTGCCAATGTCGTGGAGTAAGCCGGCGTAATGAATCTGTTCGATCTCGGCATCGCTCAACCCTAATTCGCGCGCCAGTTTCACTGCATAGCGCGTTACTTGACGAGAATGGCCGTATGTATACGAGTCACGCGCCTCAATAGCTCCGACAAGAGCTGCGATGGTTTGCTCGTGTTGATCTTTGAGGGCGTGGTAGAGACGTGCATTATCGAGAGCCACCGCAGCCTGTGAAGCAAATACTTCTATGAGATGACGTTCGGTGGCATCAAAGACTGGTTGTGACTCAGAACGGCCAAGGGTGAGCATACCGATCGGTCGATCACGGCTGCGCAGTACCACTTCCAACAATCGGTCGGCGGGTACCGGTGGCACGTTGATTAGGTGGTGATGGGCAGTCCGCAGTTGATCTTCGTCGAAGGCGGTAATTGGTAAATGCTCGTGCTTTGCCGCGCCGGTAAGTGCCACTAAGGTTTCACCATCAGTATCGATCAGCGACAAGCCGATGTGGATGGGAGCGAAGCGTCGAATAATGAATTCGAGCAAGCGGTCAGTTTGTTCGGTAATATTGAGCGAGGTGGCGATCGCTTGACTAAACTGATACATCAGGACGAAATCGGAGAGGCGCTCCTTTTCGTGATGTACCCGGCGCAACTCAAGCGCGGTGCGGATTGTCTTCTGTAACTGTTCGGCGTCAACCGGCTTGGAGATATAATCGAGAGCACCGAGCTTGAGCGCCTCACGGGCCGTTTCGACCGTCGCATGCGCGGTCATAACGATTACGTCAGTTTCCAGACAGTGGGTACGCAGGTACTGTACCAACGCGAGACCGTCGAGGTGGGGCATCTGGAGATCGGTTATTACGAGGTCAAAGGTCTGGGTGTGCAGCAGCTCGATGGCGGCTTGACCATGTTCAGCAACGGTAACATCGTACTCGCGTCGAAGGAGGAGACGACAGAACTCCCGGATAGTAGTTTCATCTTCAACAACGAGGATCCGTGGGCGGGTGGAGGAGGAGGGAACGTAATCCGCCATATAAAGGCTCCTCAGGCTTGCAGTGGCTGATACATGTCTTACCGTCACGGTATATTTCCGATGTCACTCTGTCGATATGTCACATCGTATTACCGTTACAGAGTCGGTAATAGCATAGCAGAGCAATGTTGCACAATGACGATAGGTACGGTGTAGTGAATGACAAAATTGCAATTAGCAGAGGAATAACCTCCCCTCCTACGTAGAGTTATGAATCGTCTTGTTTGCGCCGTGAGAAATAACTCTGCAAACGTCGCTCAAGTTCATCGAAGTCGAATGGCTTGGTTAAATATTCGTTAACACCGATGCGCAGAGCGGTTTTCTCCGTATCAGGAGCGCCGTAAGCCGTAACCATAATCACATAGACCTGCGAATGATTTTGGCGGAGAGTACGCACTAGTTCAATGCCACCCATACGTGGCATATTCATATCGGTAATAATGACATCACATTCTTGCACTGCCAACTTCTCAAGCGCATCGATACCGTCTTCGGCTTCGATCACGTTATAACCGCTATTCCGCAAGAGAAATCGGTATAACCGACGGGTAGCAGGTTCATCCTCAACAATCATAATCGTGGGTGGCACGGCGCACTCTCCTCGACTGCTGGATTCGTCTTAACTTACCTGAGCGAGGTACTCTTTCAAAAGATTGGCCGAGCGTTGGAAGAGAGCGACTTCTTGGTCTGACAACGGTAGATTAAGCACCTCTTCTGCACCGTCACGACCAACAATGGTTGGCAAACTAATGGCAATATCGGTGACACCGTACTGGCCAGTCATCAAGCTACTCACGGTCATTACGGTGTGTTGATCGCGGAGAACGGCTTCGGCAATCGCCAACAAACCCAAGCCAATAGCATAGTATGTAGCCCGTTTACGCTTAATAATTTCGTAAGCGGCATTACGGGTTTGTTCGAGGATCGCATCGAGTGCAGCCTGATCGTAGCCTTGCCCGTTAGCACCAACAAAGTCGACTAAGCGAACGCCGGCAATATTGGCCAGGCTCCACAAAGCCAATTCGCTATCACCGTGCTCGCCGACGATGTAGGCATGCACCGAGCGCGGATCAACGCCGTAGTGCTGACCGAGTAGATAGCGGAAGCGTGCTGTGTCGAGAATGGTGCCTGAGCCGATCACACGGTTAGCGTCGGAACCGGCGATTTGCGCAGCGATGGTGGTCAGGATATCAACCGGGTTGGTTGCCACCACAATAATCCCGTCGTGATTGGCAGCCAGTATTGCAGGGATCATTTCCCGAAAGATAGCCGCATTACGACCGAGTAGATCGAGACGAGTTTCGCCGGGGCGCTGGTTAGCGCCGGCAGCGATCACGATCAGATCGGCGTCGGCAAGATCGGCGTAGTCACCGGCATAGATCCGCATTGGGCGGACAAAAGGCAGGCCATGGTTCAAATCCATCGCCTCACCTTCGGCGCGTGCCCGGTCAATATCAATGAGCACCAGTTCACCGGCAAGGCTGCGCTGCATCAGGGCATACGCGAATGAAGTGCCGACCATGCCGGTGCCAACCACGCCAACTTTACCGGTGCGTTTGCGTAAGCTCATGCGAAACCTCCTAAACGATTGCACCATTATGATACCATATCACGCTGGAGGTTGCGCGCAACGCAACGGTTGTCGGTGCATCGTATCACCGATGTCATCAATTTGTTATCTTGGGGTAGCCCTTACGAGCGATGGCAGATCATAACCGTCTCGCTGTATCAGCGATATGCAGCTAAATCTCGCTCTTCGATGGTCGGCATATAACGCGACATCTCAACCATCTTAAAGATTTTTTGATGGTGTGGTGTGACATTCATCGCAAACAGTTGGTAGCCAGCTTTACGGGCATTCACGACGAATTTAAGCAACGCCGAAATGCCGGCCGAATTGATGAACGATACTTCGCTAAAATCGAGTACCGTTATCGGACGCATCTCTTGGCATTCGGCAGCAATGGCGGCAGCCGAGATAGCATCAACACTGGTCGTCAAGATGTGGAGGACGACCACATCACCAAACTCTTCTCGTCGAATAATGTCACTCATTGTTGCCGATCCTTCCGATAGAGACGGAGTGTGAGCACCGTCCCTTGCTGTGATGAGACCACCTCGTAATCGTCGACCAGCGCGCTAATGAGATACATCCCGAAACCGCGCAGATAGCCGGCTTCGAGTCGTTCATCATCGATGACCCGCCGTGAAACATCGAGCTGTTCGATTCCACTGCCCTGATCACTTATCCGGATCTCGAGTTTATCACCGTCGATGTCAAAAATCACCCCGACCAGTTTGGCGGTATCGCCGCGATTACCGTGATCGATAGCATTATTGACCGCTTCACTAACCGCCAATTTCAGGTCTTCAACCTGTTCAGGGCTAAGGCCGGCGGCACTGCCGACTTCAGCAGCACTCGCGCGTACCACGCGTTCGAAGATCGGGATGGATGGAATGCGCAACTCGACTCGTTGCATGCTTGTGCCTCTACCTGTGTTGCCTGGTTCACCCTGATCTTAGTGTAGCGGATCGGGTGAACCATAGCATTGCCGGTTATGGTGAAGACAACTGTGGTTTAGGTAGTGATCGCGCCCGACTGCCGTTCGTTATTTCGGTTTGACGGATAAGATGATCGTACCGGCGCAGGTACGCCTTGCCGAGTGAGGTGTTGCCGACTTGGAGGTAGCATGCACCCAGGTAGTAGAGAGCTTGGGCGTGACGTGGATTGCGGCGAAGCACCTTTTCAAACAAGGGGATAGCGCGCGACGGTTCGAGCAGCTCTTTGTAGCATAATCCGAGCATGAACTGCGTTTCTATATCGTCGGGCCACTGTTCGAGTACTTGCTGGAACTCTTTCGCTGCAAGATCGTAACGACCCCGTCGGATGTACATGTAGCCAAGATCAAAGCGTAATGAATGCGCATCAGGGGCAAGCTGCACGGCTTTGCGCCAAGCAGCGAGTGCCCACGTGTCGCGTCCAATCGTATTGTACACAAATCCAAGGAAGTAATGGGCTTGAGCATCGGTCGGGAGCAATTGAACGGCGCGCTCGAAGGCGCGGACCGCTTGCTTGGTCATTCCCATATCGTAAAGGAGTTTACCCATCTGCAAGAAGAGCTGGCCGTGGTGCGGATTAAGACGGGCGCAGGCGAAAAGGATTTCATAGGCCTGTTTGGGCTTCTTTTGCAAACGCAAGATGGCACTCATGCGGAGGCATGCATCAACATAATGGCGATGTTGCGGTGGTATTTGCTCATATTCGGCGTAGGCTTCGTCAAACCGACGTTGGCGAGCCAAAAGGTTGCCCAGGAGGTAACGGGCAGCGTACTCTTGTGGACGCCACTGAAGCAAGGCGCGGTAGATCCGCTCGGCCTCTTCTTCATATCCTTGTTGCTTGAGGGCCTGGCTAAGCCGGTAATACCACTGAGCCACCTCTTCTTCGCTACGGTTGACGAGTGGCTCGTCGGGTAATGGTTCGGGTGAGACAAACGTCGGTTCAACGCGCAGCGCTTCGGCAAAGCAGCGTTGAGCTAGCTCGTGCGCACCGTGGCTTTGGTGCATCAAGCCCATATAGTACCGTGGCTCGGCAGCTTGCGGGCGTGCGTTGCAGGCGCTACTGAAGTGAATATACGCCCGACCGGCATCGTCGATTCGTTGGTAGCAGCGACCAAGCGCAAAGTGGGCTTCGTAGAGGTTGGGGTTGTGTTCGAGCGTTTCTTTGAAGGCGGCGATGGCCCGGTCGATTTGTCCGAGGGCGGCAAAGGCGACGCCGAGGTTGTAGTGGGCCTCAGCCAGTTGCGGATCGGTCTGTACCGCTTCGAGATATTCGCGCAATGCCTCTTCCCAATGATCTTGGAAGGCAAGCGAGTTGCCGATATAGAGATAGATAATTGCCCGTTCGCGCTCGTAAATTTGGGCTTGCTCTTCCCCATCAACGTATGCGGCGATGAGGGCAGCCTTAAAATGCTCGATTGCATCGGCGTAAGCCGCGCGCAGGTAGGAACGCATTCCCTGACTAAACGCTGCCCCTAGGCGGGTGCCGCTCATAAAGCGCTCGCTACCATTAAAGGTATCGAGGTCGAGGGGCATAAATTGAAGCTCATTGGTCGATGCCATAGCGCACCTCGGCGACCAGTGTCATACTGATATCTACTATAACATGCTCGTCGCCCTTCGTATATTGAAGAATTGCCATTTAAAGACATACGACAATATATAGTTTTCTTAAAGAGAGGAACTATTGAGCAGTGGTCATAGGGGTAGTTTGTAGAGAATGTCTCACGAGAGATGTTTTTTTTCGTTCACTCTTAACACTTGATGAGATGAAGAATGTGTAGAATATGCTGCGTGATGGAAGCCTGTCAGTTCTATCTTGCCGCCCAATGAGGTTGCGAACGGTGTAGATTATCAGCTAATTGCGCGATAATCATCGAGTGTTAGGCGGATTTGCTGGATCAGCTCACGTGCAAGGCCGCGACCGAGCGATGTTTGTGCGAGTGGTTGTAAACGGGGTAACGCTTCACGCCATTCCTCGACGTCGGTCGGTATATTACCGGCAAACAGAGTTTCCCACAGCATATCGACGCGCTCGACACCGATCACATCGGCGATCACGCTGCGGATTTCAGTGACCAGATCGAGTAGTCGTCTGCGTAGGATGACCATTGTAACGTCATCGCTTAGGATGCCGTTCGTCCACGAGCGCACTTCGTGGACAAGTGCGGCGGCAAGAGCGCGTGGTTTACGTTGGGGGTGGGCTACGATCAGATCAACGAGGCGCTCGAAGCTGAAGATCGTACCGTTCGGACTCTCGGCTTCGATCAGACCGTCGGTATAGAGCAATAAACTCTCGCCGGGAGCAATGATGGCTTGCTGTTGCCCGTATTCACTTTCGCTATCAATACCGAGCGGTAGTCCGGCAACTTCGAGTTCTTGTACGGTATCGGAAATTAATAACGGGAAGGTATGACCGGCGTTGGCGAAGCATACCTGTCCGGTGCGTGGCTCGAGCTGTAAATAAAGCATGGTTACCATACCGTGTGGAATCTCGCTTAATACACCCTGATTCACGGCGGCGAGGGTAGTGGCTGGGTTGATATTGCGACGTGCTTCGTGGCGAAAGACGGTGCGCGCCACGGCCATCCGCAGGGCAGCAGGGAGGCCTTTTCCACTGACATCACCGATCATGATACCGTGCCGACCATCGGTGAGCGGTAAGAAGTCGTACAGATCGCCACCGAGATCGCGTGCTGGTAGTGAGATAGCAGTGACTTCCCAACCGGGGAGGTGCGGGGCAGATTCGAGTAACAAGCCCTGCTGAATATCACGGGCTAATTGTAATTCCTGTTCGATCTCACGTGCCCGCTGCTGCGCTGCCTCGTCCATAGCCGGTGCAGCAGGTGATGGAGGAGGGGCGGCAGAAGGTGCGACATGCCGCCGTACACCGACGAGACTGCGCTGGCGGTGGGCCAGCAAACTCGGCCATGACCGGCGACGGTTCAGTAGTGTGGGTAGTATGTGACCGTTACGCGCAGGCATTATTGCTCCCCCTCGAGCCGGCGGATCCAACACCGACAACTCTCAGCCAGCCAATATACTGCAACTCCTTCGATGAGGTGATCGGGTGGTAACGAATGCAGTAAGCGCTCAGTATTGCGGTACTCGCGGATGGCATCGGCTACCCGATCGGTCTGACGGTAGCATTCGGCAAGATGGAAGGCAACGAGCGGAGAATCACTGTTCAGGTAGCGTGCTCGTTCGAAGTGGTGAATGGCTAACGTAAATTGTTGTTGGCGTTCGTAAATTAAGCCGAGCAAGATATGCGCTTCCGTCACGAGCGGATTGAGTTCTAAGGCACGGCGAGCTTCGGCCAGCGCGAGATCGAGTTCGCCACGGTTGGCATGGGCTTGGGCCGTTAAGGCCAGTACCGCCGGTGCGTGTCGTCCGGCAAGTGGTGCGTGGGCAAAGAGTTCGAGTGCCGCCTCGATCTGACCGCTTTCAATCATGCGCCGACCTTCAACAACGACTGTCTCGTCGGTAAAGAGTGGATCAGAGAAGGCAGGTGGAGATGTTGGCCGCCGCGTTGGCCGTGTTGGATGCAGGGTTGGGCGCGACGGTTTAGGCGATGATGCAACCATCCGTTGACGGGGCGGATCTTTGCGGTAGAGAAACGCACCATCAACGGACACCGGGCGTAGCCGATCAAAAATATTCCATAATGTCTCGGAAAAGCCGAGACACAGTGTACCACCGTCGGCCAAACTATCGTAGAAGCGCGCCATGAGTGTCCGACAGGTATCGAGCGAAAAGTAGATGGTCACGTTCTGACAGAAGAGAATGTGTGTACCGCGTACTGCCGGTGGAAACGGATCGAGCAGGTTATGCTGCATGAAGGTAACCAGTTGCCGCACTCGTTCATGGATGGTCAGCGCATTTCCCACCGGAGTAAAGAAGCGCAGTCGTTGAAGCGGTGTCAGATTGGTAAGGGTACGCCCGCGATAGATACCGGCGCGTGCCTTCTCAATTGCTGTAGCACTGAGATCGGTTGCGAGAATCTCGACCGGACGTGGTAAGGGTTCGCCAAGTGTCTCGAGTGCCGTAATCGCGATTGAATAAGGTTCTTCTCCGGTGGCACACCCGGCGCTCCAAATCTTGATCGGCATACCGGGCGGCAGCGTAGCGTGTAGAGTAGGTAGCAACGTCTTGCGCAAGGCTTCCATATGAGGCCGGTTGCGAAAAAAGACGGTCTCGTGGTTGAGGAACGGCTCGGCCAGATACAGTAGCTCGGTGCGATCTCGATTGGTCAGTAGATCGGCCAAGTATTGATCGGGCAAGCGCTTGAGAGCGAGCGCACGCCGTTCGACCGCAGTTTGCAAATGCGTGAGGCGAGAATCGTCGAGCAGGATACCGCAATAATGAGCAAGCATCTCGCGCAGCGAGCTGAGCGATTCGAGCGGCAGTGTCATAGTACCCTCTTTGGCGCCGAAAAGCGCTCGCGCAGGATCATCAATATCTGATCGGGTGGTAAGACCAACTCGGCGGCGCCGAGTTCAATCGCCGCACGTGGCATACCAAAAATCGTGCAACTGGCTTCATCTTGCGCAATGGTCAACCCACCGACGCGGCGGATGGCGCGCATTCCGACGGCCCCGTCGCGCCCCATACCGGTCAGCAACACACCGGCCGAATGCACGCCGTACAGTTCGGCGACCGCTGTCATTGTAATGTCGATTGAGGGGCGTTGAAGCAACAGTGGTGACATACTCAATCGGACCGTTCCGTCAGACTTGATCAACAGATCGGACTGATCAGGTGCGAGCAAGACACGTCCGGGTTGGAGAGCAAGACCATTGCGGGCCAATTCGACCGGCAGGGTACTGGTTTCGGCCAGCCATTCGGCCATTCCTTCACCAAAGCCTTGCGCGATATGTTGCACCACAATCACTGCGGCGGCAAAGGTGTTCGGTAGTCCGGCCAGTAATTGGCGGATCACTTTTGGCCCGCCGGTCGAGGCTCCGATCACCACCACCGGAAACTGACCAGGAGCAATGCGCGGACCGCGCACGTGATGGGGGGTATCGATCAAGGTTGTACGTACTTCAGAGGGTGGGTGACGGCGACCGCGCAGATGGGTGACAACTTTTACACGAGCCAGCAACTTGATACGTCGGATCAGGGTGCGGCGCAAATGATCGAGTGAATCGGCGTCAGTCAGACTTGGCTTTTCCATAACCTCGAGTGCGCCGGCAGCGAGGGCCTCGAACGCGATGTTGGCATCTTTCCCACTCACGGCTGCCGAAAGCACCAAAATTGGTGTTGGATGGTAGGCCATAATCTGGCGTGTCGTCTCTACGCCATCGAGAACCGGCATCCGTACATCGAGCGTGATCAGATCGGGTCGTAGTTCGGCGGTGAGGGCAATCGCGGTTTTACCATCGCCTGCTTCACCGACCACCCGGATCGTCGGATCACTTTCGAGCATCTGGCGCAACAAGCGGCGCATCAGTGCCGAGTCGTCGACGACAAGTACACGCAACGGATTCGTCATTGATTTTTACCTATCGTAGGTTTGGCATCAGTGTGACACACTTATTCCATATCTAGCACCAAGCGCACCCGATTGGGCAAGTTGAGGAGATCGATATCTTTGTTAAGATAATCATCAACACCGGCTTCAAATGCGGCTCGTTTGTCGTCTGATGACGTGAGCATAATAATCCGTAAATTATCCAACGCCGGATTTTCGCGGATGCGGCGGCAGACTTCGTAGCCATCAATGCCGGGCATCTGTACATCAAGGACTAACAAGTCGGGTGGATTCGCGGCAATTGCGGCCAGTGCCTCTTCACCGCTGTGAGCAAGTTGGACGGTGTAGCCGTACATCTCAAGCCGCATCTTGACAATATCGGTAACCAGTCGGCTATCATCGACGACCAAAATGGTTGGCATAACTACTCCTCGTGGCCGAGCAGTTGCTGAATCACCTTCAGCAAACTGTCTTGGTTAAACTGACTTTTTACAATGTAGGCCTGTGCCCCTGCTTCCAGACCACGACGACGATGTTCTTCAGAGGCAAGACTGGTAATCAGCACCACCGGCAGATCAGAGAGGGCCAACTCGCGCCGGATGCGAGACGTGAGGGTAAAGCCATCGACTCGCGGCATCTCAATATCGCTTACAACAAGATCGTAGGTCGTAGAACGGAGCATGTCAAGCGCATCGGCACCATCAATTGCCGCGGTAACTTCGTAACCGGCCGATTGCAAAATACTGCGCAATAATTCACGGGTTGTGAATGAATCGTCGACGACCAATAGGCGGGCCGGTCGTTGAGGTTGGGGTAACGGCTGACCGGGTACCGATGATGAGATTGCTTGGTGTTGGTTACTTTCGAGCAGATGCAGGGGGTTGATCAGCAAGACCAGCCCACCATCGCTCAACTGGACGGCACCGCTCAAAGCCGGACGACGGGCAAAGAGTGAGCCGAGTGGTTTGACGACCGCCTCGCGTTCGTCGATCAGGTCATCAACCAATAAGGCAACCCGTTGCTGGCGAGTATTGATCAAGAGGGCCGGGACACGCTGGCGTGTCAGCGGCGTGCCGGTCGTGATCCCTACCAGATCGGCCAAGGTCAGCAGGGCTACGGTGCGCTGTTGGTAGGCAACTGTCGGCCGACCATCGATAACTTGTACCTGATCGCGCTGCACCCAAAGGATGCTGCTCACGGTTGTGGCCGGTAATGCCAATATTTGACTTCCTACCTTTACCAGTAATACGCGGCTGGTAATGAGCGTGAGGGGGATGGTGAGCGTGATCGTTGTGCCTTGACCAACCGTGGTGTCGACCCATACCTGTCCACCTAGTTCAAGCAAATTGGCACGCACAATATCCATACCGACACCGCGCCCCGAAATCTCGGTGACGGTTGGCGCAGTTGAGAAGCCCGGTTGGAAGATAAGATTGAGCGTTTCTTGCAGATCGAGCTGGTTCGCGCGTTCGGTATTCAACATACCGAGGGCAACGGCCCGTGCCCGGATACGTTCAGGGTCGATCCCTCGCCCATCATCAATGATTTGGATTCGCACTTCGTTTCCCAGAGATGTAGCGCTGATCCGGATCAGGCCGGTAGGTGATTTGCCAAGGGCAATACGCTCTTCAGGTGATTCGATTCCGTGATCGACCGCATTTCGTACCAGATGTACTAAGGGGTCGCTGATTAATTCGAGAACCTTGCGGTCGAGTTCGGTGGTTTCGCCACCGATCTCAATCGTCACCTGTTTGTTAGTTAGGGCTGCTAGATCACGCACCAATCGTGGCAGATTGTTGAAGATGGTGGCAATCGGTAACAGCCGTACTGCCATCACTTCTTGCTCAAGGTCTTTAATCAAAAGCTGTTGGCGGGCCAAATGGCGGTCAAGCCGGTCGCTCTGACGTTGGGCCAGATCGTTAATAGCCGCTTGCACTTCGCGCAGGGCATTGATGCGGGTATCAAGCGCTTGCCGTTGTGACTGGGAAAAGCGGAGACGGGCCAATTCCTGTTCGAGTGCCTGCAATGCTCGTTGTTGGCGTTCAACAGTCTCTTGCAGCCGATACAGCTCTTGCCCAATTTCACCAAGCCATTGTTGGGTGATGACCAGTTCACCGGCCAAATTGAAGAGCCGATCGAGGCGGTCGACTCGTACCCGAACGGTTTGGCGGGTCGTGCGCGGTGGTTCGCTGTCTGACGGCTGGGACGACGGAGGCGGTGACGGTGATGGTGATAGAGGTGGAGTGAATGCCGTGGTGGTGTCGGTTGAGCTTAGTTGTTGCAGAAATTGTTCAACTGCCGACGATTCGGCTGGCGGTATATGTGGAACATGAGCCACCAGCCGCCCGATCAGATCGCCGCCGTGGAGCAACAGATCGGTCAGACTGCGGTCGAGGGTACGTTGGCCTTGCCGAACCTGACCGAGAATGTGTTCGAGTGCGTGAGCAGCTTGGGCAATCGGATCGAAGCCGAGCATACGAGCCGATCCCTTAATCGTATGGACGGCACGGAAGGCGCGATCCAGTTCGCTACGGCGACGATCCGCATCGGCATTTTGCTCAATAGTCAACAAAACTTCGCTCAACAGACGGAGATTATCGGCGATCTCATCGCGAAATTGTGCATAGAAGCTGGTTAGATCCATAAGATCATCGGCATTCTCACTAAGCGTGATCGGTGTCGATTTGGGCCAAGCCGTGCAAGCGAGCTGCTATAGCGGTGAGTTTTGCTGCCGATTCGGCCATATGGCGTGCGCTTTGTGCGGATTGACGGGCAACTTCCGCGATTTCGCGCATCGTCTCGACGACCTGCTCACTGGCGCTTTGCTGTTGAGCAGTTGCCAGCCCGATCTCGGCGGCAGCCTGAGCCGTGCGTTCGGCCACCATCACGATATTGTCCATAACCTGACCGGCGCGATGGGCCAGTTCAACACCGCGCTCAACCTCTTTGCTGCCCTCTTCGGCGGCCAATACGGCGGCGCTGGTCGCCTGTCGGATCTCGGCAATCACCCCTTTCACCTCTTTGGCCGCAGCAAGGGTACGATTGGCCAAACTCTTTACCTCAGCCGCCACCACGGCAAATCGGCGACCATACTCACCGGCGCCGGCAGCCTCGATGGCGGCGTTCAGCGCGAGCAAATGGGTTTCATCAGAAATATCGTCGATCAGGTCGATGATTTCGCCGATCTGCTGGGAACGCTCTCCCAAGCCGAGCACGCGGGTCGAAATATCTTGGACGCGCTGCCGGATGCGTTCCATTGCCTGAATACTCTCATCAACCGCATCTTGACCACTACTCAACTGCTCAAGCGTCTGTTGGGCAGCTTCCGAGACGTGTTCTGCCGCTTGGGCAATTTGGCGGGCCGTACTGCCCAATTCTTCAATCGTGGTCGAGACCTCAGAGACAGCGCTAGCCTGCTCGCTTGCTCCGCCGGCCTGTTGTTGGGAATTGGCCTGCAACTCGGCAGCCGCTGCGGCCAATTCGCTGCCTAGCTCAACCTGTTGAATATTTTTCTCCATCAACTGTTCGGTCTTGCGGAGTAGCTCGGTAGCACGCAAATGCGATTCGGCCAGTGCCCGATTGAGATCGCGGCTACTCAGCCAGGCTAATGTACCGATTGCACTAATGGTTGTAAGCAGAAAACCGGCATCAATCACAACATTATCGTCTAATAATGGTCGTAGACCACCGAGTTGTTCACCGAGTAGCAATGCCGCATACACCAAGATACCGCTGATAATCACAATAAGTGTATCGCGTCCGCTACCGAGGAGACCGGCGCTAATGATCGGTACCAGCAAGACAACGGTACGCGCTCCATCAGCACCACCGAACAGGATGATAACCATCGCTGCGCCGGTAATCATCGCCAAAAAGAGCCAGCGTCGGCTCAATGCGATGTGTTGGGATTGGAGAAGCCACCCTGCTAAGCCGTACATAGTTACGCCGATCAAGGTTATGGCGCTCGCGATTGCAAAGGAGAACGTGGTGGTGGACTGGTTCAACCACACAATCAGACCAACCACCCAGAAGAACACTAATAGTGTCGCGCTGACCAAGATGAGCCAGTGCAAGATCGTGCGGTTTTCGCGGAGAGCGGCAAGTTCAGTTGTAGCCGTAGTGGATGTTCCCGCTTTCATAGTGCTTCCTTATGGTGGGCTAGACGCAGACCGAGGGCCACATCGGTTGCGATCCGGCGGAGATCGAGGACAACGACCGGTTGATTGTCGAGCAGGGCCACGCCGTTGACCCATGGCAATTGTAAATGAGCCATGACGAACGGTGCGAGCGGAATGATTGACGGAGCAGTGACCAGCAGATCGACATGCGGTGCCGTCAATTCGACCACACGACGGCGCATGGCGATGGTCAGCGCATGCAAGCGACCGCTCGCCGGTGGATCGTTCGGATCAAGGAGCGGCCCTAGTTGGTAGCGCACAATCGGGCGACCGCGTTCATCGCGCTCGGCCGTGGTAGGTTGACTAATACTATCAACATCGTGTTGGCGGCATAGATAGCGACGGTAAACCGTTGTGATCAGTAAAATCACGCAGCCTCCTTAACAAAGGCAAAAACGGCAGCCAGATCGAGTAAGGCTACAGGCTGCTCTTGATAACGAAAGACGGCGTGAATCACTCGTTGGGCCGGGCCGGTGAGGTGGGCCGGTGGTGGTTCGAGGAGGGAAGATTCGATGGCAACAAGATCATCGACGGCATTGACCAGCAATGCAGCCTCGATGTCATCCTGATGTATCCAGATGAGGCGTGTCGCCCGATCGGGTATCGTCGCAGGCAAACCGAGTAAGAGTCGTAGATCGATCACCGGTAGAATCTGACCGCGTTGGTTAAGTAAACCGGGCAGGAGCGGTGGTGCGCCCGGTATCGGCGTTGGTGTATGCCAACGCACTACCTCGCGCACCGCTTTTCCGGGGAGAGCGTACAGTTCGTTGGCAAGGCGAAAAAGCAGATATTCTTTGTACGAAACGGTTTGCGTTGATGGCTGCATAAGACATCGGCCAAAATTCGTTATTGTCAGCGATTATAACGTGTTTCGGGTGAATCGATCAAAGGTAGATAACTTGCCGCCGCTGCCCAACTGTGTTATAATCGGGAACGGAATTGTTATCATCTGGCAGGCGGAGACAACGCCGCCTGCCAAATTTGTGTGTCAGGACGCCGTGCAGTCCCGCTCCCATGCGGGCGCCTGCCGGCATTAGGTGAAAGGAGCGACGCCGTGTCGCAGCAACTACTTGAAGAGCTAGGCCGGCGCCAGTATCGCACCGATATCCCCGAATTCCGCGTTGGTGACACGGTGCGCGTCGGCGTAAAGGTGGTTGAAGGTAACCGCGAACGAGTACAGGATTTTGAGGGTGTCGTCATTCGGCGTCGGGGTGAAGGGATTAACGAGAATTTTACCGTGCGCCGGATCGCATCCCATGGAATCGGGGTCGAACGTACCTTCTTGCTGCATGCACCGCGGATCGACTACATCAAGGTTATCCGGCAAGGTAAAGTTCGGCGGGCGAAGCTCTACTACCTGCGTGGGCGCACCGGCAAGGCTGCTCGGATCCGCGAGCGCCGCTAGTCGTGTCAGGTGGTATGAAACGATACCGATAGCACGGGTGATAATCAACCTCGCTATCGCTGGTGTGGGGTAGCCATCGTGGTATACCCCACACTAGTTTTAACACTTTCGCCAACTCCCATCCCGTTGCATTACGACGTTAGCGGCTGCCGGCCTCTACCCGCATCACCAGCTCGGTAAGGGCCAGGTTAAACTCGGCGGATCGCTCAATAGCACTAAGATGACCTGCTCCGGGAATGACGACAAACCGGCTACCGGGAATCGCTTCGTGCATCGTGCGAGCTTCGCTGGGTGGTGTAAGCGTATCTTCTGCTCCCACGACAACGGTGACTGGAACACGAATCTGGCTGAGTAACGAGGTAGAGTCGGGTCGAGCGGCCATCGCGTGGAGCGCGGCAGCAATACCTTCAGGCGGATTAGCCGCTGCTATTGCCTGCAATTCAGCCCGTAGCGATTCAACGGCTGTCGGCGCCAGCAGATTCGGCAAGAGGCGTTCGGCCAACGCTGCACTACCTTCGCGGAGCACAAGTTCGGCATTAGCCGCACGATTAGCGCGAGCTGTGTCTGTATCAGCCGTTGCGCGCGTGTTGGCCAGCAAGAGGCCGCCGATCCGTTCGGGGGCTTGGCGGAGGATAGCGAAGGCGATGTACCCACCCATCGACAAGCCGGCCACAACTGCTCGTTCAATACCTAATGCGTCAAGGAGCGCAATCACATCGGCAGCGTAATCGTCGAGCGATTGGGGCAGTGGTATGGGTGGTGAGTTGCCAAATCCGCGTAGATCGGGTGCGATCATCCGAAAACGGTCGGTCAGGGTCGTCATTTGGGCGCGCCACAAGGCTGAACTAAGCGGAAAAGCGTGTAGTAAAACTACTGGTAGACCGCTACCCACATCGGTGTAGTGGATTTGCGCACCGGTTGGAGAGCTGATGTTCATAGCCTCCTCCTGTTCACCATACGTGATGATGTATCGTATTGTGCCATAAAAACGAAAGAGGCGGGTAGCTCACCCGCCTGTATCGGGTCACAACGCGAGTTTCTCACCGCAACGAGGTCGGTATGAGGAACGAAGGGCGTCAACTCCAGGTGCTTTAGTCCTGGGATATACACCCGTTTCTCGCTTGAGCAGGATTAGACGTGACAGAAACACATGTTCTATGTTATACTGTAGCTGCGTATATACCATCGGCAGGATATGGAAGTCCGTCAAACGAGTACGCCTTATCATACGAAGCACAGCATTGACTCTCGTGACCAGTACCACGTTATCTTCTGTCCCAAGTTTCGCCGCAAGGTCTTGACGAGCGCGGTTGCTGAACGGATGCGCGACCTTGTGATGGCATAATCAGCAGGGTACGGCGATGTGGTGATGGATCACGTGGTGCAACCGGATCACGTCCATCTCCTGCTTGATGGTGATCCGCGGAGTGGAAGACATACGGTCGTCGCCCTTATCAACGGTCGTACCTCCCACGAAGTACAGGGCACGAGGTTCCCTCGTGGAACACGTGCATCCCGACGTAGTAGACGCGCAGTAAGATGACGACCTCGGTCGGCACGATGACTCGCAACGTGGTGCAGTAGTACCTTACAAACCAGCAGGGTAGCTGCTATTCCGCGGTACCTCCCAATTCCGGCTTGCGCCAACGAACGGTCACGGATGCCTGTTGGTACAGGTGCTTGACGCATGTCGCTGTTCAGACAACGATACGCTGGCGTACCACAAGGCCGGATGGGACAACGAACCGCGCCCGGCGGATGGGGACGACACCAAGCGGCGCATCCCAATCGGGAACGCGGCGCGTCCGTCGCTGCACACGGTTCACGCCCCGGTGGTGCCGCGCGTGACCAAACAGGTTGACCTGGCGTTCACGGCGTTCTTCCGGCGCGTCAAGGCGGGTGACACGCCTGGGGAGCTGCGTGTGCGCGGCAACGGCAGGTACGACTGCTTCACGTATCCGTATGTGGATGCGTACCAGATGAACGGGCAATGGCGTGACCGGTCGACAATCATCGCGCATCGTCCGCTTGCAGACACGAACACAACGCTCACGATCCGGCGCGCCAGGACGGGCACGCGGGACGCCTGGTTCAGCGTGGTCACCGAACCTGAACGGTTGCCCGAACGTCAACGCACCGTGGGGAGTGATGGTGGCGTGATGCATGTCGCTCCCTTGCCCACAGGCGAAACCGATTGCGAACCTGCACTTCTTCCGCACAGACGAACCGGCGGGCGCCAACGCACCGTGTCACTGGTCGAACACTGCAAAGGGAACGCCGGCACGCGCCCCACGACATACGGTGGTGGTGCATATTCACGAACGCATTGCGCACCGTCGCAACGACTTCGCGCATTCACTCAGCCGCCGTCTCGTGAATGAGGTCGAAATGACCGTCGCGGCAGACCTGCCCATCGCACGGCGATCAACCACCACACGCCGGCAAACCGTAGGGCCGATGCCACAAGGAACCACCTGCCAGGTCGACGCACTCCAAGGCTACGCGTGGCGGTAGGTGGTAGCTGGCAGTTGATCCACGCGGGACATCGCAACGCGGCAGCCAGTATCGCGCGGTGGTGAACAAGGATGTGTCCGTTCGCGTGATCAGTGACTCTCGTGCGGCGTGGCAATCGACCGTAATCGCCACGCCGCACGGAATAGAGTGGCTGTGGGGCTACACAGCCTGGGTGCAAATCCCTAGAAGCCCACGGTGCATACGTGGGAGTAGTCACGAACGAAGAATAGCTAATAGTCGATCAACAGACGACATCACCGACGGGGTCGGTCGGGGAGAAGGGGCCGGTGTGGGTTCGCGATGTACAGATTGCGCGTGCTCAAGCCGTACTAACCGTTGCGTAATGAGTTGCACGACGCCTTCCACAACATCAATTGCCGACCAGCGCAGCTCGGTGGCGAGGTCATCTAATCGCTTACACCCGTCAATTGCCTCAATCAGCACATGCAACGCCACACTCGTTTGGCATTTCGCTTCATTCTCAGAGACAACCAACACTGGTATCAGATTGAGTGAAGGTACGTGGTGCCAAAGTCGCCGCCAACGCAGGGCAGTGCGCTCGGCGTTACGAATGATACTCTCGTGATCGCCCCACACCGATTGATGCTCACTGCGCGCACCACTGATAACGTTAAACGTCCCATCCTGTACGTTTAACAAAAGACCAAGTGCTTCGCTGCCGATCTGCCCATCGCATTCGATATGATAGATTTGGCCGTTTAAAAAATAGATACGACCGGATCGCTCGCCGGTAATATCGAGTGATCCGGTAAGTGAACTGTACACTGCAAGATCGATCAACTCTCGTAACGATGCTTGTTGCAACGTACCGTGTAGTGCCATCGTGGGCCTCCCAGACTAGGTAGCATGGCAGCAGAGGAATGCCCTTTAAATTGACTATACCACGACACTACATGTGGCAACAAGATGACCAGAGTACCGTCGTTGACTAGGACACCCGAACAATCGTTTGTCACGAAACTAGCGTGCTGGCGAGCTTGAGACGATCGGTGTCGGCGTGACCACAACGGTGCCAGGTCGGCCTAACAACGTTGCTCCCAGCAGCACCAGGGCCAGCCATGCCAGATCGGCAAAGAGTAGATGCACCAACTGCATCCAAACCGGTGCTTTAAGGATTACGTTCAGCGCACCCAAGAAGATTTGGCCGACAAAGATCGTTGCCGTTATCCATGCCAGTCGCCGCGTCGTTGGCGAGGGGTCATGGCGTATTGCTTGTTGGGCAAGTGAGATCATCGCCAACCCGACCAGTGTGCCAAGTACCGGATGAATAATACGCATCAACACGAGCGGATGACTATCACGGTTGATCGGTTGGGAGACACCGCCGGGTAAAACCCCCAACTGTAACAGGGTGTCACCAAGTGCGGTCACTGCACCACTCGAACCGACGATTGCCGTGCCCACGAGGGCAGCTATCAGCATTGCCAACAGCCTACCCTTACCGCGTACTTCAGGAGCCGGTTTACCACTCGCATACCATGCCGTCAGGGCAATTGACCCAATGAGCAAGAAAGTATTCACCAAGTGGAGGCCGAGAGAGAGTGCGCGTGTCAGCGAGGCGTTGTGAGCAACCAATTGGAACAGTACCAATGCCGCACCGATCAGTGATTCGATAATCATGAACACCATTGCAGCAATGGCAGCGCGTCGTGCCGGGTGGCCGGCAGCAAACAAACGTAAGGCCCAAACCAGTAGGGCGATCACCAAGAGCAGGGCAATACCACTCGTCACCCGGTGCGAGAACTCGATCAGTTGGGCCGTATCAGGGGAACGTGGGATGACTTGACCATCGCATAACGGCCAGTGATCGCCACAACCGGCCCCTGAACCGGTGGCCCGCACAAACGCACCCCACAGAATCACCAGCAAGTTGTAGCCGACATTCAGCCACGCAAAGTTGACAAATGCACGGTGTCGGGAATCCATGCTGTAACCTCCCGCCGCGACCGTTGGCCGCGGGTTGCAAGAATAATGTGACAGTTCGCACTTTATTCTAACATGGTCTTCACACAACGCGCAGTAAACACCGTGTTATAATTCGTTCACCAAGCGGAATACGACGCTATTAGAGGGGCGATTCCGGTGACGATCCACGCACCGCCATCAACAGAACAGCTTGTCCGGGTGTTACGCCATCTCTGTCGGCAGCCATCGACTACCGGCCAGCCCGATGAGTTGCGCACTACTGCCGAACATATTGCGTTCCTTGTCCGTTTGCTCGGCATGCAGGTGCGGATTGTTAGCTCGGCACCTGCACCGGTGATCATCGCTCATCGCGTCGGTCGTCGCCCACAAACCCTCTTGCTGTACCACTATTACGATACACCACCGACCGGTCCGTGGCGCTACTGGTTATCGGAACCATTTGAGTTAGCCGAACGGGATGGGCAAGTGTTTGGACGAGGCGTAGCCGGTGGGAAAGGGGCACTGGCTGCGCATCTGGCTGCGTTGCAAGCTGTTGTGCAACGCGAAGGTAATTTGCCGTGTGGGGTGATCCTGGTGATAGAGGGTGCCGCCAACAGCGGTAGTCCGGGATTAGCCGAAGCGTTACGTTCACATGCCGATCTCCTGCAATGTGACGCGGTGCTGGCCAGTATTGGCGATCGTGACGCGAATGGGACACCAATTTGTGTTAGTGGTAGTAAAGGATGGCTCCGGCTGCAGCTCGTCGCCCGTGGTCCAGCGTACCCCTTACCGGCCGGGTTTGCCACTAGCGTTGCCAACCCACTCTGGCGCTTAATTTGGGCATTGGCTGCGCTGAAAGGCGACGATGAAGACGTGCGTATCGAAGGGTTCTACGATGCGGTTGAAGGTCCGTCGCGCGCCGATAATGCGATGATTCGGCAGTTGCAACTCGCTTCTGGCGCGCGTCGACAAGCCTGGCAGATCGATCAATTTCTCTTTGGTATCGATGGTGCAGCCTTGAGCCGGTCGGAGGTGACGCTGCCAACGTGCAATGTGAGCGCGCTGACGGTTGAGCCACACCATGATTTGCCGGGTATTCCATCGGCTGCAACAGCGTTGCTTGATCTGCAACTGGCGCCGCGCCAACAGCCCGATGCCGTCACCGAGTTGATACGGCAATTTCTCAATGAGAAGGGTTTTGGCGATGTGATCGTCGAACGTCTGCCTGGTGGCTATGCGCCATGGGTGACGGCAACCGATAATCCCTTTGTTAGCCGGGTAGCCACTATTGGTGCGACAGTATTTGAACGTCCGCCAGCAGTTGTCCCTGCCGGCCCCTATCCCATCCCATTTAGTGTGTTGACCGAGGTGCATCCGGTGCCTACGGTTAGTATCGGCTTTACCCCGGTAGAGAGTACCGTTTTTGCCCCAAATGAGCATATTGCCCTCGCTGACCTTAGTCGACACAGTCAACTGTTGATCGAGTTGCTCGACCGATTGTGGGTCTAACTTCGCCCCTTGCACAGTCAATTCACAATCTTTTTCAAAATATTTCAACCAAAATGTTCGTAAATTAGCTTGACTTTCACCGAACGTTAGCATATACTAACCCTCGACCTTGCGCAAGGTTGTGTCGATTTGTCACGAAGAACAACCAAGGTTGAGGAGTGATACCGTGAATCAGGTGACTCGTATAGGTGTGTTGATCATCGCTGCGCTTATGATCGCAGCATGTGGTAATCAGACAGCATCTACTCCGACGCAAACCCCGGCAGCATCTACTCCGACGCAAACCCCGGCGAAACTGGTCGTTTATTCTGGCCGCAGTGAGAGCCTCGTCGGTCCCTTCTTTACCCAATTCACCGAGGCTACCGGAATTCCGGTTGAAGTTCGTTATGGTGATACCGCCGAATTGGCGGCGACGATCCTTGAAGAGGGAGCCAATAGCCCGGCCGATCTCTTCTTTGCCCAAGATGCCGGAGCATTGGGGGCACTAGCTGCAGCCGATGTGTTGATCCCGCTCCCGACCGATGTACTCAATCAGGTTGAAGCACGTTTCCGCTCGTCGGATGGTCGGTGGGTTGGGATTAGTGGTCGCGCTCGTGTGGTTGTCTACAACACCAACAAGCTCACCGAGGCCGACCTACCACGTTCGATTACCGGTTTTGTCGATCCGCAATGGCGTGGGCGTGTTGGTTGGGCGCCGACCAACGGTTCATTCCAAGCCTTTATTACGGCAATGCGCGTACAGTTGGGCGAAGAAGCAACGCGCAAATGGTTAGAGGGGATGATTGCCAATGAGGTAAAGACGTATGAACGCAATGCGGCAATCGTGCAGGCTGTAGCTGCCGGCGAGATTGATGTCGGGTTTGTGAATCACTACTACCTGTACCAATTGCAGCGTCAATCAGGCGATACACTACCGGCCGCTAACTACTATCCGCCTGATGGTGATGTAGGCGCGCTGATCAATATTGCCGGTGTTGGCATTCTCAAGACGGCCAAGAATGTTGCCGAAGCGCAGCGGCTGATCGAGTATATGCTGTCAACCGATGGTCAGCGTTATTTTGCCGAACAGACCTTCGAGTATCCGCTGGCCGGTAATGTACAACCCGATCCGCGATTAAAGCCCTTGTCCGAGATCCAAACGCCTAATATCGATTTGAATCAGTTGCGTGATTTACAGGGTACGCTGCAATTACTCCGCGAGGTGGGCGCTTTGTAATCGTGTTCACGTGCCGCGATCCGCATACGATCGCGGCACCTTGTTGGATGTCTATGATCCGCCGTACTACCCTTGCTCCGACTGCTCTATCCACAGCGTCGCTCCGTCGGCAACCGTGGTTGCTGATCGGCTTGAGCTTGGCCGTTGTGATGTTGGTATTGTTGCCGATTAGCTACTTGATAGTGCGCGCGTTGGAAGCCGGACCCGATGCGTGGGCCGTGTTGCTTCGTCCGCGAACGCTGCGGGTGGTGTTCAACAGCCTGGGTGTGGCGATAGCTACGGCTCTGCTCAGTGTGGTTATCGCCGCGCCGTTGGCTTGGTTGACGGTATGTGTTGACATTCCAGGACGCAGGTTTTGGGCGATTGCTACTGCTTTGCCACTAGCGGTGCCGTCGTACATCAACGGCTTTGCGATTATTGTGGTATTAGGTCCGGTGGGTCTGTTGCAGCAGATGCTTGCCCCATTCGGTGTTGAGCGGTTGCCACCGATTTATGGGTTTGCCGGAGCAGTGTTAGCCCTTACGTTGAGCAGCTACCCGTATGTTTTGCTGAACATGCGCGCAGCATTGTTGCGCTGCGATCCGGCGGTGGAAGATGCAGCCCGGAGTATGGGTGATAGTCCATGGCTAGTGTTCTGGCGAATTTTACTGCCACAGGTGCGTCCGGCAATTGCGATCGGTGCTCTGCTCGCTGCCCTCTACAGCTTGAGCGATTTTGGTGCGGTCTCGTTGTTGCAATTTGAAACCTTCACGCGATCCATCTATGTGCAGTATCGTGGTTCGTTCGATCGAAGCGGCGCAGCCCTGTTGGCACTGGTGCTGATCGGGTTGACCCTCAGCCTGATAGGGATTGAGCACTTGATCCGGGGACGACCAAGTATGAGTCGGACGACGTGTGCCGTGGCGCGGTTGCGTCGGTTGGCCGATATTGGATGGTGGCGTTGGCCGGCTGCACTCTATGCCGGACTAATCACGCTCTTGGGCGTTGGGATGCCGCTAATCGCACTTAGCTATTGGTTGATCCGTGGTCTCTTGAACGGCCAAACCCTCACCACGCTCTGGCGTCCGCTGGGCAATTCGTTACTGGCTGCCGGTGGTGCAGCGCTCTTGACCGTCGTGATGGCCGTGCCGATTGCTCTCCTTGTGGCCCGCTTTCCGTCGCAACTGAGCCGTCTACTCGATGCCGCAGCATACACCGGTTATGCCCTGCCCGGTATTGTTGTGGCGTTAGCACTCGTATTCTTCGGGGCCAATTTTGTGCCATGGCTTTATCAAACGTTACCAATGCTACTGTTAGGGTTGGCAATTCGCTTTTTGCCACAGGCAGTAGGCGGGCTACGGACTACGTTACAGCAGATGAATCCACGGGTAGAAGATGCGGCCCGTTCACTAGGGCGTGCTCCGTTTACCGTCTTTATCGGGATTACATTACCGCTGATCATGCCCGGTGTGTTGTCGGCAGCAGCGCTGGTTTTTCTCACCTCGATCAAAGAGTTACCAACAACGTTACTACTTAGTCCAACCGATTTTCCCACTTTAGCTACAATGATCTGGAGTGCGACATCAGAAGCGATGTTCACACAAGCTGCTGCGCCGGCGTTAGTATTACTCATTGTATCGGCGGGAGCAATGGCGCTGATGCTGATCAATGAGCGGACAGAGTAGTGGTCAACAGCTTATGGGGCAGCCTACCACGACTGCCCCACTATTGTCTGCTCTCGATTATACACGGTATGTTACCGATTACGATAGGCTGCCAGCGCTGTTTCGCGGTCGGGGTAGATTTTGAAAAGGGTATCGAACCGGCTTTTGCGAAAGATTTCGGCGATTTGCGGTTGTAAACCGTAGAGTCGCAAATCACCTCCGAGCGGTTGGATTGCGCGGAGGTTGCTCAGTAGCATGCGCAGGGCCAAACTGGCGACAAAGTTAACGTTTGTCATATCGGCTAGAACCTTACCGCCGTGGCCGGTAATGGTTGATGCTAAATCCGACTCAATCGCTGCCACGCCCGCAGCGTCCAGTCGGGCGGGAAGCTGAATAATCAGCACATCGTCTACTTGCTCGGTGTTCACGCCGACAACTCCCTTTCTAGAGCGTTTGTTCATATGCTCCTACTTCGGAAAGGTAGAGGGTACAAGCATTATAGCACGCTCGTTAGACGGGCTATGCTTGTTCTGCCGGCAATCGCTCAACAACCAAGAGAGTGATGTCATCGGCCTGAGGTGCTCCGGCGGCAAACGCATCGACAGCGGCTACCACCGTAGCAACCAGGTCGTTCGCCGTCTGCGTGGCATGTGCTTGCAATACGTGATGCAATTGCTCATCACCGAATAACTCACCGGACGAATTCATCGCCTCGGTAATCCCATCGCTAAATGCAACTAGTTTTTCGCCATGGGCGATGTATAGCTCACGTACCTCGTAGGTTTGCTCGACGACAATCCCGATCGGTAAAACCCCTTCACTCAGCTCTTCGACAACGGTGCCGTCGTGATTGACCCGCAACGGTGGATTGTGACCGGCATTCGCGTAGAGGAGGCGACCGGTGGTCGGATCGAGCAGGCCATAGAAGAGGGTAACGAACATATTAGCTTCACCGTGCTCGCGGCAAATGTAGTCGTTGGTGAGACCAATGGTATGTTGCAACAGCGCAGCGCCGTTATCGGTGCTATGCGGGAGATTGGCAGCAGCCTGTGAAGTAGCGCGCAGAAGTGATCGGCTAAGTGCCACAAAGAGTGCGGCGGTAACACTTTTGCCGCACGCATCGGCGACGATCAATCCAATGCGGCCATCGGGAAGCGGGATGGTATCGAAGAAATCTCCACCGACGGCCTGTGCACCGCGGCTAAAAGCGGCGATACGCCAGCCGGGCGGTTGTGGTAAAACCCGGGGCAGAAACGATTGCTGAATCCGGCGGGCAACGTCAAGCTCTTCTTCAAGCCGGTTGTAGCGGATGAGTTCGGCTTGCGCCGCTTGCAACTGTTGATAGGCGGTAAGCAGCTCAGCATTCTTCCGTTCGAGATCGTGGATCATCCGTTGGTTCGTATTGCGCACCCGACTCACAATACTGCGCAGCATGTGCATTGCCAATGCGGGACTCGAACCGATCAACGTGGCAAAAACCTGTTCGTTGAGAGCGACCAGCCGACTCGGTTCAATTGCCCGCACCGTTGCCGAACGGGGGCTGTGATCGATCAAACTCATCTCGCCAATAATTTGGCCGCTGTGAAACACCTCTAAGCGCAGTTCAGCCCCGTTGACGAACGTAATCACCTCAACTGCACCGCTCAACACGACATAACATTCGTGACCAGTATCACCCTGATGAAACAATACTTCGCCGGGGGCCAACCGGCATTCGGCGAGGCGAGGCGCGAGCGCGGACAGAACCGCTTCAGGAACTGCCTGAAACAGGGGTAGGCTGCGCAGCCGGTCGAGCATCGTCATCGTTTTGGTGACGGTCAACTCATTCCAACCGCTATCGGGGTCGTGATGATAGGTGAGCGTATCGGCATATTCGCGCACAAAGAAGATACCTAGCCCGCCGAGAGTGCGTTGATCGGCGGCGGCGTGCAGATCGGGCGGTGGTGCAGTGAGTGGATCGAACGGCTGGCCGCGATCGCGGATCGTGATGGTCAAGATTCCCTGATCATACGTACAGCTCAGATGGATCTGATCGCGGTTATGATCGTGGTACCCATACTTAACGATATTGGTTGCGACTTCTTCAATCACCAGTCGCAGCAGATACCCATAATCGGCGGGCATGCGCCAATTGGCTTCCAGCTCATCGCTAAAGGCCAGTAACGTCGGGATCGCGTTCCAATCGGCGAAGACGCTGATGTACCGCTGCATGCCATCCTCTAGACTGCTAATGGCTCCGTGGGATGGCGGCTCTGCGTGAGTGGTAGGGTAGCGCGTAGCTTCCGCAGTCGAGCGATGGCATCAACTGCTGCCTCGTGGACATTAGGGTCAGCATCATCAACGGCCTGGGCAAGCGCATTCAGGACGGTAGCGGTCGCTGCAGCGACACCGAGACGACCAAGGGCGCGCGCGGCAGACTCACGAGCGTAAGCATCGACATCGTTGAGCATAACGAGGAGGTGATCGATCACCGGAGCGGTACCGGCTATCTCGCCCAACTGGCTCACCACCAATGCTGCTGCCGAGCGGACGAAGCTATCGGGATTTTTGAGGCATTCAACCAGATAATCGATCAATTGTGGTGAAGCAATACGGTCGCGCAGTTGACCGAGCGTGCGTGCGGCGGCGAAGCGGGTTTCCAGATCGCAATCGTGGATCGCAAGACGGATTAACGTCTTGACGAGGGGTTGTGGCGGTGTACCGGTGATGAGACCGAGGGTACGAGCTGCTGCTGCACGCACGTGTGAGGCACTATCACTCAGCCCATCGTGGAGCAAGACCAGATCGGCAGCAGTAAAATTGCCTTCGCGTACACGCAGACGGCGAATGGCTTCATAGCGGCTTTGCCAGCCGGGATCGTACAACTGGCGACGAAGTTGCTCGAAATCACCGGGTTCAAAGGTGTCAAGTTCGGCGAGCAGGGTCAGGCGTAGCCATTCGTCACGTGAGCTATTCAACCGTTGGCGGGCCAGATGGATCACGTTTAAGGCCATCAGAATCTCTTCGACGGTGATCCGCAATTCAGGCCGTGAACGCAGCTCACGTTCGATCAGGTGTGCCAATTGGTAGCGCCAGTGGAAAGCACGACGCACGAGATGGTTGGCGCCGGGACCACGTGAAATCTCGGCGAGGGTCAGTACAGCTGCTACCGGTTCGTCCTGAAATGCTTCGAGGAACGGTTCAAGCGCACGCGCAGCTAAGAAGCCAAGCACAGTGTTCACACCGGTGACTTGGATCTCCTGCCGAGGGTTGCGGGCGAAGTTGTTAAAGCGTTCGGCGATCCGCTGCCGCCACGTTTCGCGGTCAAACATCGGCAGCTCCTTTCTCCGTGCGCTATTGCGACCTAAAGATGACCGCGCCTACTTATGTAGTATACCATACTGCGAATAGATAACACAGTACTTTAGTACTAATCTCAGATTGCAAAACGATGACAGATCGTAAAGTGTGCGTGCTATGGTAAGATGGCGGGGAAGTGATACAAAATTAAAGGTAATGACCATGAAACAACCTCATGAAGACCCCGATGTTGCCGTCAGTGTACGGCGAGTGCGCCGTGGATGCATCATGATGGCAATTATCGTCATCGCGATGACGATCTTTTTGATCAGTGCGACCGGTAATTTAGCGTTTTCTCTCTTGCTATTGATAGCGATTGCGCTGCTGGCGATTGCATTTGTAGTTGTACGTGAGGAAACTTGATGCCACCGGTCTATCGTCGTGCGCTGTTAGCTATCCTCGGTCTGATATGTGTAGTGATCTCGGTTGTGGTCGCTTTTCAGCAACCGTTTGGTTGGTGGCACTGGGTGTGGTTGGCACTGGCCGGCGTGTTTCTCTACGCACTACGGCGGAACTAGACTATTTGCGCAATCGGCTATTCTTCATTATAATAGACAACGATTATTCCCCATCAATACGTTATTGGTTGATCGCAACGTTGCGCACAGCATCATTACGATTGCAAGATAAGCAGCGTACCGTTTATGTGACCCGTAGGTCAATGAGGATCGCATGACGCATCGTGATTCGGCAGTATTGCCTGCACCCCAAATGGAGATTGACCATATTGGTCTCAGTTTTGGTGGGGTGCGCGCCTTACTCTCAGTAACCTTCAACATCTACCCCGGCACGATCCAGGCGATCATTGGTCCTAACGGAGCCGGCAAAACCAGTCTCCTCAATTGCATCAGCGGTCTGTATCGCCCACAACAGGGACAGATTCGGTTTGAAGGGCGCAACATTATCGGTCTACCCCCACACCAGATTGCACGCCTTGGCATTGCCCGTTCGTTTCAGAATATCGAACTCTTCCGCCACATGACGGTCGTTGATAACCTCATGCTCGGTCGTCACATTCATATGCGGAGCGGCATTTTCAGTGGTGGTTTCTATTGGGGGCGTGCCCAACGGGAAGAGGTCGAGCATCGCGAATTTGTCGAGCAGGTGATCGATCTGCTCGAAATTCAGTCGATCCGCAAGAAGATGGTTGGATCGCTTTCGTATGGTCTGCAAAAGCGGGTTGAATTAGGCCGGGCGCTTGCAATGAATCCGCGCCTCTTGCTGCTCGATGAGCCGATGGCCGGAATGAATAGTGAAGAAAAAGAGGATATGGCTCGTTTCATCCTCGATATTAACGAGGAATACGGGACGACAATCGTGCTGATCGAGCACGACATGGGGGTGGTGATGGATATTAGTGATCGGGTTGCCGTGCTCGAGTTCGGTCAGTTGATCGCCTATGGCACACCGGACGAAGTGCGGAGCGATCCGAAAGTGATCGATGCCTACCTTGGTCGCGAACACGCAATACCCCTAGCGTAATCGGCACTCGTCTACCGGTGGGTTACCATATACGGTTGGGTGAAGCGATGATACAGATACCTGAGACGACGATCCCGCGCTTGCTGTTTCAAAATGCAGAACGCTTTGGTGATAAGGTAGCCCTACGGGAAAAAGACTTCGGGATTTGGCAGACGGTGACGTGGCGTCAGTTTGCCGAACACGTGCGTGCGTTTGCCATGGGTCTTCATGCGCTTGGTGTGCGACGCGGTGATGTCGTCGCGATTATCGGTGATAACCGACCTGAATGGCTCTACGCCGAATTTGCCGCTCAAGCGATCGGTGCGATGTCGATTGGGGTGTACCAAGATTCGGTAGCTGAAGAGGTCTATTACGTCGTCTCGGCGGCTGAAGCGCGGGTCATCGTGGTCGAAGACCAGGAGCAGGTTGATAAGGTCATTGAGATCTGGCCACGACTCGACGGCGTCCTCAAAGTGGTTTACTACGAACCAAAGGGCATGCGCAATTATCGCCAGCCCTATTTGGCGCACTTCCCCGACATCGAAGAGCTAGGGCGGGCCTATGACCGTGAGCACCCCGGTTTGTTTGACGCCGAACTTGCCGCCGGTAAACCCGATGACGTTGCGATCCTCGCGACCACTTCCGGCACGACCGGGAAGCCGAAACTGGCGATGCTGACCCACCGTAATCTGATCAGCCAAGGCGCCGGCCTGCTTTCAGTTGACCCACTTGGTCCTGACGACGAATTTGTAAGCTTTTTACCGTTAGCGTGGGTCGGTGAGCAGATGGTGACGGTGGCTGCTGGCATGCAGTGCGGTTTCACGATCAACTTCCCCGAATCGGCAAGTACTGTGCAAGAGAATATTCGCGAGATCGGGCCACGGGTGATGTTTTCACCGCCACGAATCTGGGAGAACATGCTCTCGCAGGTACAGGTGAAGATTCAAGACTCAACACCGTTGAAGCGCGCAATCTTTGAGTGGGCAATGAAGCAAGGGTATGCGATGGCGGATGCCCGCTTTAGCGGCCAACGACCGAGTCTTGGTTTGCGGCTACGGTATGGTTTGGCACGGTTGTTGGTCTTCGAGATGCTGAAAGATCATCTCGGTTTGCGGTTTCTCAAACGGGCCTATACCGGTGGTGCTGCTCTTGGCCCTGATGTGTTCCGCTTTTATCACGCAATTGGGGTGAATCTCAAACAGGTCTACGGTCAGACCGAAAGTGCCGGTTTGAGTGTGATCCACCGTGACGGTCAGATAAAATTTCAGACCGTTGGGACACCGTTGCCGAACACAGAGATTCGGATTGCCGAAAACGGTGAGATTTTAGTGAAGAGTCCTTCGGTCTTTGTCGGCTACTACAAGAACCCCGAGGCAACTGCCGAGGCGCTGGAAGACGGCTGGCTGCACAGCGGTGATGCCGGTTATTTCGATGAAGATGGTCACTTGATCGTCATTGACCGGGCGAAAGATGTCATGACTTTGCACGACGGAACGAAATTCTCGCCCCAGTTTATCGAAAACAAGCTCAAGTTTAGCCCTTATATCAAAGAGGCGGTCGTCTTTGGTGGTGACTGGCCGTTTGTCACCGCGATGATCAATATTGATTTCGCGAATGTCGGTAAGTGGGCAGAAAATGCCCAGATCTCGTATACCACCTACACCGACCTCGCTCAAAAGCCACAGGTCTATGCTCTGATCCGCAAAGATGTCGAGCGTGCCAATGCCGATCTACCGCCGGCGGCGCGTATTCGGCGTTTTCTGTTGCTCCACAAAGAGCTTGATGCCGATGACGGTGAGCTGACTCGGACCCGCAAAGTGCGCCGTCGTCTCATTGCACAACGTTACCAGGAGATCGTCGATGCTCTGTACAGCGATCAAAGCGAATTTGAGATTGAGACGACAATTACCTATCAAGATGGCCGGACAGCCTTGATCAGGACGCGCTTGCGGATTGAGGAGCTAGCCGACTCATCGGCGCCGGCACCGGCAGCGCGGGCGGTCGCTCGTTGAGGCAGGTACAGTGGCGACGTGTAATGTGATAGCGGAGAAGCGCATGGATCGGTTTATCCAATTAGCTCTGAGCGGGATTGCCAACGGTGCAATCTTTGCATTGGTGGCGCTGGGTTTTGTCCTGATTTACAAAAGTAGCGATGTGATCAACTTCGCCCAAGGGGAACTACTGCTGATCGGCGCCTATCTCACCTATGCAATGGTCGAACAGTTTGGCTTGTGGTGGCCGATAGGTGTCGTGGTTGCAGTGGTGTTGGCGGCAGTAGTTGGGGTGTTGATCGAGCAGTTGGTACTGCGTCCGCTCATCGGCGAACCGGTGATCTCGGTTATTATGGTCACGATAGGCCTCTCATCACTGCTCAGAGCGATTGTTGGTGCGATTTGGGGCGTAACGCCGCGCCCGGCACCGCAGTTTCTACCAACCGATACCGTGACGATCCTTGGGGCCAATGTCGGTGTCGACCGGCTCTGGGCCTTTACATTAGCGATCATCTTCTTCGTGATTCTCACGCTCTTCTTCCGCTTCAGCCGCGAAGGTATTGCGATGCGAGCAGTAGCCGATGATCAGCAAGCGGCGCTCAGCATGGGTATTAGCGTGAAGAAGGTGTGGGCAGTCGCGTGGGCGATTGCAGCGATTACTGCTGCAGTTGGCGGTATCCTGCTGATGAGCATTTTCGGTGGCGTTTCGGGCACGATTGGTCGCGTCGGTTTGCTGGTTTTCCCGGTGGTAATTTTGGGTGGTCTCGACAGTATTCCCGGCGCCATCATCGGTGGTTTGATCATCGGATTGCTGCAATCGTTTGCCGGTGGTTTGCTTCCGCCAGAATGGGGATTGGGTGAGGTGGCTCCGTTTGTGATTTTGTTGCTTATTCTGCTGGTAAGGCCATATGGTCTGTTCGGTCAGCGCATCATCGAGCGGGTGTAGCAGTTGGGCGAGAAGTACTTGCCCGTAGCGAGGAACGGTCAGCGCAATGCAGAGTGGAACCTTTCACACCACCTATGCCAGTGATGTGAGTCTGCGTCCGTATTGGCCGCAGCGGATTCGGATGGTGCTGGTATTGGTACTGGCCCTGGTTTTTCCTTGGTTTGCCGATCGGTATTGGCTCAATCTGGCAAATACGATTGCCATCGCTGCAATTGGTGCAATCGGGTTGAATATTCTGGTTGGGTATACCGGGCAGATTAGTATCGGCCATGGTGGATTTTTGGCGGTCGGTGCGTACACTGCCGGTCTGATGGCCGTCCACTTGGGTACGCCGATGTGGCTGACAATTCCGGTTGCCAGTTTCTTTACGGCAGCGGTTGGGGCATTTTTTGGCTTACCATCGTTGCGTCTGAAGGGGCTATACCTTGCGATTGCTACCCTCGCCTCGCAAGAGATCATCATCTGGCTGCTCACCCACGGGAAGTTGCTAGGAATCGGTGAGTCGTTGACGTTGCCGCGGGCGAGTAATAATCTGTTCGGTGTACCGATGGAATGGCTGGGCAACAATGATTTTGCCTTCTATTGGGTATGTCTGGTCTTGTTGATCGGTACCGTTATCTTCGTTAGTAATCTCTTTCGGACACGTGCCGGGCGGGCGTTTGTGGCAATCCGCGACCAAGACATCGCTGCGCAGGTGATCGGGGTCGATCTGTTTCGGTACAAACTGTTGGCGTTTGCCACCTCGTCGTTTTTCGCCGGTTTGGCCGGTGCGCTCACTGCTCACTACCGTGGTGTCATCTCGTGGGAGCGTTTCACCATCGACACCAGTATTCTGTACCTCGCCATGATTATCATCGGTGGGTTAGGGAGCGTCTCTGGTTCGATCTACGGTGCAGCCTTTATGACGCTCCTGCCAGCTTTGCTCTCGAATCTGGCCCGTGCTCTCAGTGATGTTGTGCCAAATATTAATTCATACCTACCGTATATGCAGCAGGGCGCGTTTGGTCTTGCGATCATCCTCTTCCTCATCTTCGAGCCGGAAGGCATTGTGAAGGTGTGGCGTAACGTCAAAGATTACTTCAGGCTATGGCCGTTCAGTTATTGAAGCGTCGAGTAAGGAGAATGGTATGGTCAGAAGGAAACGGGCATTTGAGTGGTTGGTGGTGTTGGCCGTGTTCGCGACCTTGCTAGCCGCCTGTGGCGGTGGTGGTGGCGGAGCTAGCACAGGTGGTGGTGCGAGCAGCGAGCCGATCCGGGTAGGTGCGATCTTCGATTTGACCGGTGCAACGGCAGACGTTGGTACGCCTTATGCGCGTGGACAGATTGCCTTTATTGACTGGAAAAACGAGCAGGGTGGTATCAACGGTCGGCGCTTGCAGTTGTTCAGTGAAGACTATGCCTATCAGGTGCCGCGGGCGGAAGAGTTGTATACCAAGTTTGTGACCCAAGACAAAGTTTTAGTCTTCTCGGGGTGGGGAACCGGTGATACCGAGGCGCTGCGACCCAAGATTACCGAGGACAAGATTCCATTCATCTCGGCTTCGTATTCGGCAACGCTCGCCAATCCAGCCGAAACGCCGTACAACTTCCTCGTGGCTCCCACCTATTCCGATCAATTGATTATCGCGATGAAGTGGGCAATTGAGGATTGGAAAGCGAAGGGGAACAGTGGCCTGCCGAAATTCGGCTACCTGATCAACGATAGCCCGTTTGGTCGCTCGCCACTGGCCGATGGGACGGCGTTTGCGACCTCACAAGGTATCGAAACACCTCTCGAGGTTCCCTCGCCGCGTGGTGCAACCGACCTCACACCGCAGTTGACCCAGCTTCGCGACTATGGCGCGAACTACATCTTCTTGCAAAATGTGTCAAGCCCGGCGGCGCTGGCGATCAAGAATGCCAAGAGCCTTGGCTATGACGTACAGTTTGTCTGTCTGAACTGGTGCGCGAACGAAATTTTGATCAAGCTGGCCGGGGCCGATGCCGAAGGTGTGGTTGGTGCGGTGCCGTTCAACCACGAGTCGGAGGGTGGCAAGATTGCGCTTGAATACGCGAAGGCGAAGAATATCGACTACGGCGGCGCCGATAGCACCTTTGTGCAGGGCTGGACGGCGATGTCGATTCTGATTGCCGGGGTCGAGAAGGTTGTGGCTGATGGCAAAGAATTGACCGGTGAGAACGTCAAGGCAGCGCTTGAGACGATGGGCCAGATCGATACCAAAGGTGTGACGCTGCCGGTGCAGTTTAGCTCTACCGATCATGCCGGCGTCAAGTCGCTCAAGATGTTCCGGGTTGAAAACGGCAAGTGGGTGCCGATCACCGACTTTATTAGCGCACGGTAGGAAGAAGGTTGGGTAGGGGCCGAGATGATAATCGGCCCCTTCTTCGGTTATCGCGCTACCGGATCAATTGCTTATGCTCTCACTCAACAATATCGAAGTCATTTACAACGATGTCGTGCTGGTGCTCAAAGGGTTGTCGCTCGAGGTGCCGGAGGGAAAGATTGTAGCTTTGCTTGGCTCAAATGGCGCCGGTAAGAGTACCACGCTGAAGGCGATATCCGGCTTGCTCAAGCCGGAGAATGGTGAAGTAACCGATGGAGAGATCCTCTTTCAGGGCCAGCCAATCCACAAAAAAGACGCCTCTGCGATCGTGCGGATGGGAATTTTTCAGGTTATGGAAGGGCGGCGGGTCTTTGAGCACTTGACGGTGGAAGAGAATCTGCGTGCAGGTGCATACACTCAGTCGCTCCGTCGGTTTGGCGAGGACCTGGCGTTGGTGTACGATTATTTTCCGCGGTTGAAGGAACGACGCAATCAGGTGGCCGGGTTCCTTAGTGGTGGTGAGCAGCAGATGTTGGCGATTGGGCGCGCCCTGATGGCCCATCCCAAGTTGATTATGCTCGATGAGCCGTCGCTGGGGTTAGCCCCGTTATTGGTAGCCGAGATTTTTGAGATTATTCGTCGGATTAATCGCGAACAAGGCACAACGATTCTATTGGTCGAGCAAAATGCTCGTTTGGCGCTTGAATCAGCCCATCACGCCTACATTATGGAAAACGGGCGGATAGTGTTAGACGGTTCGCCGGCAGATTTGAAGGATAATGCCGATGTGCGTGAGTTTTACCTTGGCCTCAATGAGATTGGCAGTCGCAAGAGTTATCGCGAAGTTAAGCATTACAAACGGCGCAAACGCTGGTTGTCGTAGATTATCGTTGCCGGTGGGGTAGGGATATGGACATTGAAACGTTCTATGCTGGGTTTGATCAGCGTGTGCGCGAGATTGTGGCATTTGGCTACGAGCATTCACCGGCATTTCGACGCCGGATGGAGGAGTCTAGCCTGACTCCGGCTGATATTCAGACAACCGCCGATCTGAGTCGGCTTCCGATCTTGCGCAAAGAGCAGTTGGTTGAGCTGCAACGGCAGGGGCCACAATTAGGAGGGATGCTGACCGTGCCGCTTGCGCGGTTACGACGGATCTTCCAGTCGCCCGGCCCGATCTACGATCCCGAACCCGATGAGCCAGATCCGTGGCGATGGGCGCCGGCCTTTCGAGCAGCCGGTTTTGGCCCTGACGATGTGGTGATCAACTGTTTTGGTTATCATCTCACTCCTGCCGGTGTGATGTTTGAAGAGGGAGCACGGGCGGTAGGCTGTGCGGTAATTCCGGCAGGGATCGGTAATCAGGCCCAACAGATTGAGGTCATGGCTCATCTGGGGGTGACGGCTTATGCCGGTTTGCCCAGTTATCTGAAGGCCCTGCTTGAGCGCGCGGTGGAGCAGGGGTACGCTCCCCGTTCATGGCCGTTGAATAAAGCGTTCGTTGCCGCCGAGCCGCTGCCACCATCGTTGCGGGCCTTGTTTGAAGAACAGTATGGGATTTTGATTTACGATGGCTATGGTACGGCAGAGACCGGCAATCTCGGCTACAATGGTCCCGAACGTCAAGGCTGGCACTTACCCGAAGATGCGCTCGTCCAGATTTGTGATCTGAACACGGGTGAGCCGGTACCGCCCGGCCAAACCGGTGAGGTGGTAGTGACCCTTTTCCGCCGCGATTACATTCTCATTCGCTTTGCAGTCGGTGATCTGTCGGCGCTGATGGTATCGGATACGCCGACCGTGATCCAGACGCCTCGCCTGGTCGGATGGCTTGGGCGCAGCGGTGAGAGCGTGAAAGTGCGCGGTCTGTTTGTCCATCCGCGCCACGTCGCCGAGGCGATTCGCCGGGTAGAGGGAGTGCAGACGTATCAGGCCGTCGTGGTGCGCGAACATCATCGCGACGAGCTTATCTGTCGACTGGTACCAACACCTGACGCTGATCACGCGATACTCCGTGACGCCGCTGCCCATGCCCTGCACGAAGCGCTGAAATTGCACTGCAAGGTAGAGATCGTCGCTGAGTTACCGGCTGATGCGAAACCGTTTGTCGATCTGCGCACGTGGGATTGAGCCGAGAGGGGTGGGTTCGTCCACCCCATCTCTTTTACCAGACCTCTTCCAGCATTGCCAACAACTGTTCGGGCGTGGCAGACCGCGGGTTATTGAAGATTGCCGGTTCGACGGCGGCCAACTCGGCCAATTCGGGCAATGCTTCGCGCGGTACACCAACATCGCGGAGACGGGTGGGTAAACCGCAATCGGCGGTCAAGGTGTGAACTGCGGTGATCCCGTCGGCGATGACTTCGGCATTATTGCGACCACCGACATTCACCCCCATCGCACGGGCAATTCGTACATAGCGTTCGGGGACAACCTCGCTGTTAAATCGCATACCCGGCGGGAGGAAGATCGCGTTGGCCGTGCCATGGTGTACCGGGAACTTGCCACCGACCGCATGGGAAAGGGCATGCACCACACCGAACAGGCTGTTACCGCAGGCGATGCCGGCCATCGTGGCCGCGATAAGCAACTGGCTACGCGCCTCCATATTCGTACCATCGTGGACGGCGTCGCGCAGATAATTGGCGATTATATCAATAGCGGCTAGCGCCAGGCTATCACTGAACGGATTATTCTCAGTCGAAACATACGTCTCGATGGCGTGTGATAGCGCATCCATTCCAGTCGCAGCGGTGAGGTGCGGTGGTAGCGTGCGGGTCATCAGTGGGTCGAGAATAGCGAGATCGGGGGTAAGGTAGTGACTAACGATACTAATCTTGCGCTGATCGGTCTCGTCGAGGATGACAGCAATAGGCGTAACCTCACTCCCGGTGCCGGCAGTGGTCGGGATCGCAACGAGTGGTGTGAGCGGTGTATCGATCACATTGTAGCCTTCGTAATCGGGGATCGTACCGCCGAGGGTGAGCAAAATCCGAATACCCTTTGCGGTATCGATAGGGCTACCACCACCAACCGCGATAATCAAGTCGGCTCCGGCATCACGTGCAGCCGCGGCACCCTCGGCCACTTTGGCGACCGAGGAGTTGGCCGGTACATCATCAAACAGACCAACAATCTCGACCGGGCTGATACCGGCTTTGATCGGTTTGAGGAGGCCGGCGTTGATCACACCTTTATCGGCCACAATAAAGGCACGGCGTTGTGGCAAGGCATTGCTAATCACTTGCCCTAATTCGGCGGCCAAACCGATCTGGTACAACACCCGTGCACCGAGGCTAAACTCGAAGAAATGTTGCATTACCCCATCCTTTACCCTTGCAAATGAGGACTGCTACATTCATTATACGACGAAAGGGAAGGGGGCCATCGGAAATAAACGCTCCCCATAGTCATCGGTATGGGGAGCTTGACCAGCGGTAGAGAGACACTCGAAGAAGCTGTACCGTATTAATTTAATCGTCGAGGGCAGTGAGAAGCAGATCGCCTTCGGCTGCCGAGATTCGGCCATCGGCAACCATTTGCAAAATGGCGGCACGTTGCCGTTCGCGATCTTCCTCGCTCAGTGGGGTGGGTGATGGGCGTAATTGGATCGTCTGACCGGTCGCCGGCGCGTGGGGTGGCGGCGGTGGAGCCGGCGGGTGGGGTGGCGGCGGTGCATGATGCGATGGTGGAGCCGGCGGGTGGGGTGGCGGCGGTGGAGCCGGCGCGTGGGGTGGTGGTTGGAGGCGGCTCAACGCCTGTTCGACAGCCTCAAGTGCATCGTTCAGACCGGCAGCGGCAGCCTGTCGAGCCTGCGCTTTGATCCGCTCGATCCGTTCGGGATCAAGGCGCCATTCCCGCTCGTTGATACGGATGCGCATCCGTTTGGGGCCGGCCTCTTCCCTGAGGCGACGGGCCTGCGCGGCAAAACGGTCGGTAGCAGCGCGTGCGCGGTCGGCGGCGGCGGGGTCACCACCTGCCAGTGCGTTACGCAACTCAGCGGCCAATTCACGGCCCAATTCGCTTAACTCACGCCCCAACTCGCGACCTAGCTCGCTTAGTTCGTGCCCGAGTTGCGTGGCAAATCCGCTGAACGTATTCGGTTGGGTTGCACCTTTGACGATCACGTCACCACCGACGTGGAGATGGAGACCGGCTGCACCGTTGCCGTAGCGTAGCTCTACGGTCTGACCGGGCGCTGAACGGTTCACACCGACGCCACGGATTTCGCCACCGGCAGTTGCCGTCAGTACCAGATCGGGATCTTTCGGCAACACAATCACTGCATCACCACCTACTTGTGCGCGGATCGTGCTGCCAGCAACAACCTCGGCGCGCAACGACAGATTGCCCCCAACCGCGTTGAGGGTCAGATTGCCGCCGGCGTGTTTGATGGTGCAATCGCCACCCACATTACCGATCATCAGTTCGCCGGTAACCTGCAACAATTCAATATCACCACCGACCGTTCCAATTCGCCCACCGGTGAGCACACCCACCTCGACATCGCCGGCCACCGTCTCGATAGCCAGTTGGCCGATAGTAGCCTCTTCGGCGTCAACATCACCGCTCACTGCAACACATTCCAGCACGGACACCTGCCCATGAATGGTCAGATCGCCGTTCACCTGCTGGAGGCGGAGGAGAGCATTGTTGCCGGTAACTTCCACATCGCCGTTCACCACGGCAACGCTCAACTGCTCGCGGAGGTCAGTAGCAACCAGATCGCCATCGAGTTGGGTCAAGGATAAACTCAGCACACCGCGCGTAGCGAGATCGCCGGCGACCGTGTGTAGATGGGCAACCGGAGTCGCGAATAAGGTGATATCACCGGAAAGCTGACCGGTCGTGTTCAATTCAGCCACTTCCGCTGCATTAAGATTACCGGAGAGCTGGCCGATAGTCACTTGTTCGGTGATATGGCGGATGACCAAATCGCCGTGCTGATGGTCGATAAGCAACCGATGCACCTGTGTCACTCGTGTATCGCCGTTGCAACTGGCGATCCGCACTTCAGCTATCGCCGGCACTGTAAGCCGGAGATCACCGTGGCATGGCTCAAGCGTCAGACCAGCTTCATTCCTGGTGAAGTTAACTTGTTCATCACACTGCCATTCAACACTCGGTTCATCCCAACCGTGGATCGTCAGATCACCGTCAACCGAGGACAGGGAAATCGTGAACGGCAGATCGACCGGAATACGTTGTTTCATCTTCTGCTCCTTCGCGGACAATATCTAGTACTTCTAAATATGGTCCATTCATTCGACTACAATCTCGATCCGCTCACCTTCTTCCAAATCTTGCCATTCGAGGAGCAAACCGGTGGTACCGCGTTCAACGCTCCGGATCAACTCTTCGAGGGCGCTACCGCTCAGTTGTGGGGCAAGGCGAGCACCGAGACGTAACCCAACATTAATCAAACTCACCGGAATAGACACCGAGGCTTTCAGGCGTTGGGAGGCCAGATCGGTCACGCGGATCCGTACCAAGCGTGCCCGACTACGTTCGAGTGGGCGGGGGTCGGCGCTCAACACATCGAGCAAGCGGGCTGCTTCGGCAGCGGACAACTGGTCCTGCTCAACCATCTGCAAAATGCGATGGCGCTCTTCATTTACGCTGTTCATAATCGGAGCCTTTCAGCAGGCGCAGGGCTTCTTCAACCGAAATCTCGCGGGCGGCCAACCGGTCAAGGATTTGGCGACGGTCGAGCCGTGGCTCGTGTTCAGGCGGACCGCCGAGCAGGGCGACGATTTCGTCGAGGCGAGCACGCGCGGTGTTATAGGCGATATCGAGTTCGGCGGCGAGGCGTTGAATATTGCCCCGATTCTTCACCAGCAGCTCGACAAAAGCCAGTTGTTCGGGGGTCAGACGACCGATCCAGCCAAGGCTAAACCGGCCCTCAATAACGATGCCGCTGCTCGGTGACTCGAGTCGGGTTACGATAAGCTCACTGCCGGTGATAGGATCACGAGTGAGAAGCGGGTTCATAGGGGTGCTCCTTTGAAGCTACCAGCATATGGTCTTGCAGCTAACGGACATACGAAGGACGACCGGTGTGACGCGCATGAGCGTAGCGCAGGAGACGCGCGCCGAGTCTGATCAGCAGAAGGCCGACCCAGCGTGCCATCCGGCGAATGGGGCGGAACGGAGGGAGGAGCCGGTCGTTAGCAGCGGTCGTCAGTCGTTCGTTGATCATTTTGGCAGATAATACCTCGAGGTGGTAGAGATCGCGCATCACAGATCGCCTCCTTTTTCAATTGGTTGATAGTATTTACCATTCCAAGAAGAATATTAGCACTCAGAACGGCGTTTGTCAACAACGTACATGGAGAAAATTATCAAATTAATGATTAAATTTGGTTTAGACCGAACGTGCATCACGAAACAGACGAATGAGGAAAGGAATGTGAGGCAGGACCGCGGGGGCTACCTGGTGGCACCCTACATCGGGTATGATAATGGCTATGGCGATCCAACTCTCTCGTTACAACCGGTTGGCGACGTGGGCCGGTGATGTCGTGCTGGCACTCATCTGTCTGCTCGGACTTATTGCATTTTTCTACCCATTCATGATGGGGCGAGAGGTAAGCGGATTTGAGCAGGCCCATGCTACGACGGCGCCGATCTTGTTTGCCATGCTCGGTCCGGCGATGCTGGTCTTACTCATCACCGAACTGAGCGCAGGGCGGCTTAATCCGCGTATCCTGGCCATATTGGGCGTACTTACCGGTCTGGTTGCGGTGCTCCGACTACCGGCAGGGCCGGGTGATTCACCGACCTTTTTCTTTCTGATCATCCTGGCTGGGTATGTGTATGGTGCGCGGTTTGGCTTTTTGCTCGGTGCATTAGCATTACTTGTCTCGGCGTTGCTCACCGGTGGTGTCGGGCCGTGGTTACCGTTTCAGATGTTCGTGAGTGGGTGGATGGGGATGAGTGCCGGCTGGCTCGCTCCGCTGGGACAGCGTTTACGGCCGGGCGGGTGGGGTGAAATGATCCTACTGGTTGGGTTTGGTTACGGATGGGGATTTTTGTTTGGAGCGCTGATGAATCTCTGGTTTTGGCCGTTTGCACCGCCTAGCGCCTTGGGCTGGGTTCCCGGTAGTGGGTTGGAGGCAACGATCCGCCAGTACCTTGTGTTTTACGCTGTGACCTCATTGGCGTGGGACGCAGTGCGTGCGTTCGGCAATGCCGTTTTGATTGCCCTCTTGGGACGGTTGGTATTGAAAGAGCTGCGCCGGTTTCGCAACCGGTTTTGGTTTACGGTCGAAGTTGCAGGAGCGGTGCACGAGTAAAATGTAAACCCTCCTCGCCGGGCAACGAGGAGGGGCATAATTCCGGTTAATTTGCCGGTACGCCACTTACGGTGCTGCCGGTTGGTACTGGCGCGAGATCTGGGTAAGCGACCATACCGTGCTCGCCGATGTCAAGACCGGCCTCTTCTTCGGCCTTGCTCACACGTAGGCCAATCGTTGCCTTGATCGCGAAGAACATCAGCGCCGCTGTCGCTACCGTCCACAGACCAATTGCCACTACACCGACCAGCTGCGAGATGAGGAGGGTCAGACCACCACCGTAGAACAAACCGGTCGTACCGGTATTACCGGGGATTGAGGCAAACAGACCAACCGCCAACGTACCCCAGATGCCGTTAACCAAGTGAACCGGCACTGCACCAACCGGATCGTCGATCTTGAGCTTCTCGAGCAATTCGGCCGAGAAGACTACTACCGGACCGGCAATAAACCCAATGATGATGGCGGCAAGGGGATCAACATAAGCGCAACCGGCGGTAATCGCCACTAAGCCACCCAGTACACCGTTGAGGGTTTGCCCCAGATCGGGCTTACCGTAGCGTAGCCATGCCGTGAAGAGTGCACCCAATGCACCGGCTGCCGCGGCCAGATTGGTCGTAACGGCGACCATTGCGACGGCATCGGCATTGGCTTGCGACGCGATTGCCAACTGCGAGCCGGGGTTAAAGCCGAACCAACCGAGCCAGAGGATAAAAGTACCGAGGGCGGCCAACGACATATTGTGACCGGGGATAGCGCGTGGTTTACCATCAGGGCCGAAGCGACCAAGGCGCGGGCCAAGGATCATTGCGCCGACGAGCGAAGCCCATCCGCCCACGCTATGCACAACGGTGCTACCGGCAAAATCGGTAAAGCCCCAATTGCCTTCGGTGCTTCCGCTGTACGTATTCAACCAACCTGCGCCGCTCCATACCCAGTGTACTACTACCGGATAGATAAAGAGCGAAATAATAAAGCTATAGATCAGATAAGCGACAAACTTCGTGCGCTCGGCCATCGCGCCGGCCACAATCGTAGCGGCGGTTCCGGCAAAGACAACTTGGAAAAACCAACTTGCCAATACCGGCACCTCCCCTTCAGCAGTGATATGCGAAAGGAAAAACTGGTCGGTCCCAATAAAGCCACCGGCCGACGTACCATAAGCCAAACCCCAACCAACTGCCCAAAACGCTATCGAACACATCACGAAATCCATCAAATTCTTAAACAGAATGTTGGTTGTGTTCTTCGCGCGGGTGAGGCCGGCAGTTAGCATCGCGAATCCGGCTTGCATAAAAAAGACCAACGCTGCCGCCACCAGCAAAAAGAAGGTATTCATTGCCACGGCCAACTCGGCGGTAGTTGGGCCTTCTTGGGCAAAAGCGCGTCCGCTACTTACCAACCAGAGACCGAGGCCAAAACCGAGAGCGAGACCGATTTTTGTGCGCCATGCAAGCTTCATGAGGGTAACTCCTTAACCATACTACACGTCCAGCGATTGCATGTCGGGTATGGATATAGCCTCCATACGTTTGGATAAAATGCACAAACCATCTGCCTCTGCTTCGTCGCAGGTCTAACCAGCATCATCGCGCTTGCAACTGGTTTACTACCGCTGCTATGCACTTGTGAAACATGAATAAGACGTATGTATACTGTGTAACAGGGGCAAATCAACGCTTGCTGTTCGACTGCCGAGTGTGAAACGTGAACAAGACGCACCTATTCTGTATAATCTTCCACCTTAACTGTACGACTCATGGCTGCAACGTTGCAGGTGATGCCCGCACAGTTACGTTCACCCCCTTCCATTGATCACATCGTGGTGCGCACTAATTTGTACAATCATTGATGCTGGTATGATAACAGCCCGCTGATAGCTTGCCAACAGATAGGATTACCAATCTTTGTGTAGGAGAGATTGGTATTTTTGCACAAGTCTACTGACCGACAGTGGTCGTTCTCCGAATATTTTGCGCAATGGTAGAAATTTGGTATAATCAACATTTAAAGATGGTACGGATCTGGTATGCGCGAGTGCTTCCCCGCTGAGCATCTCCTCGGTTGAGTTCGGACGCAACGCAGCCCCATGGCACCGGCCACATGACCCTTCGTCGTTCTGCTAGAGGAGTAGCGAGCCATGAGCTTCGCAGACAAGACCCTAACCTGTCGGGATTGTGGGATGGATTTCGTCTTTACAGCGGGAGAGCAGCAATTCTACGCTGCCAAAGGTTTTGTTAATGAACCGGTGCGTTGCCCGTCATGCCGCAAAGCGCGCAAAGCCCGGAAGAGTAACGTATCTGAGCGTCACCGTACCGTTAGCACAGCAGCACCGGAGCGTGAACGGGTGAATTATCGCGTTACCTGTGCTCACTGTGGTCAAGAGACGACCGTTCCGTTCGTTCCGCGTGGTACCAAACCGGTCTACTGTAGCTCGTGTTTTAACCGGATGCGTGGTAATGCTCGCATGATGGTTTAGTTGGTATTACCACCTCCTCCCCATCAGGGGGCAGGGTATGAATCCCTCTCTTGTGTCCTCCCCACCTCAAGGGGAGGACCGTTTTGTTTGGACGTTGTACCATCGTCTGTGCTCCTGATGAGATGTGCTTGCCCATACCTTGTGTTGTTGGGGGTGGGTGGTTTGATAGCGGGTTGCTCCGCATGTCCCTCACCACGGCGTGAAATGTCTCCGCTCCTGTGCCCTCTTGTGGCGGGGAGAGGGTTTCAATTCTAAGAAAATCTTTGCAATACATTGACAAAATATTTGCATTCGTGGTATATTACTTACCGGTCAGTAAAAATTCGAAAGATTGGTTTTGTGAAATGACCGAAGTACATTTGATGCCCGACCCGCGGGTTGTTGAAAGTCCGACGGCGCTCCGCATTATTGATGTAGCGACACAACTTTTTATGCAGCGCGGCTATCGGGCCGTATCGATCAGCGACATCATTCATACGGCCGGTGTGACAAAACCGACCCTTTATTACTACTTCAATGATAAAGAAGACCTGTTTGTGCAGATGGGTTTAAAGGTGTTGTGGACGATGAGTCGGCCACTGGCCGAGCTAGCTGCGTCCGAGCGGGCGTTGGTTGAGCGATTGCGCGCAATGGCCGATATTCTGATCTCCGGCTACGAAGGTGATATGCGCATTATGCGTCACGAGATGATGGAGCACCTCAGCCCGGCGGCGCGTAATCGTTTGAGTGCTGCATTCTATCAACACCTCTTCACGCCGTTAACCAAGATCATGCGCGAAGCGCTCACTGCCGGTGTAGTACGGGCCGATATGTCACCGGCAATGTTGGCGACGTTATTTCTCAGTCTGTGCGAGACGTTTCACGAGCTGACTTCAACCCATGCGACGATGGGGTGGGCGGGCAACGTCTCGGCGGAGTTGCTAGTCGACATCTTTTTGTATGGGGCCGGCATCCGGTCGGCAGGTAATCATTCAGTAGGAATGGCAGAAGTATGAGCACTCTTCCCCAGTCACGTTCCCGTTTACGAATCCCTCCTCGTCTATCGTTACCGATGTGGATCGCCGCCGGTTTGTTGCTGGCGGTGGTCGTGACCCTGCTGGTGCGGCTAACAACAACTTCCAATATCGATCCGTTAGCCAATCTGACCTTTGCTACGGTAACTCGTGGTGATCTGCGTTTGGCAGTGAATGCTACCGGTTCGGTTGAGCCGAACCAGACAGCCACGTTAAGCGTTTCCATTCCCGGTCGGGTACAAGAGGTGCTGGTGACGGTCGGGCAGACGGTTGCCGCCGGTGATCCGTTGCTACGGCTTGATGATCGCCAGTTACGGGCCGATGTAGCTGCGGCGGAGGCGGCAGTTGCGCTGGCCCAAGCCGATGTCCAGGCTTTGCGTGAGCGGGCTACACCCGAACAGCGGGCTGAGGCCGAGGCGCTGGTGGCGGCGGCGCAGGCTACGTTAGCCCAGACGCAGACGAATGTGACGCCGGCCGACATCGCGGCAGCACGTGTTGCGGTGACTGAGGCACAAGAACGGCTACAGAAGTTGTTGGCCGGGCCGACGAACGAACAGCGGGTGCGGGCGGAGACGGCGCTGACGCAGGCGAAGGCCGAACTTGAACGCCAGCGCGAGCTGTTGTCCGCAGCGAAGGCTGAGGCACAGGCGCGGGTTGAAGCACAGGCTAATGTGGTGCGCAACGCGCAAAGTGCCTACAGCGATGCGTATTGGAATTGGGAACATGTGAAGGCGAACGGCATCGATCCGCGGACCGGTCGTTCACTCAACGATATCGAGCAACGTGAGTATCAGCGTGCGTTTGAGCGGGCTGAGCGGGCGTTGGCCGATGCTGAAGCTGCACTAGCCCAGTCCCAGATCGCTTACCAGACCGCAGTCCAGAACGAAATCAGCGGATTGGCGGCTGCCGAGGCACGAGTTGCCAGTGCACAAGCCGATCTTGATGCATTGCTGGCCGGCCCTACTGCTGATGCTGTTGCATCGGCCCGTGCTCAGTTAGCGCGCGCCGAAGCCGAACTAGCCCGTTTGACCGGGGCTGCTCGACAGAACACTATTGCTGCGCAACAGGCTCAGCTCGAAGCAGCACAAGCACGTCTGGCCCAACTTTCTGCCGATCCGCGTGCCAGCGATGTTGCCCGTGCTGAAGCACGGTTAGCTCAGGCGCAGGCGCAGCTCGAAGCGGCGCGTATCCGGCTCGACGAAGCGACGTTGCGGGCACCGTTTGCCGGCGTGATCGCGGCCGTTAATGTTGCACCTGGTGAAACAGTGGGCAGTCAAGCGCCAATCGTATTGATCGACGTGAGTCGTTATCTGGTCAAGGTGACGGTTGATGAGGTTGATATTGCGCGGGTAGCCATCGGTCAGCCGGTCGAGATTACGGTAGATGCGCTCAATTCGCCACCGTTTACCGGTGAGGTGGTGAATGTCGAACCGTTGCCCACCGGTACGAATGGTGTGACGGCGTATCGGGTCACCCTCGCCTTTGACTCATCTGGTCAACCGGTACGGCCCGGCATGACAACGACAGCGGCGATTATTGCGGCCACGCGCAGCAATGTGTTGCAAGTCCCGGTCGCTGCGGTGAAGAATGTTGATGCGAAGACGATTGTTGAAGTGGTCACTGTTGATGAAAACGGCCAGCGTCAGCTTAGTGAGCGAGCCGTGTTGGTTGGCTTGCGGGTCAACGGTATGGTCGAAATTCAGAGTGGTTTGGCCGAAGGTGAGCAGGTTGTCGTGCGATGAGCCATCGCGTACCCGTAATGGTAAGAGCGGGTGATGAGCCCGCTCTCCTCTAGAAGGAGTGTTTCCGTGACAACAGAATATCTTGGCCGTCCGATTGTTGAATTGCGTCAGATCCGCAAGACGTTCCCCACCGGTGATGATGAATTTGTTGTGCTTGACGATATTAGCCTGACTATTGGAGAAGGTGAGATGGTTGCCATTATGGGGCCGTCGGGTAGCGGGAAGAGCACCCTCATGACCTTGCTCGGCTTGCTCGACACTCCCACGTCTGGTGAATATATTCTCGATGGGATCGATGTCTCACGCCTGAGTCGGCAGGAACAAGCGCGCATTCGCAATCGTAAGCTGGGGTTTGTATTCCAGAACTTTAACCTGCTGCCGCGCTTGACTGCGCAAAAGAACGTTGAGTTGCCGCTTGTTTACGGGCGGGTTGGTGCGCGCGAGCGGGCTGAACGAGCACGGGCCGCGCTTGAGGCGGTTGGTCTTGGTCACAAACTCAACAGTCTGCCCAATACGTTGTCGGGAGGGCAGAAGCAACGAGTCGCAATTGCCCGTGCGCTCGTCCATGACCCGGCGATTATTCTGGCCGACGAACCGACCGGTGCGCTCGACACGCGCACCGGAGCCGAGATTCTGGCGCTGTTCCGGGAATTGAACCGCGATCAGGGACGTACCATCGTAATAGTGACCCACGACCCCGAAATTGGTCGGCATATGGATCGGGTGATCGGCTTGCGCGACGGGCGGCTGGTTGACAACATCCTGAGCGAGTACTACGGCGTTGAGGTGTTGGAAGAGGTCGAGCGTACCCGCGGTCTTGAGCCGGTGCCGGTTGTGCGCCGTCCTTCGACCGATACCACCACGCCATAACGGTGTGAGGTTGGGGCATGGCGCGCTATAGTTATGTTGAACAATAGTTTTCGGTACCCAAAGCATAGCAGCGTGATGCCCATACGTTGAAAAAACTGTTGCGAATACACGAGGAAACCCTTATGTTCTCCGAATTAATCGCTATGGCCTTTGATAGCCTACGCGCCAATAAACTTCGCTCTCTGCTCACGATGCTTGGCGTGATCATCGGCGCAGGCACGCTTGTTGCGGTGCTCTCGCTCGGTAACGCCTTACAAGGCCAAGTCTTCGAGCAGTTCGTCGATCTCGGTACCCGCCGGATTGCAATTACACCGGGTGATCCGCGGGCCAAAGGTGCACGTGATGTGCCCGGCTATGGTCTCCTTTCCATACAGGATTATCAGGTATTAGCAGCAATGGCAACCAGCCGGCCTGATCTGTTTCGCGCCATTGCGCCGGAAATTACGGTCAGCACGCAAGCTCGGGCCGGTACGGTGGCGATCCAAACGTTGTTGGTCGGCACAACCGAGGATTATCCGCAAGTCCAGCGGACGCCGATGCTCTACGGGCGATTTTTGACCCCTGAAGATGAGGCAGAAGGGGCGCGGGTTGGGGTGTTGGGCTGGCTTGTGGCCCGTGATCTGTTTGGCTCTGATAAGGCTGCGCTGCGGAATGTGATCGGGCAGACGATAGAGGTCAACGGTCAACCGATTGAGATTGTCGGCATCATTAACGAAAACGGTGGGCCTTTCTCGACTGATGGCCGCATCTTTACGCCGGTCAGTACGATGCGCTTACGGCTGATCGGCAATCTTGATCTGCCGGGACGTGGTTTGCGGATGAGCAGTATTCTGCTCGGCTTGCAAAGCGAACAGCAGGTCAGTGAGGCGGTAGCCTTGATTGAGCGGACGCTGCGCGCCGCGCGGAATGTGCCTGATGGCATGATCAACGATTTCAATCTACAGACGCCGACGCAAGCGTTGAACGTATTGGCGGCGATCAGCACGGCGATTACCGGCTTTATTGCTGTGGTGGCCGGGATTAGTCTGGTGGTTGGTGGGATTGGGATTATGAACATCATGCTGGTTGCAGTCACCGAACGGACCCGTGAGATTGGGGTGCGCAAAGCATTGGGGGCCAGTGATGGTGATGTATTGGGCCAATTTGTGATGGAGGCGGTAGCCCTGAGCTTGGTTGGTAGTCTGATCGGCGTGATCGGGGCGATTGGTCTGGTAGGGCTGATCAGTGCTGTCGGCGGGATCAACACCGGCATCTCGTGGATCGGCATTGTGCTGGCGTTGGGGTTTGCGTCGGCGATTGGGATTGGGTTTGGGTATTACCCGGCCCGGCGGGCAGCGCTGCTGCCGCCGATTGAAGCGTTGCGGTATGAATAGGCGCGCCGCACAGCTGTGCGGCGCCACAGGGTGGCTGTTATGAGGGGGTAGTTGCCAATTCGGTGCCGGCGACCCACCCTTCCCGGCCGTCATTGGTGCGGATATGCCACCACGGATACCCGTCTTTTTCGTGGGGGCCGGCCAGGAGGGTCAGTTGGGTGCCGGGAGGTAGACCGTCGAGAACGGTTGAATCGAGGCCAGGTGCGTTGCGAAGACGGAGGTTTTTGCCACCTGCTTGTTGGACGTAGGCTACACCACCTACGTGGAGTCCACCGGGGGTTGATGTGGCTGCGGAATCCGATGTGCGCGGTCCGATTTTGACAACACCACTGCCACCGAGCGCGCCGGAGATGGCGCCGGAGACACTGCTGCTTTCAACGGTGGGGCTGACGCTTTTACCACCAGCGGTTGGCGCGGTGGTGGTTTCCTTCAATTTCTTAAGCTCAGCTTCCATTTGAGCGAGTCGTGCTTCAGCCTCGGCGAGTGCTTTGCGAGCTTTCTCGGCGGCAGCAGCATCTTGCTGGGCCGTTTCTAACTCCTCTTGTAGACGTTTGATCTCTTGAGCTTGTCGCCCAATCTGATCACTCATCGCGCGCATCGCCTGGCTGATGCCTTCGTTCTGTCCTCCCTCATCTTTCTTGCCGCCGAAGTTAATCATACGTTTGGCTCCTTCCCATAATGCGGCAACCATAGCCTCGGTTGTATACACCATTATATAGCTAGCGCAGTAGGTTTGGTGAAGTGTAAATGCACCCAACGACCGTTGGCACGTGACGGTTGCCTGAGGTATGCGGTGTGTTATCGTGCTACATCTTGCTGAATCGCTTCGGCACACCGCTCACCGCTAAGCATTGCTGCGTTGATGCTACTCGCTTCGGTGAGTTCACCGGCCAGATACAGGCCGCGCCGGGTAGTGCGATTGTCGGGTAGGTTAGGGTGTAAACCGGGTGGTTGCGGGAATTGAGCAAATGGAATGCGGTCTACACGTAAGATGCGCGCATTGGTGAGAGCAGTCGTGGCTGCGGCTTCATTGGCGAAGATACGATGGAGGTCAACCATCACGCGCGCGATCAGTGTGCTATCATCAAGCTCAGGCACACCGAGGATAGCTGCCGCGTAGAGATGCCATCCCGGCGGTGCGTACCCTGGCGCGACTGCGCTCATCGGGGCGAGGGTGTTGACAAAAGCGTTCTCCTCGGCGTTGAGCAACAGCTTTTTGCCGCGATACAGCGGTTGACGGGTCGCCAGCCACACACACGATGAACCGAGGCTTCCTTCCGGCACCGGTAAGTCGCCGAGTCGAGCTGTTTCGGGGGCCGGGGTTGCTAACACTACGGCATCGCTCTGTAGTTCACTCCCATCGGCAAGCCGCACACCGCTTACCTCGCCATCGCGATTGATTAGGGCTACAGCCTTGGTCTGCAAGCGTACCCTGCCGGCAGCAACCAACTCGGCAGCGAGTTGGTCGGCGATTGCACCCATCCCGCTATTGGGAACGACAGTCTGACCGTCGCTCATCATCTTAAAGTTGAACCGGAAGCATTTCGCACTTGTTTGCAATGAGCGGTCGAGAAAGATTCCACCGAAGAAAGGCCGGAAAAAGCGGTCGATCATCTGCTGACTGAAGCCAAGCGCTTGGAGTTCGGCTAAGGTTGTGCGGTCGGGACCGGTGAGTAGCTCATCAATCGTCTGCCGGTGCATCTGCACGGCGAGTTGGAGGGTGCGCAGTTTGTCGCCAATCGTGACTACCGGTGCGAGGATGGCCCCGATCAGCGCCGATGGATCGCGGTCGCGGAGGGGATCGGTTAGGATGTCACGTCGTCCACGCCATGCAACAATCGCGCCGGGATCGAAGGCGCGCAGGTCGAGCGCGGCTAGTTTCAGTTGGCGTTGTACCACCGGGTATGCGGTGAACAGCACCTGAAAGCCACGATCAAGTACAAACCCGTCGACGCGATCCGACCGTACTCGTCCGCCCAACCCATCACTCGCTTCGATGAGTGTAACCTGATGCCCGGCGCGGTGCAGGGTACGGGCACAAACCAACCCGGCTACGCCGCCGCCGACAACGATGATCTGCATACCACTTGTCCTTTCTGCCACATTGCTGAGGTAAGATGGTCTAGCAATAGTGCACCGCTGACGTTACCATATCGAGTATACTATGTTCTACAAAAAGCCTGTCGCAAGGAAGAGGGGACAAACCGATGACTCACAACTTCAACCCCGGCCCAGCAGCGCTGCCGCCAGAGGTTATCGCGCGTGTGCAAGCCGAATTGCCTGATTATCACGGTACGGGCATGTCGATTCTCGAAATGAGCCATCGCAGTAAGGAATACGAAGCGATTAATGCTGCTGCCGAAGCTAATCTAAAGGAACTACTAGGATTGGGCGACGAGTATCGGGTGCTCTTTATGCAGGGTGGCGCCTCGATGCAGTTTGCACTCATCCCGCTCAATTTCTTACCCACCGGCGGGGTCGCCGAATATATTGTCACCGGTTCGTGGGGCGAAAAAGCGTATGAAGAGGCGCAGCGCGTTGGTTCGGTTCATCTCCGGGCCAGTACTGCTGCCGATGGCTATCGGAGCCTGCCGAATGTTGAGGCCTGTACTCCTGATCCGAACGCGGTATATCTTCACATAACCACTAACGAGACGATCCAAGGTGTGCAGTGGCCGGCTGAGCTGCCACTATTCGGTGATGTGCCGTTAATCGCCGATATGAGTAGCGATTTTCTCTCGCGTCCCTTCCCGGCGACGCGCTTTGCCCTGATGTATGCCGGTGCGCAAAAGAACCTTGGGCCGGCGGGGGTAACGGTCGTTGTGATCCGGCAAGATCTGATCGAACGCAGTCGGAAGGATTTGCCGGTTATTATGCGCTATGCTACCTTCGCCAAGAACAACTCTCTCTACAACACACCGCCGGTGTTCGCAGTTTATATGGTTCATCTGGTATTGGAATGGATCAAGGATCAAGGCGGTTTGGCGGCGATGGCTGAGCGGAATGCGCGTAAGGCAGCGCTGGTGTATGCAGCAATCGATGCTAGCGAAGGTTTTTACACCGGTCACGCCGTTCCTTCAGCACGATCACTGATGAATGTGACCTTTCGCCTCTCGTCACCAGACCTGGAAAAGCAGTTTTTGGCCGACGCGAAAGCGGCAGGGATGGTGGGGTTGGCCGGGCATCGCTCGGTCGGCGGGATCCGCGCTTCGCTGTATAACGCAGTCTCTCCCGAGTCGGCGGCAGCGCTGGCGCACTTTATGCAGGATTTTGCCAAACGTTATGGATGAACAGCCTTACGCCGCCGCAATCACCTTTGTGCCGGTTGCCGATCTGCAAGCGAGCGCAGTCTGTTATGGGGCTGCGCTCGGCTTGCCGCTCGTCCTCGATCAAGGCGGTATTCATATCTATCGCGTGGCGTGTGGCGGTTACCTCGGTTTGTGCCAACAAGCTGCACCTCCCATTGCTGATGATCGTCTGATCTTAACCATCGTCACTGCCGATGTTGATGTGGTCTATCAACGGCTTGTCGCTGCCGGTATCACGACCGACGGCCCGCCACGCGAGAATCCGCGTTACCGGATTTATCACTTCTTTGCCTGTGATCCTGATGGTTACCGACTGGAGGTGCAGCGGTTTCTGCATCCGTTTGATGGCGATGAACGCCAGGCTCGCTAACCTATGCGCGTTGTTATGCTTTCCAAGGCTGTGGTTGCCGGTGCGTACCAGCGTAAGCTGGAGGAGATCGCGCGCCTCGGCGTTGAGTTGACCGTCGTTGCGCCACCGGCATGGCACGAGCCACGGGTCGGTCGCATCCCGCTTGAGCGCCGGTTTACCGCCGGTTATACGCTCATCACGTTGCCGATTGTCTTCAACGGCCATCATCACATTCATTTTTACCGAGGCTTGCAGCCGCTGCTGCAACGGTTACGCCCACAGGTCTTTCACATCGATGAGGAGAGCTTTAATTTAGCGACGTTTCTCGCCATGCGAGCCGGGTTGGCGGTTGGTGCGCGCTGTTGTTTCTACAATTGGGCCAATATCGACCGTCGCTATCCACCGCCGTTTAGCTGGTTTGAGCGGTACAATTTGCGTCACGCTACGCATGTGATTGCCGGTAATCAAGAGGCAGCAGCGATTATTCGCCGTCACGGCTATCGCGGTCCGATTAGTGTTATTCCCCAGTTCGGCGTCGATCCCGATCTCTTTGCACCGGCGGAGGAGCCACGTCAACGTGATACGTTGATCATCGGCTATGTGGGCCGGTTGGTGCCGGAAAAAGGGGTGGCCGATCTGGTGGATGCACTGGTCGGTTTGCCGTCGTATGTCCGGTTGCGGTTGATCGGCGACGGCATTGAGCGCCCGCGTTTGGTGCGGCAAGCTGTGGCCCTTGGGGTTGGTGATCGGGTTGAGGTTTTGCCGGCACTCAATAGCACTGCTGTCCCGGCTGCGTTGCGCGAATTGGATGTGCTCGTCTTGCCCTCGCGTACCCAACCGAATTGGAAAGAGCAGTTTGGTCGGGTATTGATCGAAGCCATGAGCTGTGGCGTCCCGGTGATCGGCTCAAGTTGTGGCGAAATCCCACAGGTGATCGGTGAGGCAGGGCTGGTCTTCCCCGAAGGTGATGTGAGCGCGTTGCGAGCAGCGTTGCAGCGTTTGATCGATCATCCCGAGCTGCGCGTTGAACTCGCCCGACGTGGTCGTGAGCGGGTGCTGGCTACATTTACGCAAGCAGCTATTGCCCGTCAGCACGTGGATGTCTATCAGACAATGGTAACGCAAAGGCGCGGAGGGCGCAGAGGCGGGGAGGGGTAACACAAAGGCGCGGAGGGCGCAAAGGCGGGGAGGGGGAACGCAAAGGCGCAGAGACGCAGAGGATGCGGGCTGACCTAACCACGCAATGCGGTGGAAAAAACGTATACGGGAGCGTTTGGTACTTAGAGAAACTCGTATATTCCACCACTGGAGGGACATTACCATCTGGACGCTACATGGCGAGGCAGAGACACTGCTAAAGAAACATATACACCCACTATAGGAGGGATATCACGATGCCGGTGAAATCGGATCGTTGGATTCGACGAATGGCGCTTGAATATAGCATGATCGAGCCGTTCGTTGATCATCAGGTACGGAAAGGCGTCATCTCGTATGGCCTTACCTCATACGGGTACGACATGCGGGTGACGAATCACTTCAAAGTCTTTACGAACGTCTACAATGCGCTGGTCGATCCGAAGAAGTTTGATCCGCGCTCATTTGTGGATATTAAAGCCGACTACGTTGACATCCCGCCCAACTCGTTTGCGCTTGCCCAATCGCTCGAATACTTTCGCATTCCGCGCACGGTGAGCTGTATTGTAATCGGAAAATCATCGTATGCGCGCTGTGGAATTATCATTAACGTCACGCCGCTTGAACCCGAATGGGAAGGGCATGTGACCATCGAGATTAGCAACACCACACCACTGCCGGCGCGGATCTATGCGCATGAAGGGATTGGGCAGGTGTTGTTTCTCGAAAGTGATGAGCCGTGTGAAGTCTCTTACGCCGACAAAAAGGGGAAGTATCAAGGACAGACCGGGATTGTTTTGCCGCGCATTGATCCGTGAGATACACAATGCCCGTACCATTTGGTGCAGTACGGGCATTGCCGGTCGCAGACCTAGACTTCCATCACCATCGGCAAGACCATCGGTCGTCGGCGCGTTTCGCGGTAGAGGAATTCACTCACCACATCGCGGATCTTACGACTGATGTATGTCACATCAACCGGTGAATTGCTCCCGTTTTTGGTCGCCAACGCTGCGCGCACCGTTTCCTTCGTTGCCTCGATCAGGTCTTGGCTCTGACGCATATAGACAAAGCCACGCGAGACGACATCCGGCCCGGCAACTAATTCGCCGGTGGCGCTGTCGATGCTTACTACCACGATCAGCATGCCGTCTTTCGCCAGTAACTGACGGTCGCGCACGACCACGTTCCCGACATCACCGACCGTCGTGCCGTCAACGTAGATATAGCCGACCGGTGCTTTGCCGACAATTTTGCCGAAGCCAGGCGAGAACTCCATAATCGAGCCACCTTCCACCAACAGCACCCGCTCGCTGTCGGGAACCGCACCCACAGTCGTTGCCAACTTGCGATACAGCATAAGATGGCGATAATCACCGTGGAACGGTACAATGTAGCTTGGGCGGAGCAACGCCAAGATCAGCTTCAACTCCTCTTGGGCGGCGTGACCAGACACATGCACTCGTGCTTCCGGGCCGTAGATCACATCGGCACCGAGCTTGAACAAGTTATTAATGACCTTGTTCACACTGACTTCGTTGCCGGGAATCGGGGTGGCCGAGAGCACGACGGTATCACCGGGCTTGATTTTGACGTTAGGATAGTCGCGGTTGGCCATGCGGTTGAGGGCAGCCATTGGCTCACCCTGACTACCGGTACAGACGATGGCGATCTCGTCGTCCGGATAAGCCGACATCTCGTGGGGACGGATGATCGTGCGCTCGTCGGCACGGAGATACCCCAGCTCGAAGGCGATCCGGGCATTGGTCTCCATACTGCGCCCGGCCAGCATGACCTTCCGCCCGTAGGCCTCTGCCGAATCGATCACCTGCTGTACACGGCTAATGTTTGAGGCAAAGGTAGCGACAATAATCCGACCGGGTGCAGTGGCAAAGATGTTATCGAACGCTTCGCCGACGGTTGCCTCGCTTGGCGTATAGCCTTTCGACTCTACCCGTACACAATCGGTAATCAGCACCAGTGGTTTGCGGTTCCCCAACTCGGCAATCTTCTCCAGATCGGTCGGTCGGCCATCGACCGGGGTATGATCGAGCTTCCAATCGGTGAGATAGATTAGTAAGCCGGCGGGTGTTGTGATAGCGAAGCCAACCGCGTCAGGGATGGAGTGCGCAATGTGAAACGCTTCGACGGTAAAGATGCCGACCTGGAATGGTTCACGCTCGGTAATTTGTACCGTCTTGACCTTATCGTGCAGTCGGTGTTCTTTCAGGCGATTGCTGAGTAACCCGAGGGTCAGCTTTGTCCCATAGACGGGTGGAAAGCCGAGATCGGCAATCAAGTGTGGTACAGCGCCGATGTGGTCTTCGTGACCGTGGGTGATGAGGATGCCCTTGATATGATCCGTCTTTTCGCGCAAATAGGTAATATCGGGCAAGACGAGATCAACGCCGAGCATATCGGCATCAGGAAACATGACACCGCAGTCGAGAATGACGATGTCGTCGCCATACTCAACCACCCACATGTTCCGGCCGACTTCCCCGGCGCCACCGAGTGGAATCACACGGAGACGTTGTTTGGCCATACGTTCCTGTTAGGGCCGATGGATGAGCGACCCTTGCTCCTTTCTGATACGTATCATCTTCAGTACAACTTGCGGGTGCATTGCGGTAGGCACCCAAACACCTTTATAACGACAGGGCAATGACACTGCCCTGATCAGTCCAACGTGGTGACGCTATGCAGCAGTCGTTGCGAACGATGAACGAGTTGCCGCCAGCGTCTGCTCGATCAATGCCACCAATTCAGCCCTTCGTTCGATGCCGGTGCCGATCACCAATCGGTTTGGGCCGTGATATTGCCGATGAAGCCAGCGTCGTAGCGGATGGGTGATCGTACTCGCCGGATCATATCGCAACCAAAGGACAACGTCTTCTTCGGCGCTTACCGGGGTCGGTTGTATGTTCACAATATCGTTCCATTGGCAACACAACCGTATCCCCATGGTGGTATAGCATAAGCCATCTTTGGTTGGCACGAAGGTAGCGTCCCATTCAGCCATCACGTTCCAGATGACCGGTGGTGTAGCGACGATCACCACCAGGAGGAACAATGCCGGTACAACTTGTTCGATAGCGGGTGGTTGGGTGAACAGCCGTTGCACATCGGCCCACATACCGGCCGGATGCAGTCGCACCTGTAGCGTGTTCGCCAGACTCCAGATGGCGAACAGCCACAGCATCATTACCACGGCGATGAGTACTAAATTATCACGCCGGCCAGCCGGCGAGAGGCGATACGAACGAGACATTGATTTGGTTACACCACCGGCGACATGCGGCCAACGGTCAGAAGAGACGGAGCTGCTCGGGCGGCTCATCGGCTGGCGGCGTTGCCGGGGAGGCTGCGCTACGTTGGCGTTCGGCATCGGCAATGATGGCAGGCAGGCGGCGAAAATCCTCTTCCAGCAACGGCCGGTTTTGGGGCTGGTGCAATGCAGCGGCGGGGTGGATCATCGGCACAATCAACCGTCCGTTGACGTAGCGCGGTTGGCCGTGGATGCGTGAAATCCGCTCGCCGGGCAGGAACAGGCCCATCGAGAAGCGGCCCAGCGTCACAATCACTATCGGATCAATGGCCGCAATCTGGCGCATTAAGAATAGCCTGGTACACGTCGCTATTTCATCAGGCTCCGGATCGCGATTCTGGGGCGGCCGGCACTTGACGACGTTAGCAATATAAACTTCATCCCGCCGTAGCCCGGCTAAGGCGAGCAAATCGTTCAGGAATTGCCCTGATGGACCGACAAAGGGTCGGCCTTGGCGATCTTCGTGGTAGCCGGGACCCTCTCCAATAAGCATGACGCGCGCATTCGCCGGCCCTTCACCGGGAACAGCCCGTGTCCGCCCACGATGGAGGTTGCATGCGGTACAGCGCTGCACCTCTTCGGCAATTGTAAACAGAATGTCACTCGCTGTCACACGCTGATCCTTGAATGGTTCAGCTTTACCCACTGTTATTATAACATACCGCGTGCATCTTTCTTGTTTGGAGTGGTACCATGTTCGGATCATAGGCAAGTATCTTGTGTTACACTAACCGCAATAGATCGATTTCCAGCGGGAAAGTAACCGATGACCGGACGTTCGTCTTTGGCCCAGTTGCCGTCCAACGCCGAGTCGCCGCAGTGGCAGCTCAATCGTGATATGTTGGCTGCAACCCTCGATACGTTGCTGGCGATCCCCAATCTTGCTGAGTTGCGCACCGCATTGGCAACATTGCAGCAACGGCTGCATGATCCCGGCGATCCGATCCACCGGACCGATGGATCGGTGGTGCTGTTCACTCCCGTCGTGTTGATCGCCGATCTCGAACAAATCGCGACGGCGCGCACCCTTGAGCGGGCGCGCTATTACCTGACTCGGCTGCGTCGTTCGCTCGACGAACCGCGGTTTGCCCCTACGAGCGACATTGATCTGCGACGATGGAAGGAGTATGATGATATTCTGACCGATAGTCTCTGGCTCATCGAGCGGCGTGATACGTCGGGTGTGCATCGGGCCGATTACTGGGGCAATTTTGTTCCCCAGATTCCTCGCCAATTTATTCGGCGGTATACACGGCCCGGCGAGTGGGTCCTCGATCCGTTTGCCGGTTCGGGGACGACCCTGATCGAAGCACGTCGCCTTGGCCGCCATGCGGTTGGGCTTGAGTTGCAGGCGACGATGGTTGAACACACCCGTGCGCTCCTGGCTACCGAACAGCCTGCTCAGGAAACGGTGGCGGCGATTGAGCAGGGAGACAGTCTGACAACCGATTTTGCTGCGCTCCTTGCGCGCTACGGTGCGCAGAGTGTGCAATTAGTGTTACTCCACCCACCGTACCACGATATTATCCGGTTTAGTGATGATCCGCGTGATCTGTCAAATGCCCCGACCATGGCGGAGTTTCTCGACCGCTTGACGAGCGTGACCGAGCGGGTGGCCGCCGTGCTTGACCGTGGTCGTTATTTGGCCTTAGTGATCGGCGATATGTATCGGCAGGGCGAGTGGCATCCGCTCGGTTTTTACGCAATGGAAGCGGTACGAGCGTGTGGGTTTAGCTTGAAGAGTATTATTGTCAAAAATGTCAGTGGTACGCTGGGCAAGCGGGGTAATAATGAACTGTGGCGGTATCGTGCGTTGGCCGGCGGATTTTACGTCTTTAAGCACGAGTATATCTTTGTATTGCGCCGACAGTAAGGCTATGGTAGTCTCAGTCCAAACGGTACACGGAACAGGCCGATATGCCGATGTTCCCGTGCCATCACGAGCCGGTACGTGCTCGGCGTCGGACAAGCTACCGTCGCGCAGGTGATGACGGCAAGGAGAAACCACAGTGATGACAACGTTCAGCGTGATCATTCCGGCTCTGAATGAAGCGGCCAATATAACAACCTGCGTCCGAGCGGTGCGACAGTGCGACCCGACGGTCGAGGTCATTGTTGCCGATGGTGGCAGCCGCGATGAGACGCCAGCGCTGGCCCGCGCTGCCGGCGCGCGGGTGGTGCTGGCACCGCGCGGTCGCGGCCATCAACTCAACGCCGGCGCTGCCGTTGCCACCGGTGATGTCTTTGTCTTTTTGCATGCCGATACGCGCCTGCCGGCCAATGCCTTCGCATTGTTGCGGGCGATGTTCGCCGATCCGCAGGTACACATCGCCAAGTTCCGGCTCTCATTCGACGATCCGAACTGGATGTTGGCTCTGGCAGCGCGTCTGATGTGGTTCGATTCGCTGCTCACCAGCTACGGTGATCAGTGCATGGTCATCCGGCGTGCCTTCTTCACTGCACTTGGTGGCTTCCCGGATTGGCCGCTGTTTGAGGATGTCGAACTCTTTCGCCGCGCCCGTGCCCGGACTCGCGTGCATGTCGTGCCGGCGCAGGTGGTCACATCGGCGCGACGCTTTCGGGCTAACGGGATCATTCGTCAACTGCTCCACGATTTCTGGCTCTGGCTGCAATATCTCGGTGGCGTATCGCCTTACGACATTGCCCGTCAGTATCGGTAGAGCAATGGTGGAGCGAGTAGCGGGATGGATGTTCTCACCACCATCTTGCCATCTCATCAGTTCATCAACACACATTTTCGCGAGTCGGTGTACAATAAGTTGAAGATACGTTACGCCGTGGAGCGCTATAGTATGCCATACACGTCCTTTGCATCGATCGACGAATTGCAGGCTGCCCTGGCTGAACACGCCTACATCGCCGATCGTGCTCTAACCACCGCTATTTTTCTGGCCCTCAAGCTCAACAAGCCGCTATTGCTCGAAGGAGAGGCCGGTGTCGGCAAGACCGAGATCGCCAAGACGCTGGCCCGTATGCAGGGGCGGGAGTTAATCCGGCTGCAATGTTATGAAGGGCTTGATGTCAATACGACGATCTACGAGTGGAACTATGCCCGCCAGATGTTGCAGATTCGCCTGCTGGAGGCGCAGGGTGCAGCACAAAACACCGCTGCGCAGCAGAGCATCTTCGGTCCGGAGTTTTTGATCAAGCGCCCGCTGTTGCAAGCGATTGAAGCCCGTGGCGATCATCCCCCCATCTTACTGATCGATGAGCTTGATCGGGCCGATGAAGAGTTTGAAGCGTTCCTGCTTGAGTTACTCTCTGACTGGCAGATTTCAATCCCAGAGATTGGCACTATTCGCGCCGAGACACCGCCGACCGTTATCATTACCTCGAACCGTACCCGCGAAGTCCATGATGCGCTCAAGCGGCGCTGTCTGTTTTATTGGGTTGATTATCCAACGCTTGATAAAGAGATTCAGATCGTTAAGGCACGTGTGCCCGGCGCAAGCGAGCGGCTGGCCCGGCAAGTGGTGCTGGTGGTGCAAGAGTTGCGGCGTATGGATCTGTACAAGCTGCCCGGCGTGGCCGAGACCCTCGATTGGGTGACAGCACTGGTTGCGCTTGATCAGACAGAGTTGACGCCACAGGCCGTCGAGGATACACTAGGCGCGATTTTGAAGTATCAAGACGACATCGCGCAGGTGCGTGGTCAGCGACTGAACGAGCTGCTGAAACGGGCGAGTGTGGGGGTGTCATGAGCGACGAGATTGATGTTGCGGCGACGTTGGCGGCGTTGCGGGCCGAGGTGCGGGCACAGCGCGCGCGATTACCAAACCTCGATCCAACCCCTGCCGAACGAGAGTTGCAGCGGGTGGTGGAAGAGTTGGAGTACACCCGGGTTGTGAGCGCCCATTGGCCACTCGAGGGCCGCACTCCTTTTGAGAAGGTCATCGCGTTCATCAACAAAGTGGTGCGTCGCTATCTGCGTTGGTACATCAATCCTATCGTCGAGCAGCAAAATGCCTTTAACGATACTGCTGTCCGCGCCATTCGCTTGCTGGTCGCCGAGAATACTGCCTTGCGGGCCGAGTTGGCCGCTCTCCACGCCCAATTGCAGCAATCACAACCTTCGTCATGAGCCGCATTCTGATCTGTGCCACGCAGGTACCCTTTGTTCGCGGTGGCGCCGAGTATCTGGTCGAAAGTTTACGTGACGAACTGCACTGTCGTGGTCATACCGTTGATGTCGTCGCCCTTCCCTTTCAGTGGCATCCGGTCGAGCGGATCGTTGATAGCGCACTGGCGTGGCGACTGCTGGATATTAGCCACGTCAACGGCGAACCGATCGATCTCGTGATCGCGACCAAGTTCCCGTCGTACCTCATCCGCCACCCACGCAAGGTGCTATGGCTCGTCCATCAGCACCGCCAAGCCTACGATTGGTACGGCACACCGCTCAGCGATTTTGATGGCTCACCCGCCCATCGTGCCGTGCGCGAACAGATCTTTCGCATCGACGGGCGCGCGCTGAGCGAATGCCAAGCCCGTTATACCATTTCGTGCAACGTCAGCCGCCGGCTAGAACGGTTTAATGGGCTGAGTAGCAAGCCACTGTACCCACCAAGCCGTTACGCCGAACGGTTGTGGGCCGGTCCGTATGGTGACTACATTCTCTCACCCGCCCGCCTCGACCGGGCCAAGCGGATCGATCTGCTGCTAACGGCGCTGGCCCATACCATCACGCCGGTGCGTGCAATTATCGCCGGCGCCGGCCCCGACCGCGACCGCCTCCAACGCCTCGCCGCCGAGCTTGGCCTCGGCGAACGAGTCACCTTCCGCGGCTTTGTCCCTGATGACGAATTAATCGATCTCTACGCTCACGCCCGTGCCGTGTATTACGCACCGGTTGATGAAGACTACGGCTTTGCGACGGTGGAAGCCTTCGGCGCTAGCCGACCCGTCATTACTACCGATGATGCCGGCGGCGTGCTCGAATTTGTCCGCCACGGTGAGAACGGCCTCGTCTCGCCACCCGACCCGGTGGCGATTGCCGCGCATCTCGACCGGCTGAACGCCGATCCGGCTGAAGCGGCCCGCTTAGGGTGCGCGGGCCGTCCGCTGGTTGAAGCGATCACGTGGGAAAGGGTGATTGCAGCGCTGCTCAAGGGCAAATGAATGCGTCAATCGGTAGGATGGCATCGCTGGGGGAGCACACCGTTGCGCTGAACATCCGAAAGGGTCATTGGACATCTTTAGGTAGTTGTGCCAAACCCTTGCGCCCCCCGCCGCCTTATGGTAATATCGCATACGGTGCGGGCAGGTCGCATAGTTGGTCTAGTGCGCGGCACTGGAAATGCCGTACAGCGGTAACGCTGTCGTGGGTTCGAATCCCACCCTGCCCGCCACCTATTTCACCCCCTTTGCGCCCTCTGCGGTCTTTGCGTGAGCAATCTTTGCGGCCTTTGCGCCCTCTGCGGTCTTTGCGTGAGCAATCTTTGCGGCCTTTGCGCCCTCCGCGCCTTTGCGTGAGCAATCTTTGCGGCCTTTTCGCCCTCTGCGGTCTTTGCGTGAGCATCGTGAAAGTCTCATCAATCGTATTGTATAATCAGGCAGCGCCGTGTGGGGCGCGCTAGTTTGCTCCACGCCAAAGGAGTCTGAGACGAAGATGCCGAAGCGCACCGATCTCCATACTATTCTTATTATCGGCTCTGGCCCGATTGTGATCGGCCAAGCCTGCGAATTCGACTATTCCGGCACCCAAGCGTGCAAAGCGTTGCGTGAAGAGGGCTATCGGGTCGTGCTCGTCAATTCAAACCCGGCCACTATCATGACCGATCCCGGCCTCGCCGACACCACCTACATCGAACCACTGACCGTCCCCAGTCTCGAACGCATTATTGCCCGTGAGCGTCCTGACGCAATCTTACCGACTGTTGGTGGCCAGACTGCACTCAATTTGGCGGTGGCGCTCCACGAGGCCGGCATCCTCGATAAGTACGGTGTCGAGCTAATCGGGGCATCGGTTGAGGCGGTGCGGATCGCCGAGGATCGCCAACGCTTTAAAGATAAGATGATCGAGATTGGGTTGCAGGTACCTCGTTCCGGTACCGCAACTACCCTCGATGAAGCGTTGGCAGTCGTTGCCCAGACCGGCTTCCCGGCGATTATTCGACCATCGTTTACCCTTGGTGGTGAAGGTGGCGGTATTGCGTACAACATGGAAGAGTTCCGCACGATTGTCGAACGCGGTCTCGATGCGTCGCCGGTCTCACAGGTGCTAATCGAAGAGAGTGTCCTCGGTTGGAAAGAGTTTGAGCTTGAGGTGATGCGCGACCGGAACGACAACGGCGTCATCATCTGCTCAATCGAGAATATTGACCCGATGGGGGTGCATACCGGCGATAGCATTACCGTCGCTCCGGCGATGACCCTCACCGACCGCGAGTACGAGCGGATGCGCGATATGGGGTTGGCGGTGCTGCGTGCCGTCGGTGTCGAAACCGGCGGTTCCAATGTTCAGTTTGCTGTTTCACCGACCGATGGCCGTATCTACGTGATCGAGATGAACCCACGCGTGTCGCGTTCGTCAGCGCTAGCCTCTAAAGCGACCGGCTTCCCCATCGCCAAAATTGCCGCCAAGCTGGCCGTCGGCTATACCCTCGACGAGTTGCCCAACGATATTACCCGCGAGACGCCGGCTTCGTTCGAGCCGACCCTCGACTATGTGGTGGTGAAGATTCCACGCTTTACCTTCGAGAAGTTTCCCCAAGCCGATCAGACGCTCACCACCTCGATGAAGTCGGTGGGTGAAGTGATGGCGATTGGCCGCACCTTCCCCGAAGCCTTCCAAAAGGCATGGCGTTCACTCGAACAGGGACGGGCCGGTTGGGGTGCTGATGGTCGCGATGCGATTGAGCCGGAGCGGCTGCGCGAGCGTTTGATTACGCCGCATCCCGACCGCATGTTTTATGTACGCTACGCGCTGCAAAGCGGGATGTCGGTCGAGCAGATTAGCGCGCTAACCAAGATCGATGCTTGGTTTATTCGCCAGCTCGAACAGCTCGTCAATCTCGAAGGGCGGTTACGGGCATTTGATCTCAACACCATTCCGCCCGACCTGTTGCGCCAGGCCAAGCGGATGGGCTTCAGCGATGCCCAATTGGCCCATCTCCTGCGCGTGCCACCCGGCCCACAGCGCTGGTCGGCGGAATTGGCCGTGCGCAAGCGTCGCCTCGAACTCGGTATTCGCCCCTCCTTCCACCGGGTTGATACCTGTGCCGCCGAGTTCCCGGCTTTCACGCCCTACCTCTACTCGTCGTATGAGAGTGAAGACGAGGCCGAGCCGACCGATCGCAAAAAGGTGGTGATCCTCGGTTCTGGTCCGAACCGGATCGGGCAGGGTATTGAGTTTGATTACTGCTGTAGCCATGCTGTGTTCGGGTTGCGTGTGCTTGGCTACGAGACGATTATGGTCAACTGTAACCCGGAGACGGTTTCGACCGACTACGACACCGCTGACCGGCTCTATTTCGAGCCGCTTACCTTTGAGGACGTGCTCAATGTCGTTGAAGAGGAGTGGCCCGATGGGGTGATTATCCAGTTTGGCGGTCAGACTCCGCTCAAGTTGGCGCGGGCGCTCGAAGCGGTTGGGGTGCCGATCTGGGGCACTATGCCTGAAGCTATCGATCTTGCCGAGGATCGTGACCGGTTTGGCGCGCTGTTGAAGGAGCTGAATATTCCCGCCCCCGAACACGGCAGCGCCACCTCGTGGGAAGAGGCGCTGGCAGTGGCCCGCCGGATCGGCTATCCGGTGGTGGTGCGGCCCAGCTACGTGCTGGGCGGGCGTGCCATGGCGATTGTCTACGATGATGCATCGCTCGAACGCTATATGCGTGAAGCGGTAGCCGCTTCGCCTGAGCACCCGGTGCTGATTGACCGCTTCCTCGAAGATGCGTTTGAGATGGATGTAGATGCGGTCTGTGATGGTGAGACGGTGGTGATCGCCGGGATCATGGAGCAGATTGAGCTGGCCGGTGTCCATTCTGGCGATAGCGCCTGTGTGATACCAACCTATATGGTGGCAGCCGAGCATGTGGCGACGATGCGCCGCTATACCGAGCAATTGGCCCGCGCTTTGGGTGTGGTCGGCTTGATGAATATTCAGTACGCCATGAAAGACGGCGTCGTCTACGTGCTCGAAGTCAACCCGCGCGCCTCGCGCACCGTGCCTTTCGTTGCTAAGGCGACTGGTGTGCCGTGGGCGCAACTGGCGGTGCAGTGCGCTGCCGGCGCTCGGCTGCGGTACGAGCATGGCCGCATTCAGATGGTGCATCCGGCCTTGGTGAATTCGCCTCGCTACCGACTGGATGTCACCAGCGAGCAGCGCTACCACGTCAAGGAAGTGGTGCTGCCGTGGTCGCGCTTCAGCGGCGTAGACACGCTGCTCGGCCCAGAGATGAAGTCAACCGGTGAAGGCATGGGCAGCGGTGCGACCTTTGGCGAGGCATTTGCTAAGGCACAGATGGCGTGCAACAGCCACCTGCCCACTAGCGGCAACGCCTTTCTCAGCGTCAACGACCGCGATAAGGCCAATTTGTTGCCGATTGCCCGTGATTTAGCTGCACTCGGTTTCAAGCTGCTGGCCACCAGCGGCACGGCCGCCTTCCTCCAGCAGCACGGCCTTGACGTGAAGCCGATCTATAAGGTGAACGAGGGTCGGCCCAACGCGGTTGACTACATCAAGAATGGTGAGATTGCTCTGATCGTGAATACACCTCTCGGCAAGGCGAGCTTCTTCGATGAAGGGGCCATTCGCCGGGCCGCGATTGTGTATGGCGTGCCGACATTGACGACCCTGTCAGGGGCTGCGGCGGCAGTGCAGGCGATCCAAGCGATACGTGCCGGCCAATGGACGTTGCTGTCGTTGCAGGAACGGTCAGCGTTGGAAAAGGTGTAGAGCCGGACGGCCGGCTCCACAGCCGCAGGGTTTGCAAAGACGCCAAGGCGTTACACGCAAAGACGCCAAGACCGCAAAGCGGCGCAGAGGGAACCATACGCGTCACTGGTCTATACATAGCTGCAACGACGGCACGCAAAGACGCCGAGACCGCAAAGCGGCGCAGAGGGAACCATACGCGTCACTGGTCTATACACAGCTGCAACGACGGCACGCAAAGACGCCGAGACCGCAAAGCGGCGCAGAGGCTTGGTCATGTACCGTCCTCCGCGCCGTTCCCTTCAGAAACTTTGCACTCTCTGCACCCTTCGCGTCTTTGCGTTAAGAATCTCTGCGTCTCTGCCTGCTTTGTACCTTTTATCTCTGGCCCGCCGCCTCGATGTATTCAAGGCTCTGGTGGCGGAAGTAGGTGTTGTACAGCTCGGCATAGTGCCCGCCGGTGGCCAGCAACTGATCGTGTGTCCCTTGTTCGAGAATCTCGCCGTGCCGCAACACGATGATCCGGTCAACTTCGCGCACCGTACTCAACCGGTGCGCAATGATGATCGCCGTCCGATCCCGCATCGCCTCGTCTAAACCCTCTTGAATCAAGGTCTCGGTTAGCGGATCGATGCTGGCCGTTGCTTCATCCAGAATGAGAATGGCTGGGTTTTGCAGTAAGACCCGTGCCAGCGCTACCAATTGCCGCTGGCCCATGCTCAAGCTGCTGCCACGCTCGCCAACCGGCGTATCCAGCCCTGCCGGCAAGCTTGCCAACCAGTCGCCATGGCCCACCCGTTGGGCCGCAGTCAGTACTTCCTCGTCGGTAGCGTCAGGTCGTCCGTAGCGAATGTTCTCACGCACCGTACCGTCGAACAAAAACGGCGTCTGCGTCACCATACCGAGTTGACTGCGGTAAGCGCTCAGATCAAGCCGCCGAATATCGTGACCGTCAATCTTGATGCACCCACCCTGAAACTCGTAGAAACGGGCGATCAGCTTGGCAATGCTGCTCTTGCCGGAACCGGTATGACCAACCAGTGCCACCTGTTCCCCCGGCTTGATGTGCAGGTTGAACTGGCGCAACACCGGTTCGTCCGGTTTGTACGCAAAATCGACCTGCTCGAACATAATCTCGCCGCGCAACCGGCCCGGATCGAGCCGGTCAATCTGCGTTACCCGCGGTTCGGCGTCAATAAGGGCAAAGACACGCTCACCGGCGGCCAAACCGAGTTGGAACTGACTCCAAAACGAGGCAATACTGGTCAGCGGGAACCAGAAGCTCTGCAAGCCTTGGATGAACAGAAACCACGTGCCGGTAGTGAGTTCGCCGGCATAGACCTTCTGCCCACCGAGATAGACCAAGAGCGCAGTGCCGATGGCGGCCAACAGATTAAGCAGCGGAAAGATGCTGCTGAAGGTGTAGCGCGTGTGCAGATTGACCCGTCGGCTCTTTTGATTGACATCGAGAAAGTCGGCGTAAACGGCCTGCTCTTGGCGGAAAGTTTTGGCGACACCAATCCCACTAACCGTCTCCTGAATATGATTGCTCACTTCAGCATTCACCCGCCGCGAGGCGGTAATGACCTTACGTGCGATCGAGCGGAAAGCCAGCGCCGCACCGATGATCAACGGCGCTAAGCCCAGCAGCACCAGCGTCAGCGACCAACTGACGGTGGCGAGATAGCTGACCAGCACCACCACCAGCAACAACCGGCTCAGCAGATCCATCGTCAGGGTCATTACCTGCGCAAACGCGGCTGTATCGGAATTGACCCGACTAACAATCTTACCGGATGGAAACTCGTCGTAGAAACTGAGATCGCGGGCTAGTACCGCATCGGCGGCGTCGCGGCGCAGCGCCAGCACCACTTCACCGATGGCTCGTACCGACATCGTTTGCCGGATCAGGTTAAACACCCACGACAAACAGGCGATCAGGGCCAGCGCGCCGGCCAGTATCGCCACCTGATTGAGCGAAGTCGCAGTCTGAATCTCGTCAATGCTGTACGAGATAAAGATCGGGATGAGCGCTTCGATTAATGCGGTGGCACTAATCATCAATGCGGCGGTGATGATCTTGGCGGCTTGCGGGCGAAAATAGTGCAGAATTCGCCGCACCAGTTCGCCGTCGCTATATTTGCGATCGTAGCCTTCTGCATCGAGGCCATCGAAGAGAAAACCCATAATGACGTTCCTTCTGTCGTGCTTATCTCACACTCCTAACAGATAAGCTTCTTTCGATCTACTGAGTGTGCATTGTCACCGCTGTCGGTGCTGGACGGACATGCTCCGGTTCGTAACGAGCAAAGATTCGCCGGTAGTGCGGTGATGTGCGCAGCAGATCCTCGTGGGTGCCCGTGGCCACTAACCGCCCGCCATCGAGCACCAGGATCTGGTCGGCCCACCGGATCTGCGCCAAGCGGTGCGTGATCAGCAACACCGTGCGCCCTTGCTGCGCCTGCCGGATCGCGCGCTGAATCTCGTCTTCGGTGGCGCTATCGATTGCGCTGGTGCTATCGTCAAGAATAAGAATACGCGGGTTAGCGAGAAAGGCACGCGCCAGTGCAATCCGCTGCCGCTGCCCACCCGACAGGGTCACGCCTCGTTCGCCAATGACCGTCTGGTAGCCGTGCGGCATACGGCTGATGAAGTCGTGGGCTTGCGCCGCACGCGCTGCTGCCTCGATCTGTTCAGGGGTCGCACCAGGAGCGCCAAAAGCGATATTCTCGCCAATTGTGCGTGAGAAGAGGAAGATATCCTGCTCGATCTTGCCGATTTGTGAACGGAGCACATCGAGATTCCAGTCACGCACATCTACTCCATCGATGAGCACCCGTCCACTAGTCGCATCGTAGGTGCGATTAACCAACTGGGTTAACGCACTCTTCCCGCTACCGGTCTGCCCGACGATTGCCACCGTCTGACCGGCGGCAATGCGGAACGAGATGTCGCGCAGCACTTGGTGCGGTTTTTCGCCGGGATTCGCGGTGAAACTGAAGCTCACATTCTCAAACACAATCTCACCACGCATCGGTGCGCGATAGCCCTTCGGATTTTCGTCAAGATCGGTCTCGGCATTGATGATCGAGAGAATACGGCGCGCACCGGCCAATCCGGCTTGAAAGACCGAGAAGGCGAAGAGCGAGATGAAGGTCGGGAATCGCAAGACATTCATCAACCCGATCACCGCCACGACTTGCCCCAACCCGATGTCACCGGTGCTATAGAGCCACAGGGCATGGAAGAACTCCGCACCTAGTGCAATCCCAAACAGCAAGAGCGGCAAATAGCGCGCCTCGATGTCACCTTGCTGCACAAACAGATCGCGGAATCGTTGCGCGTTACGCAAATACTTCGAGCGTTCGAGCGCTTCGCGCGCGCTGGCCTTCACCACCTCGATCCCGCTGATCGTCTCTTCCAGCCCGGCGTTCATCACCCCATACTGCTCGCGCTGGCGCTGGATCACCGGCATCAGCCGGCGCAGATACCAGCGTGCGGTGATGATATAGCCCGCCACAAAGATCAGCGGCACGATGATCAGGCGCGGTTCGGTGAAAAAGATGAAGGTCAGCGGTACGACGATGCCCAACACCGTCTCGGAGATCAGAGTCGCGCCGGGAACGATCATATTCGCTACCAGATTAGTGTCGTCGGTGGCGCGGGCCATCAAATCGCCGGTCCGCTGACGGTCGTGAAATGCCTTACTCTTCGCCAACAGACTCTCGTAAAACTCTTGCCGTACATCGGCTTCGACCCGCGCTGCCACATTTTCGGCCGATAAACTGCCGATCAACGCCGTCACACTATCCGTCACCATCACTGCCAATACTGCCAGTGCCAGCCCGGTTAAGGCCGCGTAATCGGGCGGTCTGCTCAGCACATCGGCGATATGCCCGATCAATGCCTGTGCCCCCGAATAAGCGGCCCATGCGGTGATGAAGCAGAGGTAGAAGCCCAGTACAAATGGCCAGTAACGCGCAACGTGTGAGAGCAGCCAACGCGCCACGCTTCGCCGGTCATAGGTGTGGGCTGAGGTAACCGTAAATTCACTGCGTTGCACGATTAAGTCTCCTTCCGTTTCATCGTAGCGCAGAGGTAGCTGCTGTTAAGGGATGAGGGCACTCCGTCCATACCTGGCTAGTCGTGAACATCGCCATCTGGAGCGACACAACACCATCTTGCAGACGTAGAACATTGTTGCGAGTATAGCTAATTGGTTGCAGCTTGCGATCGGTCGCAAGGTGTAACCTTTTTCCTATGTTCACCGTATAGATGACGTGCTACAATGCGATCGTATTCACGAAGCGGGGGAGAATCTATAGAATGGCTGCGCGGTTGATCGCTGTCAGTGGCTCGCGAGCCGGACACTCATTTCAACTCAGTGATACCCCGGTTACGATTGGTCGGTCGCCGGATAATAGCATCGTAATCGCGAGCCAGCTTGCTTCGCGCCGGCATGCCGAAATTCGGCGTGAGGGCGGAGTATATGTGCTGGTTGATCTAGGCAGCTCAAACGGGACGTTGCTGAACGGCAAACCGATACAGCGGCAGATTCTCCGAACCGGTGATACCTTTGCGATTGGCGATGAGGTCTTTCGGTTTGAAGAGCTGCCCGCTGCAACGATTGAACCGACGGTTCCGCTTGCCCCGACACCACCCCCGCCGGCAAGTTGGAGTACGCCATCCCCACCCGCGACACCACCTGCGGCAGGTGGGGGCACCCCACCGGCGCCAACCGGCGGTGACGTTCGTATCCCCGCTACTCCGCCTGCTGCTGCCCCACCGTTTTCACCGCAAGCACGCCGTTTCCCCGTCTGGCTGATACTCACCGGTCTGTTTACCTGCATCATCCTGGCTGCTGCCGTAGCCGGCGGCGTGTGGTTTGTGAACCGAGTTGGTACTGATGGTGGGGGTGTAGTTAGCTCCGGTGGTGGTGCGAATACTACCGGTGGTGAGAGTGTGAACGAATCTGGTTCACCCGTACCGATACCGGAGATCATACCAACCCGTGAACTACCACCCAATGCAGCCGATTGGACGGTGTTGGTGTATCTCGATGGTGATAACAATCTAGAGGCGGATGCGATTGAGGATTTTCTCGAAATGGCCCGAGTTGGATCGACTGAGCGTGTGCATATCGTCGTCGAGTTCGACCGCATCCGCTCGCCAGAGTTTTGGGACGACGAACGATATGGCAATTGGGAAGGAACGCTACGCTTTCGGGTTGCAGCGGGGATAAAACCAACCCGTGCGAATGCGATCACCGATCTCGGTGAGCGCAACATGGGTGACCCGGCGACCCTCACCGACTTTCTAGTTTGGGGAATTGAGACGTACCCGGCCCAACGGTATGCAATCATCTTGTGGGATCACGGCGCCTCGTGGCTAGGTATTGCCAGTGATGATACCGATAACGATGCGCTCAATCTGCCGGAGATCGGCTCGGCTTTCGAGACTGCGCTCAGGCGAACGCGGATCGGTGGCTTTGAATTGATCGGGTTTGATGCCTGTCTGATGGCCCAGATCGATGTTTTGCATACGGTTGCGCCTTACGGGCGGGTAGCCGTTGCCTCCGCCGAACTCGAACCGAACACTGGTTGGGCGTGGGATGCGTGGCTGGCGCAGCTGGTCAATAATCCGGCCCAGGACGGCTATGCAATAGCGCCGGTCATCGTTCAGACGTATATGGATTCGTTTAGCGCCGGCAGTGCTGACGGAGTCACGCTATCGGCTTTTGATCTGAGCCGGACCAATGAGCTGATCAACCGTCTCGACGCCTTTGCACAAGCGTTACAACGTGACGTGCAACAGAGCTACACGGCCATCGGGCAAGCACGTTCGTTTGTGAATGTCTATGCACCCTCTTACGCCGAAGAGTTTAACGCTATCGATCTCCCGCACTTTTTAGCATTGTTACCGCAGCAAGGGGCGAGCGGGGCGGTGCGTGAACAGGCCAATGAATTATTGCAGTTGATCGAGGAGGCTCGGCTTGCCAACGGTGTCGGCGCGTATCATCGCGAAAGTGGTGGCTTGTCGATCTACTTCCCCCAGCTCGCCGAGCTGTACGCGGAAGCCTACGAACGTATTTCGCCGACGCCACGGGTAACGGCGTGGGATGATTTCTTGGCTGCGTACTATCAGGTGGGGAGTACGGTTGTTCAGCGCCCAACCATTCGCGCTCTCCTGCTCAATCGTGAGGTAGTCAGCGTCAATGCACCGGTAAGCCTCACCGGTACGGTAGCCGGCAGTGATATTGCGTATGTCTTCCAGTTTATCGGTATTCCCAACGAACGCCGAGATACGGTCGATTTAATCTTGGTTGATTTTGTCTACCCACCCGGCACAACGCCCGGTAATCCAGTACCAGACTGGAGCGATGGTGAGTTTAGTCTGCGTTTAAATTGGGACGCAACCAATTGGTATTTGAGCAACGGCACCGATTCGATTGAGGTCTTACTTGGCCCGATTAAGTACGGTGTCGAGTTCTACGGCGTCGAAGGGGTGTATACATCTGCTGCGACCGGTGAACAGATCAATGCCGGTCTTATTTTTTCAATCCAAGGCAATGAAGCACAGTTGGTGCGGATTTGGGGTTTCCCCCGTCTTGCCGGTAAGCAGGAACCGCAGCCCTTCGAGCTGACGCCACGGGCCGGCGATACGTTCACCGCATACTACCGTTCATATACCGATACCGGTAGTGGGTTAGAGGCCAAGCGTTTTGAAGGGCAAACGATTACCTTTGGTGAGACGCCGCTAAAAGCCGTTCGTGGTCCAACACTGAGCGGTGATTATGTGATGGGTTTTCTCGTGCGCGACATTGCCGGAAATTATCACTACGATTACGTTGATATATCAGTAGGTAACACTAACGTCCCAACCACACCGACCGGTGCCGTCTTGCCATCGTCAAACACCCCACCGCCCGGTTTTCAACGCTACGAAAGCTCGCTCGGTTTTGCTATCGATCATCCCGAAACGTGGCGCGCATTTGATACCGGTAATGATCGTATAATCTTCTCCGATCGAGCTATTGACGATGGCGTGTATGTGGTTGTCGATGTGTATAAGTCGGTTGCCGATGATCCAACGGTGGCAACCCGCCTCTTGATGGAAGAGTTAAAGCAGTTGGTAAGGCAGAATGGCGAACTGCGTGATGACGTAAGCGATGTTAAGGTCGCCGGCTTTGATGGCTTAAAGATCGAATATGTCTACCAGACGAGTCAAGGGAGCACAAGCTATGTAGTAGCAATTGTCGTCACAAGCCCAAATACGCAATGGTCGTATCTACTACTCTTTGAAGCTCCGGAAACGAGTTTCGATAGTCAGCTAACCTTGTTCAATACGATGCTGAGCAGCCTCGTGATCGGGTAGTGCTTGCGCTACGCAGTGGGGAAGGAATGAGCCGTGGGGGGTAATCAACGTGAAGTGGGTGAGCGACCGGCAGTCCAGCTCATCCCAGACATTGCTCAGCTCAAATCATGTCTGCGGATGGGAGTAGCGGGCGGATATACGCCAGCGGCACTTATCCAACTGGCGCAGACGTTGAGTTATGCAACGCTTTCTGAGGGTGGGTCAGTGCTCGTTGCTGGCTCAGCCGGCGGTCATTGGGCCGATCTGGCCCTACAGGGCGTGGCGTTGCCGATTCAACGCAGTAATGTGGCGACTCAAGGTGTAGGAGTGGCGCTGGTTGGCGTAGGACCGCGCTACGGTTATGCCTTGGTCGCTATTCCGATGGAGTCGTTGGAACACGAAGCTGATCTGCAATTGCATGATGCCCATTGGAGCTGCGCTCCTGAAGATCTGTTGGCCCTAAGCGAGCAGCTCGAAAACTCCATCCCGATACTGCAACGCGCTGCATTGCAGCGTTTGCAGCCGCTGCCTAGCCATTTGCTCTTGCAGATCGCGCATCAGGCGCTCGATTTTGCTGCTCGCCAACACGTGACCTTGGCACTCGCCAATCGCGTGCTCACCGAACGGCTGCGCAATCATGAAGATCAGACCCGGATGATTGTGCATGATATGCGCGCGCCGTTGCATACACTTCTGATCAGTCTCAAGGCCTTGCAGCGTCAAGGCTTTGATGCCAGCGCGCGCGATGAATTGATTGAAGTGGCGCGCGAGAGCGCCAATTATCTGCTCAGTTTGACCGAGACGGTACTCGATTCGGCCCGGCTCGAGACGAGCAGTTGGTCGTTGCAGTTGCAGCCGACTAATCTCGTTATGTTGATCAAGACCGTGTGTGATCCGTTTCGCCAGTTGGCCCATCCTGATCAGCCACATGTGTGGGTGGAATTACCATCAGAGTTGCCGCTGATCCTACTCGATCAGCACTTGATCGAACGGGTGATCACGAATCTGGTCTCGAATGCGGTGAAGTTTACGCCGTCAGACGGTGAAGTGGTCGTGTCTGCTCGCCTGACCAACGATGGCCATAGCGTTGAGTTGCGGGTCAGCGATACCGGTATGGGTATTCCGCGCGAGGCGCAAGATCGGATCTTCGATCGCTTCTATCAAGCCCGCGAGAATGATCGTCGCTGGGGTACCGGCTTGGGTCTCTATTTTTGCCGGCTCGCAGTTGAGGCGCACGGCGGCAGTATTTTGCTTGAGAGCGAAGTGGGGCGGGGCAGTACGTTCATTGTGCAACTGCCAGTGAGCTAGGCTTCGCAAACATTGCACAAATGATGGAGTGTGGCAGTCCCACTGCCGCACGTAAGTCACTCGCCGCCTTACCGGTGGGGTAGGCTTCGCAAACATTGCACAAATGATAGGGTGCGGCAGTTCTCCTGCCGTATTTAACATCACTCTCTCCTTTACCGGTGAGTTAGGCTTCGCAAACGTCACGCTACAGTATGGACGATGGGTGCGACAGTCCCATTGTCGCAAGGTAAGTCACTCGCCCTCTCGCCGGTGGAGTAGGCTTCGCAAACGTTGCCGATGTTATGGAGTGTGGCAGTCTCATTGTCGCACTCTGTCATCATCCCGTCGCCGCAATCGTTGTCACGAGCGTGTTGGCTGCGCCGGCGGCCCGCAACGCGCCAGCGATCGTCGCCGCATGTTCCGGCGTGGTCAACGCCAACATCACGCCACCCCAACCGGCACCGGCCAGTTTGGCGCCTAATGCACCCGCCGCCCGCGCTGCGTCGGTTAGGCGGTTGAGTTCGGGTGAAGAGACACCAATCTCGCACAAGAGAGCGTGGTTGGCATCGAGTAATGGCCCTAATGCTGCGACATCGCCTTGCGCGAGCACCGTTCGTGCGGCTGTCACTATTTCACCTACTTGATCGAACAGTGCTTCATAACGCTCTGGCTCGGCTTGCCAACGTTCACGCACGGCACCAACCGGTAATCGCGTCGGACTACGCACACCACTGTCGCCGATCACCAGTGTTAACGGTGTACCAATGGTCACCGGTTCGATCAGGGGTGGTAAAGATGGACGGCGTTGAAACCAGATCGGCTGCTCAAAAGCGACCACTGTATTATCGATCCCACTCGGCGTCCCGTGGTAACCACGTTCGCTCTCGTACACCAGCTCAGCGATGGTCGCGGTGGGTACCGTGTGTCCGCCAACTGCAAGCAGCTCACGCACAATCGCCGTCGCAATCGCAGCTCCGCTTCCCATCCCACTGGCAATCGGGATCGCCGAATGGATGGTAATTTCAATGTCCGTTGGAATGTGAAACTGCTCAACGATCTTTAGTACTAACGCGCTGAGAGGTTCGTTGGGACATTCGGTGACCCGCCACTGTCCACCTAAGTCGGGCGCTCTGATGATCGGGCCACTCCCCGCCGGCGCCGGCGTCACCGTTGCCGTTGCGCGCAGATCGGTCAACGGCAAGGCAATCGCCGGTCTCCCGTAGACAACCGCGTGTTCGCCACAGAGGATCAGTTTTGCCGGTGCCGTTGCCATAGCCTAACTGCGGATGGTTGCGCCTAGTTCGCGTTCAAGATTACCGATAATCTTCTTGCGAATCTTGGCTAACGTCTCGTCGAGGAGGGTGCGGTCAGATGCGCGGAAGACGAGGTGATACGTCAGACTACGCTTACCCTCCCCTACCTGTGGCCCGCTATAGCGGTCGAACAGGTTTAAGCTCTCAAGATACTCACCGGCGCTGCGTTGGATGACGGCGCGGATCTGAGCTTCGCTCACCGTTTCATCGGCCACAATTGACAGATCTTGCACACTGGCCGGGAAGCGTGAAATGGCTCGATAGGTCGCTTGTCCGGCGTGAGCGATGAGTGTTTCGAGATCGATCTCGGCGAGCAGCACACGTGGTACGTTCACTTCGAGGCGGGCGCGCACCTGCGGATGCGCTTCACCGAGTACGCCAACCGGCTGCTGATCGACCGGGCGTCCCCGGCTATCGCGTTTATGTACCAACATGAGCACCGCTGATCGTCCGGGATGGAAACGTTCATCATCGGTCAGTGGTGCAAAGGTCAGTTGATCACTCAATCCCAGCCGTTCGCCGAGCAGTTCGACGATACCCTTCAAATCGTAGAAATCGAGCCAGTCGCGGTCGGTGCTCAACCAACTTTCGGGCTGACGTGGGCCGGCGAGGGCTATTGCCAGACGGCGCGGTTCATCGGGGAGCCACCGATCATCCTTGCCCGGTTCGGCTGGGGGCAGGTAGACGCGCCCAATCTCAAAGACCAGCGATCGCTCGCGTTCACGTAAGTTGAGCGCTAACGCTGCTGCGAGCGACGGGAGGAGCGAGCGTCGCATATATACATGTTCTGGTGTACCAGGATTGCTGATCTTGAGATACCGTTCGGGCACCGCTTCAGAGGGTTGAACGCGGGCGACCAGTGCCATGTCGATCAAGGAGTAGGTGATCAACTCGGTCAGTCCGGCCCCAACCATCAAGTCACGCACCTGATCTTCGAGTTCAATGGCTTTCACCGTCATCGGTGGGGGTAATTCGTCGGCTAGGCGCGTTGAGGGGATGCGATCATAGCCATAGACACGCGCTAATTCTTCGCACAGATCGGCGACCATGGTAACATCTTGGCGGAAAGAGGGCACTTCTACCCGCACCACCGGTTCGGCAGCTAAGATCGCAAAATCGCCGACCGTCGACCCACCTTGGATCGAGCAGGTAAAACCGAGCCGACCCAAAATCTCAGCAATCGAGTGAGCATCGAGATGAATACCGAGCAACCGGTGAACCTCCGATGACAGCAGTTCGATCGTTACCGGCTGCCACGGACGAGAATAGACATCGATAAAATCGGCAGCAATCGTCGCTCCGGCATACAGTCGCATCAACTCCAAACAGCGGCGCAGAGCAATCGGTGGCAGTGCGTAATCAACCCCGCGCTCAAACCGGCGCGACGCCTCGCTCGGCAATTTCAGGCTGCGTGCCGTGCGCCGAATCTGCACCGGTTCCCAAATGGCCGCCTCGAGCAACACATTTGTCGTCGCATTGCTGACTTCCGAATTGGCCCCTCCCATCACACCGGCTATCGCCAACGGCCCGGTTGCATCGCATACCAACAGTGGCGGATGCGACAAGCCGCTTTCAGGGCTGGGGGTCAAATCCCGATCGCGGTCATCGAGGGTCGTGAGACGTTCACCCGGTTGGGCCAGTCGCACGATCAGATGACGGTCGGCGACACGGTCGGCATCGAAGGTGTGGGTCGGCTGTCCCCACTCAAGCATCACATAGTTGGAAATATCAACGATATTGTTAATCGGGCGCATCCCGGCGTTGATCAGCCGGCGTTGCATCCAGAACGGTGATGGACCGATCTTCACCCCTTCGGCCAGCCCCACCATAAAGCGTGGGCAGAGGTCAGGTTCGTGGACTGTCACCTTGGCGCGTCCGATGATCGACGGTCCCTCGGCAACGACTTGTGGATCGGGCAGCTTGAGCGGCGCACCGGTCAGGGCAGCGACTTCGCGGGCTACACCGACAATCGAGAGGCAGCGGGCAAAATTCGGGGTGAGATCGATCTCAAGGATCACCTCACCCAAATAATCACGTAACGGCATCCCTACCGGTGCATCGTCAGGCAAGATCAAAATGCCTTCGTGATCCTCACTAAGCCCTAGCTCCTTCTCAGAACAGAGCATCGCATCGCTCATCACGCCACGCACCGGGCGACCCTTCAATTTTGTAATCACCCATCCCTCGGCGTGACCATCGTACAACTGCGCACCTTCACGGGCGAAGGCTGCCTTGAGCGGATGCGGCAGGCGACCCTGATCGCGGTAAGGGAAGAGATTCGGTGCACCGGTGACGACCGTATGTGGCTGGGCGGCGCCGTAATCAACATCGGCTAACACGAGCCGGTCGGCGTTGGGGTGCGAGCGCACTTCTAGCACATTCGCCACGACAATCAATTCGGGATCCCAGGGCAGCGGCGACCCCTCAACACCAATGCGGTGGATCTGCGCAACTTCCATACCACCAAAGGTGAGGCGACGGGCCAATTCCTCGACCGGCAGATCAATCGCAACAAATTCACGCAACCACGACAGTGGAACTCGCATACGACTTCCTCAGCAAAGCAATCCGGCTGCTGCGATTGTAACGAGCGACTTGATGACTGTCAAATAGGTACGGCATTGTGTCTTAGATCGGGCATGTTACAATAGGCTATGGAATTCGCGTTCATGACATTTTGATAGTATGACCCAATCAAACACCAATGAGCTACCGCCGACAGCATCGGCAACGTCCACGTCCCGATCGCGTAGTTGTTTCAGTCGATTCCTCAGTTTTTTCGGTTGGCTGATGACGCTGATCCTGGCTGTGGGATTGGCACTCGCAGCCGGTGCCGGACTCCTCTATCTGTCGGGGCTTGATCTCTCGACGCCACAACAACTTCGGCAAGCGAGCAGTGATGTACAGCAACTCCAAGCGATAGCTACCGCGCACGCTGAAACATTCGTCAGTTTGCAAACGGCGCAGGCGCAAACCAATCTTGAGCTAAACAATGCGCGTGAGCGGATTGACGAGCTTGAGCAACAAACCGAGCGATTAGCGGCTTTTGCGACTGCGCAGGTCGGGCAAGCAGCCACGGCGGTAGCGCTAGGACGTGCCTTGCAGACCGCGGTTGCAGAGACGGTTGCGTTGCAAGATCGGTTGCGTGAAGGGCAAGTGTTGGTCGCGGTTGTAGCAACTGTGCAGGCCGAACAGCAAGCGCGTATTCGCGAGGTGGAACGTCGCAGCGAGCGGTTGACCCGTTTTCTCGACCGACTAAGCAATATTGCCGGCGATACGGTTGATGACGTAGGGTTGCCAACTCTGACACCGGTTCTCACCCCAACTGCAACAGCCTTCACACCAACCCCAAGCCCGACGGGTTCACCGGTAGCAACGCCTACACCATAACAGGAATTGGTTCGGTGATAGGCAATGGCAAAGAGTAGTGAGACTTCTCACGCGCTCTTTGTCAACTCCGCCCCCGTCCACGAAAATAGCCGACTCGGAACGCAAGTGCAGCGACGACCGTCACCAATAGTAGAATAATGAGACATTCGGTGATACCAATGGTACTCATGAAGGTACTCGCATGTTATCTAGACGGTAGTTCCGCCGTGGCATCAGTATACTCCAAGCTCTTGCGTTGCCGTGCTACAATAATTGCATTATGGAGCGGCTTTTGGCGTTACACAGTCGGTTGCAACTGACGATCTCTGTGGTGATCGTGGTCGGTTTACTTTGGGCGTTAGTGGTAGCTTGGCGTAACCGTGGTGGGATGCAACCGCTCAGTGGGATTCTGCAATTACTCATTCTTGCCCAGTCTGCGATTGGGATTCCGTTGCTTTGGAATACCGATTTGGTTGTAATGGCATTACACCTCATCTATGGTGTGGTTGCGGTGGCACTTATCCCGGCTACGGCGTTTGCGGTGCGTGATCGGCAGCCGAGGGTGGTGGGGTTGGCCTATACCGGTATCTTGGTGATGCTCTTCATCGTGGTGGCCCGCTTATTCGAGACCGGAAGGTAGAGGGTGCATGTCTGACCACTTCGATGTCATCATTGTTGGTGATACCGCTGCCGAGGCAGCACTCGCTGCGCTGCTTGCTCGTGATGGCCGCGCTGTGCTGCTCGTGAGTGCCGGGACGACGCGGCCACGGGTGTGCTGGCGCGGTATGCAGTACGATGCCTTCCCTCCACAGTGGGCCGGTCTGAATGACGGGCCATACGCTCGTATTGCCGCGCATGTAGGGGTTTATCTCCCTGTTGTCCGTCGTGAGCCGGCATGGCGGGTGCATCTACCTGCGCGCACTATTGATGTGCCGAGCGATATAGGACAGTGGCGACGGACGCGCCGGGCACTCTTTCCGGCGCAGACCGATGCGGCAAGTCGCTTTTGGCAGGCCCAAGAGACCGCAGCAATGGCTGCGTTACGGTTGGCCGAGCGGTTTGATCCGCTCGCTCAAATTCAGGTGCTGCGTCAGCGACGAATCACGGTGGCCGATATGCTGCGGCGCTATGGGTTGGTCGACCCGGCGTTACGTCATTTCATCGATACCATGCTCATGGCCTATGGTCTGCCGGTCTGTGACCATTGCGCATGGTCGGCCGGTAGTGTTGCGTTGCTGCCACCGGCAGAAACGTTAGTCGGTAATGCTGCGACATTGTCCTGGCTGTTCGGTGATGCGTTGATACGCGCCGGTGGTGAATGGCGACGGCATCAACGTGCAGTGACATTGCTCACGACGCCAACCCGAGTTGTGGGTATTGGTTTGACCGGTGGTGAAAAGGTAACAGCGCGGGTGGTTGTGCTTGGCGTTGCTGCGTGGCAATTAGCTCATCATCGTCATAACGCGCTGCCGGCATGGGCTACGAGCTACGTTGCACTTGATAATGCGCAGGTACCGGAATGTCTCCCATTGTGTCAGATTGTAGCCGTTGGGGGTACGCCGGTATTAATCAGCGTATCACCGACCGATGATCAAGCGGCTTGTCGTACTCTCACCGTTGCGATGCGGTTATCCGCCGCCGAATCGGCTCAGTTACGTTCCGCCTCTCGCCATAAACGCGGTCAATTCCGCACTCAGCTTGCTAATGTCTTGCAAAAAGCGATTGCTAAGGTGCTACCCCAGGTCGCAACGACTCTGCCGGACATTGAGGTTGTTGCGCCGTTGCCCGATCCGGTAGTGCCGCGTGCTCGACCTCCGGCAGCACAGGCTGGCTTGTGGCTGTTGCGTCCGCCGGCGTGGTTACCACCCGGCTATGATAATGGCAGTGGCGTATTACGCCTCTACCGACAGTTGCGTGGCTTAATAGGGTAAAACGTGGCTTGTTATAATAGGGTTACTATTTGGCTTAATGTGTGTGGCATCTAACCACCCCCAGCACTGTGAGGAACAATTCATGGACGATGTAGTCATCGTGAGTGCGGTGCGTACACCGATCGGACGCTTCAATGGCGCCTATAGTGGTTTGAGCGCGATTGATCTCGGTGCTGCTGCCGTACAGGCGGCAGTGCAACGTGCCGGTATCGATCCGGCCATGATCGATGAATGTATTATGGGATGCGTTGTCACTGCTGGGTTGGGTCAATCACCGGCACGACAGGCGGCCTTACGCGCCGGTTTACCGGAAACGGTCGGTGGTTTGACCATTAACAAGGTATGCGGAAGTGGCCTAAAGGCGGTAATGGTAGGGACTGCGCTGATCAAAGCCGGTGAGGCAGAGGTATTGGTTGCCGGTGGTATGGAACATATGAGTGGAGGTCCTTACCTGTTACCCCAAGCGCGGCACGGGTACCGACTCGGTCATGGTCAGATTATCGACGCAGTTGTTCACGATGGGTTATGGTGCGCATTCGAGAATCACCATATGGGCGCGGCTGCGGAATGGATTGCGCGCACATTTCACGTTACCCGTGAACAGCAAGACAACTACGCATTGCAATCGCACCAGCGTGCGATTGCCGCGCAAGATAGTGGGGCGTTTAACGAAGAGATTATCCCCGTGAAGGTAGCAGGGCCGAAGGGGCAAATTAATGTAGTGACGGTTGACGAAGGGCCACGGCGCGATACCTCATTAGCTGCGTTGGCGAAACTTAAACCGGCATTCGTTGCCGATGGCACGGTAACGGCGGGAAACGCGCCTGGTATCACCGATGGTGCTGCCGCGGTTGTCTTGATGCGGGCCGGTCGTGCTGCCCAGCTAGGCTTACAACCGTTGGCCCGTATTGGAATTGCGGCACAGGCTGCCGTGAAGCCGCTCGAAGTCTTTACGGCACCCGCTTTTGCAATTGAACAGTTGATGAAACGCGCCGGGCGTACCTTTGACGATTACGATCTATTTGAGATTAATGAGGCCTTTGCAGCTCAGGTGATTGCCAATCTGCGCGCTCTGTCGCTCGATGCCGATCGGGTTAATGTGCATGGTGGTGCGATTGCGCTTGGGCATCCGATCGGTGCTAGTGGGACGCGAGTATTGGTAACACTCATCTCGGCATTGCGGCAACGTGGTGGTAAGCGAGGTATTGCCGCGCTCTGCCTTGGTGGTGGTGAAGCGGTTGCGTTAGAGGTCGAAGTCATGTAATCGGTGTTGGCGGTTAGTCGGTACGACACCGGCATACCGCCAACATGGTCAAATCATCGGCAGGTTGCGGTTGGCCGGTATATATCATCACTGCCTGCTGGATGACATCGAGGCGAAAGGCTTGATTGTGGGCTGTAGCGATGGCGCTGAGCAGTCGTTCCTCTCCAAACAACTCGCCATTGCGTGTGCGGGTCTCGGTGACGCCGTCGGTGTAGGCAAAAAGGATGTCTCCTGCACGCAATGTGGTTGTCTCGATGGTGAAACAGGCATCTGCGATCCAACCGACGGCTGGCCCTGTGGTGGTGAGGTGCGAAACGCTACCATCTGCTCTGATAATGAGCGGTTCTGGATGACCGGCGTTTACATACTGTGCAAGTCCACTTTTAGGCTCAAACATAATACAGAAGATGGTCGAGAAGGTGCGGCTGGCGCGATGGTGACGGGCAATATACTCATTGGTCATTGCAACCGCACGTAGCGGATCGGTACCATTGGCCGCAGCTTGCTCGATAAAGGCACGTAAAAGTGAACGGGTCAGTGCCATAAACAATGCTGCGCCGACCCCTTTATCACACACATCCCCCACAAAACAGACTAACCGCTGATCAGGCAAGAGAAAAGCATCGTAGAAATCACCGGCCACATCCCGCGCCGGCACAAACGCAGCCGTAATTTCCCAACCGGTCAGTTGTGGTAAGCTGGTGGGCAAAAAGTCTGCCTGTGTCCGCCGACCCAACTCTAGTTCGTAGCGAATAGCGTTGAGATACGCTTGTTCGCTATCGCGTAGTCTTTTTCGTTCGAGGCAGGCGTTAATTTTCGCGTACAGCAATGTTTGGTTGAATGGCTTGGTTAAATAATCTTCAGCGCCTGCCTCGATACAACGTACTACATCGTCGATTTCATTAATTGCCGAAATCACGATCACCGGAATGTGGTGGGTCTGGGGAGTATGCTTGAGCTGATCGAGCACAGTGAATCCGTCCATTTCCGGCATCATCAGATCGAGCAGAATGACATCGAAGAGTTCACGTTGAGCATATTCCAACCCTTGCCGACCATGAGCAGCAGTAACAGTGCTGTGCCCACGCCGTTCAAGCTGGCGGGCCAACAAAGAGCGATTGTATTCACTATCATCGATGATGAGGATCCGGCCGGTTAGTTGATCTGCCATAGGTATGGTTTGGAAAGCGGTTACGCTGATTGAGCATCATCATACCATGGCACTGGATTTTTATTGACAGACGGTTTGGCGATAGGCGGTTTCCGCAATAAGGGCGAGGTTATCCCAATGGAGGCGATGGGCCGCCGCGAGAGCGGCGGTACGGAGTTTGGCTCGTGCCGTTGCATCGTCAAGCAGATTAATGACGGCTGCCGCTAGTGCGTTCGGATTGCCGGGTGGCACAAGAATACCGGCATCTGGAGCAAGATAGTCACGTGCCGTACCTACATCACTGGCGACAATCGGTAAACCGGCAGCAAGTATTTCAACCAATTTGGCCATTCCGCGAGCACGGTTGATTAATGTATCGCGGATGGGTGCTAGCGCCACATCGGCTTCGGCGAGTAACGATGGGATAGCGGTTGGTTCTTGCCAGCCGCGATAATCGACCATTGTGAGCCATCCCTCGGCTGCCGCTTGCGCTAACAGACGCTGCTCTTCACCGCGTTCACCTTTGCCGATCAACAACAGACGAGCTGTCGGTCGAGCCTGGTGAATCGTTGCCAGCACCGTTGCCACCTCGGCCACATCGAGTTCCCAGAAGCGGGTATAGAGCACAATGGTTGGTCGTTCGGTTGGTCGCGGCGGGAGTAGTTCGTTCGGGACTGCACCATTAGGTAGGTAGAAAACGCGCTGTGGTGGCACGCCCATTGCCCACACCAGTGTTTCGAGCGTGTGGGAAACAACCGTAACTGCATCGGCGCGGCGCGGCAAATCGCGCTCTTGCCACGCGAAGAGCAATTTAGCCGGTTGTGGATACGGCAGGAGATCATTCCAGCCACCTGGCCCCTCCCAGTCGTCGCAATCGACAACGAGTGGAACCCGACCACGTGCCAACACTGCCAGGCCGCCAAAACCTTTTGGTTTGAATAGATGAATCACATCAGGACGAAGCCGGCGTGTCTGCTGCCATAGCGCCATCGTATGCCAAAGCGCTGCCGGTAGCCCACGCAGCGGTGGTGTGGCCGTGTGGATAACGATCACTCCATCGTAGGAGCGGTGTGTTCCGCCATCGGTGGGGTTATGTACCGGCGGGGCCACAATGGTCACGGCATGGCCCCGTCTGTGCAGTGCCTGTGCCAACGGCAACATGCGGGCCAAGAGCGTACCCTTCGGCCTGATCCCGAAGGGCGCAATCATCACGATTCGCATTAGCGGCCGGCGCGAATAATATCCAACATCTCCTCAACGCGCGTAACCTTGACCCGTGGGCGACCTTGGGCGGCACCTTGTGCCGTCTCGTACTCGTTCAGTCGTTGCCAATCGGCGTAGCTCACGAAATCAACACCACGCTCGCGCAAGAGATCGGCAATATCATTATGTTGTGGCGCACCGGGCAACGTTGGCAGATCGGCCAGCATACTGTTCACGGTCTCTACGGCGTCGGGCTTATTCGTGCCGATCACTCCCGACGGGCCGCGCTTGATCCACCCAACCACATACTCACCGGGGATCGGCTCGCCATTTGGTCCATTGAGAACACGCCCATTACGGTTGGGAATGGTGCCGCTTGCTTCGTCGAATGGCACATCGGGCAGAGGGACACCACGATAACCAACTGAACGGAGGATCATACCGCAGCTAATCTCTTCGGTCACACCGGTACCGCGTGGGCGCAGACTGCCGTCGGCGGCCTGTACCAGCCGGTTGCGTTCGATGGTCACTCCGGTAACACGGCCATCAGCACCGTGGATTGCAATGGGTGAAACGAGGAAACGCATAACAATTCGCCGTGGTGCGCCGGTACTACCACGTGCAGCATATTCGCGGAGCAGCTCAACATTCCTCGCCGCTGTCTTATCGTTGGCCATTGCGGCCTCACTCAGCGGATCAAGCTCAAGATCGGCCGGATCAACAATGACGTCAACGCCTTTGAGTTCACCGAACTCCTTCAACTCAGGATTTGTGAAGGCTGCCTGCACCGGCCCACGCCGACCCAGCATCACCACTTCGCGAACTTTGCTCTGGCGCAGAGCAGCGAGTGCATAGTCGGCAATATCGGTTTTTGCCAGCTCATCAGGATCGCTGACTAAGATGCGGGTGACATCCATTGCCACGTTTCCATTGCCAACTACCACTACCCGCTCAACGTTCAAATCTACTTCGAGGTCACGGTAATCAGGACGGCCGTTGTACCAACCGACGAAGGCGGTTGCCGGCATACTACCAAAGAGATCCTCACCCGGGATGCCCATTCGTCGATCTGATTGTGCGCCAACGGCGTAGACGATCTGATCATAGCGTGTGCGGAGATCGGCGTGGGTAATATCAACGCCGAAGGTGACGTTGCCGAAGTAGCGTACACTGGGGTGGGCTGCGAGTTTGTCGTAGATACGTGTGACCGCCTTAATCGACTGATGATCAGGAGCAACTCCCTCACGTACCAGTCCATAGGGTGTGGGGAAGCGATTAAAAATATCGATCTGGCAGACGAGATCTTTTTGCTTTAGTAAAGCCTCAACAGTGTAGAAACCGGCCGGACCGGCGCCAATAATAGCGACGCGCAGCGGGCGTTGGGCGCTTCCCAAAGTTTCACTCACGGCGCACTCCTTTGTCGTCTGGTTACCGATTGAGCCATTTGTGATATACAGCACAGATCGGGTTGCAATGTACCATGTCTATTACGTCATGTCAAACGTCTTGTGATGGCAGTTCGAATTCTCTTGTGTAGAACATCATGAAGCCAAGATTGAGCGGCAATTGGCCTGCGATGGTTGGCGAAGTAGCCGGTGGGTTGGTGAGACTGGCTATTTTCAGTGATAGGTTTGTTGTGGACAATTATAGAAGAACAGAATAATAATTATGCTTGTTACCGATATTATCTTGCTTAGGTCGATGCAGGCTTGTTGTGTGCATGCAAAGGGTGTAACGCAAAGGCGCAGAGAGTGCAAAGGGTGTAACGCAAAGGCGCAGAGAGTGCAAAGGGTGTAACGCAAAGGCGCAGAGAGTGCAAAGGGTGTAACGCAAAGGCGCAGAGAGTGCAAAGGGTGTAACGCAAAGGGTGGGGATATATAGCTGGGGGAGTGGTTGCTATCGGTTAGTTGGTGGTGTAATCCTAGAGAGGAAAATTGCTGGTTGCCTCTCCTTTTGCAATTGGGTTGCAGTGCATATATACAAGGGATAGGGTTTAATTTGTATATGTACAAATGTTTTGCTTTTCATTTTAGTTCATCGTTTATACCTACGTCCAAAGTCCATTTGTGTATGCGCAGGTCATTCACTCTTCCCCTGCCAACTGCACCATCACCGGCTCATCATCGCCACTTACCAGCAACGCCCGTCCCGGTGGTTGCTCAAACGTGCGCTGGTCGGTGAGTGGCAGGTTTAAACCCAGCAATCGCGTGCCGGTGTCATAGCGGCCCGGCCAGAGTATAATGCCATTACGAGCACTGTCGAGTGCTCGGAGCAGCGGATCATCGGCATAACTTATCGTGGCAGCAATTAAAAGGTGGAACGGTTCGTCACCGGTTTGCGCCAGCTCTACCAGTTGGTTGAATACATTGGGGGTTGGACTATAACTCTGCGTGAAGTGATCTCGCCATCGCTCGCGGCAGAGATGATAATCATCAATAATGATCAAATATCGTTCGGTTGGATGATGACGTAACTCGGTTAGTTCGACGCTAAAAGCGATGAGACCGGCTTCATCAGCGATATAACGCACTGTTTGTGGTACGGTGCGCAATTGACTGAGACTGCGCCGTGGCCCATCGATAATGATCATGCGCACGGTTGCTTCCGTTTGAACTTCGTGGGCCACGGTAAGCAGCGTGCTACTCTTACCACTTCGGCGTGGCCCGATAATAAGTGCGTGGGGTGTTGCTGAGCCGAGGTGTAGGAAGGCCGGACCAGGTGGTTCTGCCGACCAGCCACAAGGTATGATCAGACCGACGTCACCTCGTCTGACTGTCGGTAATTGTTTACGTGACAATCGCTCGGGGAGGATTGCTAGCGGTGGCGGTCCGCTACAAGCCGATGCAAGACCGTTCATTGCTGCTACCTGCGTTCGAATTGCATGGGTGATTTCGCGACTATCACTACTGTCGCCCCACTCTTCTGGTAATCCAACTTGTAGTTCTAGCAACCCCTCATCGTTGTGCAGCCAATAACCCCGTCCTGGTGTTAATGGGGGTAGTTGGGTTGCCGGTCGAATCCCAAAAACGTCGGTGTAATCGTTGAGTTCAGGCATCCGCAACGCTACCCGCTGCTCGAATTGGGCGGCCAAGCGGTATGGCAGGTCTGATGCTCGCTCAGCACTGATGATGATGTGTAATCCAAGGTCGCGTCCATGACGGGCAAGCCGTACCAACTCCACCAGATCACTTTCTCCATAGGTGTCACGCAGCTCATCGCGCACTGCTGCTATGCGGTCGATGGCGAGGAGCAATGGTGGTCCCGGTGATTGCCCGGCAGCAACCCGTGTTCTCCGCTCGCGTAGATGGTTGTCGAGTTGACGGAAGAGTGCGAGCAATGCTTCTCGCTCGAATGGGCGCACAAGTGCTCCGACATGCGGCAGACCGGTGAGTGCATTGAGCAAGCGACCATCGCCATCGATCAGGTAGCACCAGAGAGCGTCGGGTGGTAATCGAGAGGCTAGATCAAGCACGATCCGGGTCAGAGCGACGCTTTTACCACTTGCCGGCCCACCAAAAATGACAAGATGACCGGCTTTCAGATCGATAAGTAGTGGTGTTTGTCGGGTTTGTTGGGGAATATCGAGTAATCCAATCGCGACTTGTAGGCCACTGGCCGGTGCGATTGTCGTCAAACGCGCTGGTAAGGGTGGTTGCCAAATCGGTGATGGTTTCCAGTTCAGCGCATTGAGATACACTTGACCGGCATTACACAATTGTCGTGTGACCGTCTCGAGATCACTCTGACCATTAGCTTGTGTCGTGAGCCGAGCAACCTGGACCAGTCGTGCTTCGCTGCCACTCCGCATATAGGCGCGGCCCGGTAATTGTGGTGGTAAAAAAGCCGCATCAGGTCGTTGTAGCATTTCACGACTGTCTTCACTGCTCCCAAGACGCAGCGCTATGAAGTAGCTCAATTGACTACGGATTTCATCACTTACGACGCGCGCCGGTTGTTGGGTTGCAATCAGTAAATGGACGCCTAGTGAGCGGCCTTGCTTTACGACGCGGACGAGAGCACTGACAAAATCGGGACAACTGCGGGCCATTTCGTCGAATTCGTCAAGTATAATCAGCAAATTAGGCAATGGTTCTAGCGTATATTTGTCGGCTAAGGCTCGATAATCGGCGATATTTTCAACATGCACACCGTAGGATTCGGTGACGGTGCGTAACATCGTTTTGCGTCGTCGCAATTCGCTCGTGATAGCTGCAATTGCACGGGTTGCCATCCTGCCGTCAAGATCGGTGATAAAGCCGGTGGTATGCGGCCAAGGAGCGAAGGGTGCAAGCGCAGCGCCACCTTTAAAATCGATAAGTAGTAAGTTCAACCGATCTGGACCGTGGGTTACAGCAAGGGCAGTGATAATACTCTGTAGCAAGACACTTTTCCCTGCACCGGTGGTGCCGGCAATAATCCCATGGGGGCCGTGTTGTTGTTCATTAAGATTGAGGTGTAATGGCTTTCCATCACCAACCGATCCAATAGGAACGTCGGCACACCAGGCATTGGTCGGTAATTCTTGCCAGCGTGTAGGAACAGGATGGTTAGCGCTGAAATACTCTGCCAGCAAATCGAGCAATCGCACGTGGCGCGGTAGATTTTGTCCAACGCCGACCTCGTTGAGACGTATTGTCGCCAGACGACGGGCTAGCTGTTCGATCCCACTGCGATCTAACCGATCGGGCTGGAAGGGGGTTGCAGGCCATGCTTCGCCGGCTCGTGTCCATCGTCCTATCCGTTGATCGACTTCTACCATTGCTGCACAGTGCTCTGGCATATTGGCCCAATCGTCAGTCAGGACGACAACTATGATGCCGTATGCTCCACCGTCACGCAGCAATTGACCGAGAGCAGTATGTACGGTAACTAACCCTGCACCATCGACGATAATCAAGATAGGTAAAGAGTTAGCCGACGCCAGTTCACGTCGTCGGCTCAATTCATCGAGTAAGAGGGTCAGGAGACGTTCGATGGCTGCCGGCTCTGTCGCTGCCAATACCCGTCCGGTTGCAGTTTCGTCGGCGAGTTGGGTGTGGGGTAGGCGTACTATCCATTGCCAGTCGGGAGCAGCAGGGGGTGTTGCAATCAGAGCGATCCGCAGTTCAGAGGGAGCATGCAGAGTTGCTGCCTGTGCTAGTAGGGCATAGGCCAAACCTAAAACAGCAGAGCGTGGTCCGGCAATGCCTAATGAACCGAGCTGACGTAACGGCAGGCAGATCGGTACGTGCTGGAGATGGGCATATTCGGCGAGCAGGTGATCGATCCGACGGTCGGCCGGTGTACCTGGTGGAATCACAGCTCGGCTAGCCGCAGGTAACATTCCGCTACCCAATCGCAACTCTAGCGCGTCATCATCGTGTAGGCGTCGTTCCCATAAGCGTGGTTCAGGTGTGCGAAGACGTTCGCCCGCACCGGCGATCTGTAATAGCTCGACCGGATCAGGTGCAAGATAGCGTCGGGCGGCTCGCTCTGCTTCGTGTAGTCGGCGGAGACGGGAGCGCGCGGCTGCGAGGCGATCACTGAATAGCGCCTCTTGTTCGGTGTGTGCTTGGGTGTTACGCCGTGCCGACTCTCGCTCGTGGAAGATCGTGACGCTGCCACTCAATAACGCCAACACTAATGCCGGCAGCGACATAAGCCACGAGCCGTGACCAAACCAAGCACCGGCACTAAACATGAGCGCAGCAATCACCGGCAACAATGCCTGTAACCAGATCGTGGTCGTTCTGGACGGCGGTGGGGTTGGTGGGGTTGGTAGTTCCACCGTCTCGGCGTGCCAACGCGGTCGTAAGCGTGGTGGCCGATTAAAATGACTGTAGTTGTCCGGCATTGTTCGCTACCTGCTAACGTTGTTGTTGTGCGAGACGCTCTTGTTCGGCACGAATGTGATTGATCCGATCTTGTTCAGCGCGGGCGCGATCACTGGCCTGCGCGATAGCATTTGCCACCTGTAAGCATCGTTCACGTAACCGGATGGACGCGGTCTGCATAGTCGCATAGCGTGCTAGCCATTCTTGTTGGCGCGGTCCTTCCCAGCTACCGAGCAATTCGGTAGTTGCTCGTGCGCGGCGGTTTGCTGCCGAGTCTATTTCACCGGCTAACCGGCGTAATGCCCCAATCGCATCGTTAGCGGCTCCCCAATCCCAATACACGTCGTGCGGCCCTGACATTGTGGTTGCCTCCTCTTAAGCCGAAAGTGGAGGTGCTTCCGGCCACTCAATCTCAACGGCGGGTGGTTCGGATAGGATCGGGATCGGTAGTAGCTCGAACTTCATCGGATCGATGGTAAATGGCATCGTTTGTACCTCGTCGGGTAGACGGGTATAGTCGAATGTTTCGTAGGCGCTATGCGCAACGCTAGGTTGATCGATAGTTTGATTGTTTAAGGTATACACGTTATCGCGATACCGCAAATCGTCATGTCCGGCGCCAACCGCTTTTGCCAACGCATCGTCGCTATCAACATAGTGACGGACTGTGACGGCTTGAGCATTGATTGAGGAAGGTACGTCACTCCATTCACCTGCCGGACGAACGGCACCTAAGGTAGTAACGCTGGCTAATCGGATGTTGCGTTGCGCCAATGCGGTCTGTACCTGCGGATCGTTACTTAGCAGGATGCACATGCCACCGCCCATACTGTGCCCGGTAAGGTGAAGGGTACTACCTTCCGGCAGGTTCTCAATCACGTAGAGAATCCGGCTACGTACTGTCTGGTAGTAGGCATTTTCTGCGACGTACTCTTTGCCCTCAGCAGTGTTAATGACCGAAACAAGGCCGTTCGTGCCATACGCCATATTGTCCAGGTTAAGACCACTGATTCCAACAACATATTCTGTTTCGCCGACCCGAGCAGCGCGCACCTCCTCGCCGAGGTACGGACTGATCAGGCTGTGGGCATTGGCCTGCAATGCAGCCGGCGTGATCTGATAGGGCTGAGTGGGATCAAGATTACACTCAAGCGGTGGAAAAACGGCTGTTGCCGAGACGTGACCATCTGGTTCGGCGTCTGGACCGGTTGTTGAGCGAGTCAATGGACCGAGTGATAAATTCATCCGGGCAGCATAATTAAGCTGCTCGAGCCGAATAGCGAGTTCGCGAATTTTATCCGGGGGTAGGTTCTCAAAAGCATTGATCCAAAGATCGTTTTCGAGTATTGCCAGTACCTCAACTGGATTAGAAACAGGTAGGCTTGGTCGCAGGCGATCAAGCTGTCCACTAGCTAACATTGCGAGTAAGGGAGAGGAAAGGATTAGCGTGGTTGCTAACGCACTGTATGGCCCCAGCCTCCATTTGAGAGGCTGCCAATGCTGGGCGAAACTGGTCACGATAGGCAATATCGTGTACAACTGTTGGTATTGCCCCACAATACTCGCACGCCGTTGAATCTGCTCAGCGAGATGTGAGAGAGACGGAGGTAAGTTTGTGACCAACCCCAAATCGGCGATAGATACAGCGAAATGTCCCAACGAGCTGAAGGGGAGCGGCATAAACCGCGTCAACCACGCGATAGTGTGAAGCGGAGGCAGCCCTAATGTGGTAATGACCTCCAAGTGACCTATCGTGCGCCAGATGTAATAGCGATAGGGTACCGCGGCAAACGTATCCCAATGGTGTTGCCAGGCTAAGAGTGACGGATAATACAACAGTGCTTGCCGGTGAAGCTGTTGTCCAAATGCGCCAAACAAATGTCGTATGGTCGTTCCGGTCAGTACCGACCAAGAGCGTGACAAATGCAAGGTTGGTTCAATCACTCTGCTGAACCACCCTGAAGTTGTCAGGGACGTGCGAAGTTGTGGTTGCCAACGTGTCGGAGAGCGTAGCTCCCAGATAACACGCAATGCCATCCTCGCACCGAGATCGAACGCCGTCCAGGCAAGTCGATGAGGTGACAGCATTGGTTGACGGCTATTGCCAACGATGATAGTTAGACCGTTACTCAGGGTCCTGACGTGCAAAACACCTTGATCTGCCGCCTCTAATCGGTCAGCCGTCGTGCGCACCCAAGCTGCCAGATCACCGATCGAGCGATAGTGTGCAAACAACTCGTCGGTCAATCCATGCACTGCGGGAACACTGTATTCACGGCAACGAGACTGAAACCGATTAAGTATCGTTGAGAGATGGCCGGTTATTGCTTGCAAATGGTCGAGATCGGTAGTGACAACCGTAGCAAACCGGCGTAAATGCTCTGGAATAGCAGCGACGGTATTCATGCGGCCTCGCAGATCCAAGCCCCAAACTCATCTACCCGTGAACGTAAACCCTTGACGCCAACCGGCCACAGTGCCATGAGATCGGCATGCTCAGGTGCCGGGGCAGCCCACCAACCACCGTAACGTCCGGCGATAACCAAAGCACCGCGCGCTTCAGGCTGAGGTTGTCGCATATGCCGGATCGCGGCTAGAGCGTAGCGCGAGGGTTTTGGGCCGATAGTCTCAACCAACTTCTGGGCTATCGCCAATGAACTACCGTATTTCTGTAACGCCCACACGGCCATTTGGAGGTCGTTGTGATGCAGCGCATTAAACGCGGTCAACACCGCTTCACCATTCAAGAGCACAGGTGTTTCATTGTCCGGTTCGCGGAAGTTCGCCGGTGCGAGCAGATCAAGCATTGTGTCGGTCACTTGCTTTGCATCGCTGATTGCCTGAAAACGGTGTACATCTGGTAAAGGACTGCTGTGGAGAACGAAGCGCTGACCAAACCGACTAATATGACCAAGGCGCGTGGGTGGACCGCTGGCGACGATAAGTAGACTGTCGGCGAGTGCTACTGTGCGCAGGAGCGTGGCAAGCTCAGGGTGGGGTAACGGTGGCTCCCCAGATTCTGGTGATAAGGTCAACAAATCACGTGCAGCGAGACTACTCATTGCGGTATTCAACATGCCTTCGAGCAGTGGACGTTCGGGCAGAGTACCTTGTCCGAGCGAAAAGGGGCGTGGCAACTCGAGTAACCCGAGCAACAACAACAACTCTGCGTGATTGATTTGGAATATCGATGTCATCCGTCTTCCTCCATATCAAATACTTGAACAGAAGCCGGCAGAACGAAACCTGCCGGCTTCAGCTTGTGTTTATTGACCACCGGCCTGCATAATGTTTTGGTTAATCTGAGCGACTTGCCGGCGCAACTCTTCAAGTGAACCCTGAATAGCCAACAACTTCTGATGCGTCTCAGCCCAATGCGATCGGAACTGAGCGGCAAGGCGTCCATCCCAGTTGTTAGGATCTGAAAGAACCTGCCCTTCACGGTTCAGATCGCTAATTTGCTGCAGCAGTGGCCCTTGTACAATCCGTTGAAACCGTTCTACCGCTTCTCGTGCAGTTGCCGTCGAGAGTACCCGGTCACTCATTGTCAACCTCCTTTCGATAGGACGAAGAACACCTGGCATATATAAAACCGTTGCAACATGCAAAAAGACTCGCGAAAATTGTCGGCAATCTTCGAGACGACCGGTGATTGACCTCGATGGTTAAGATCGCGTTGTAATGAGACAAAACGTGATCGGAGGTATGCGCTTGACAAATCGGGAGGGATTCGCTATACTACGCAGCGTTGCAAGGGCAACGGTCTCACCACCGAGCGGCGGTAGACCTGACAACTCGCCAGGCGCGCAGTCGCCGACTAGGGTCACACATCCGTGGCGCTAGTTTTTTCATCCCTTGCACCCCGCACCTTGACAAGCAAGCGTGGTGAACCAACGCGCACGTAGTCCATCT
>NZ_JBWGQH010000013.1:0-110727 GCF_056331925.1 Chloroflexus sp.
GCACGACGGCGCGGCTCTCAAATACAGCCGCACGGCGGCGCGGCTCTCAAATACAGCCGCACGGCGGCGCGGCTCTCAAATACAGCCGCACGGCGGCGCGGCTCTAAATAGAGGAATCTCCACTATGGATCATATCGAACTCTCACTCACCCAATCGCTTGATCACTGCATAAAGTGTAATATTTGCACCTCGGCATGTCCGGTTGCAGCCGTTACCGACGCCTTCCCCGGACCCAAATACGTTGGGCCTCAAGCCCAACGCTTTCGTCACAAAGCTCAAGCGGTGCCCGATGCATCGGTAGACTACTGCTCGGGATGCCGCGTCTGTAATCAAGTCTGCCCAACCGGAGTGCGCATCGCCGAATTGAACGCACGTGCGAGAGCGCAAATAGTCACCGAACGCGGGATGCCGTTGCGCAACCGGATCATTGCCCGTTCGGGGTTGGTCGGACGTCTCAGTAATGGGCCGCACGCGCCGCTGGTCAACTTCACCCTCAGCTTCGCGCCGGCGCGCTGGTTGATCGAACAGGTGATGGGTATTCACCGCCACGCGCCGCTCCCAAAGGCCAGCACCTACACCTTCCGTAGTTGGTTCAAGCGACGCAAACCGTCAACAACCGGTCATCGACCACAGGTTGTCTACTTCCACGGCTGTAGCACCAACTACTACGAGCCACACGTTGGTAAGGCGGCTATTGCCGTGCTTGAGCATCTCGGCTTTGAGGTGATTCTGCCGCCGCAGCGTTGCTGTGGATTACCACTGCTCTCGAACGGAGATTTTCCCGCGGCGCAAAAGCACCACGAATACAACGTTGCTCAACTTTTGCCTTACGCTCGATCTGGCATCCCGATTGTCGGCACCAGTACCAGTTGCACACTGACGTTAAAGGAAGAAGCGCCTGAACTGCTCGGTTTGCACGGCGACGATGTTCGTGCTGTGGCTGCCGGTACCTACGATATCTTCGAATTCCTGCGCGATCTCCATGAACAAGGACGCCTACGCACCGACTTCCGGCCTCTCGAACGTACACTGCCCTACCATCCCCCTTGCCAACTACGCGCCCATCGGATCGGGCGCCCTGTGCTCGATGTGCTAGCTCTGATCCCCGGCTTACGCCTGCTCGAGAGTCGGGCTGAATGTTGTGGCATTGCCGGTACGTATGGCCTCAAGCGTGAGAAATATCAGATCGCTATCGATGTCGGCAAACCGTTGTTCGAGTTCGTCCGCACAAGTGGTCAACCGCTTGCCCTCTGCGACAGCGAAACCTGTCGCTGGCAAATCAGCGGCGCTACCGGTGTGGCGACACGCCACCCGATAGAAACCCTTGCCGAAGCGTATGGGCTGGCGGTATAAAAGGCCAGTCCCAACGGTAGGGGCCGGCCCCCGTGCCTGCCCCCATGCCGACCCCGTGCCAGCCCCAACGGTAGGGGCCGGCCCCCGTGCCTGCCCCCATGCCGACCCCGGCGGTTGGCCCCAACGGTAGGGGCCTACCCCCGTGCCTACGCCTACCCCCGTGCCTACGCCTACCCCGTGCCAGCCCCAACGGTAGGGGCCGGCCCCGTGCCTACCCCCGTGCCAGCCCAGACGGTAGGGGCCGGCCCCCGACCCCCGTGCCTGTCCCTACTGCCCGCACCATCCTTACAAAGATGTTACCGTAGCGCATTCTATCATTTGCTATAATACGAATCAGTGTGTTCGGATTAACCGGAGTAATGCGCATGCTTGCGCCGGAAACAGTTTTACAAGGCCGATACCATATCATCACCCAAATTGCCAAAGGCGGGATGGGCGCCGTCTATCAAGCCCGCGATCTCCGGCTACGCATTGATGTCGCCCTCAAACAGACCCTTTTTACTGATGAGACATACCGAGAAGCATTTGAGCGTGAAGCCCAAATCTTGGCCCGGTTACGCCATCAAGCCTTACCACGAGTTATCGACCACTTCATCGATCCCCAAGGTCAGTTCCTGGTGATGGAGTTTATCCACGGCGAAGATCTCGGTAACCAGTTGGCCCGACTTGGCCGCCGGTTTGCTTCGCCAAAGCTATTGCCAATGGTGGTCAAGTGGACAGATCAACTCCTCGATGTGTTGAACTATCTGCATACACGACCAATACCGGTTATTCATCGTGATATTAAACCGAAAAATCTCAAACTCACCGCAAGTCACGACATTATTTTGCTTGATTTTGGGCTGGCCCGCGGTGGCATGACCGTCTTCGCCGGACTTGAGGGGCCGAATGTTCGCAAAGTGTATGGCTTTACCCCACCATACGCACCGTATGAGCAGATGCGCGATGGCGAACCCGACCCCCGCAGCGATATTTATGCCCTTTCGGCTACTGTTTATCACCTGCTGACCGGCGTGTTACCGCCAGATGCCATGACTCGCATGGCGAGTATCGTTAACGGACAACCCGATCCCTTGCGGCCCATCCGTACACTCGCACCGCATGTGCCGGAGGGATTCGCTCAACTCATCGAGCAAGGAATGGCGACGCTGATTCATCAGCGGCCACAATCGGCCCGTGATATGCGCGAGGCATTGCACCGCTTACGTGGGCGTTCGGCAGTGACCGCCATTCCGAGTTCTGTTCCTCCAATCACCCCATCATCAGTTTCACCACCGCTGCAAGCCGATACAACGGCAACCCCGGCCCAACCGTCAACAATGCCGAGTCGACCAACACCACCACCCGTCGGCACAATGATCCGTCGCCTGATTACCGGCAGTCCGGTGCGGAGCGTTGCTTTTTCACCCAATGGCAAGTGGTTGTTGGACGGTCACGACGACTATACCGTCGGCGTGTGGGAAGTCGCTACCGGTGAACAGAAGGTAACGTTACGCGGTCACGAGAGTACGGTACGAACCGTTGCGTTCAGTCCCGATGGTAAACTCATCGCTACCGGCAGCGATGATGAGACGATCCGCATCTGGCGCACCTCCGATTGGCAGACACTACAGGTCATGCATCATCCCGGTTGCCCGATTGAAAGTGTTAGTTTTAGTCCTGATGGTCGTTACCTGGCCGCCGGCGGTTGGGGTAATGCCATCACGCTCTATCTGCTCAAGCAAGAGAAGATCGAGCCAATTGGCCTGTTTTCTTGCCCATTCGTGCATTCGCTGAGCTTTGCACCGAATGGATCACTCTTGGCCGCTGGCTGTTACGATGGGGCGATCTATCTTTGGCAGATTGCTGATCAGCAGGCCCTTGATCCGATAAGTGGTTTCAACACCTTTATTTACAGCGTTGCCTTCAATCCGGCCAGCACCATCATTGCCGCCAGTAGCGGTACGACAATTCGCTTATGGCGGCTGAAAGATCGTTATCCCCTCGATACACTCCAAGGCCATACTGCACCGGTCCGCGAGCTGGCATTTAGTCCTCGTGCACCTTTGCTTGCGTCGGTCAGTGAAGATCGCAGTGCGCGGTTCTGGAATGTCGAACACGGGCAACCGCTACCGCTGATCCTCGAACATAGCGCCGGTGTTAGTTGCCTGAATTTTAGCCCCGATGGTCAATTGCTGGCTACCGGTTCCCACGATGGCCGAATCTGCCTCTGGCAAGCACCAACTGAACAGTAAGTACTGCATCCTCTAGAGATGAGGCCGCGTCCTTCACAACTTGCGTTGCGCTACCTGCTCAACCAAAGCGATGATCCGCTCCGCCCGCCGACCATAGGTGTGTTCGGCGGCTAACCGCTGCCGTTCCGTTGCCAATGCCGGATCACACTCCGCCAGCGCAGCCGTCAGGGCTGCTTGCAGCCCATTCAGATCGCGTCGCGTAAAGCTGTAAGCCAAATGCGATGGCAAGATCTCGTAGAGCGCCGGAATTGCTGGTAGGACTATCGGCAAGCCCAACGCCATATACTCAAACAGCTTAAGCGGTGATGCCGTTACATCGGTCACCGTGTCGGGAATCACCAATACATTGGCTGCACCTAGACAGGATACGACTTCGATTTGTGGTCGCAGTGGTAAGAGATAGAGATCGGCTGACATTGCTGTCGTTTCGGCAACTCGCAACCCCTCACTCAACGCATGGGCAGCCAATGCAGCGCGCTCACCGGGTCGCCCACCAATGACGATCCCGATCAGCGTCGGATGGATAGCCCGGAGTCGACGAATTGCACTGAGCAGGCCATCGAGCCAACGATGGGCAAAGGTCATACCGGCATAGGCTACGATAGGGGCATCGGCAGGTAACCCTAAACCACGACGACACGCCGCACGGTCCTGTGGCCGAAAGACCTGTTCATCATACGCATCAGGAATGACGGCTACCTCGGCCGGATCACGCCACTCAATCTGTGCTAACAAACGCCGAAAATTATCGGTGAGCGAAACGACGGCACTTGATCGACAGAGCGCCGTGCGATCGATCAAATCGAGGAAGCCGCGGGCCCATGGCTCCTTAGCCCGCGATGGGTTACGCGACTCCAGATCATGGGCTTCATAAATCACCGGTAAGTCGAAACGTGGCCCGAAGACTCCGGCCCACCACGCCGCGATAATCGGCTGCCGAATATACACCGCTTGCACGTTGTGGCGACGCAGCGCGACGACGGTTGCCGTCATCGCGGCAAACGCCGAGTGCTCAAGGTAATAGAGCAACGTGCTCTTGTACAAACGTGACAACTTCCCGATCGCTGGTCGTGGTAAATGCACCGCACCTACCTCAAAAAACCGGCTCGGTTCATTACCCCAGCGCGGAATAAGGGCCAACGTATCGGGTCGGCGGGCACGCAGTTCTCGCAACGTGGTAAACGTTTGCAGGGCATTGGCCGATTGCAAATTGAGGCTCGTTGGATACGCAATGTAAACAATCATCTCAGCGGGCTACCTCAAACCGAGACAACAACCGATCTAACTCAGCCAGCGTTGAGGCGAGCCCCTCCGGCGCAGTATGCAACGATCCACCGGTCACTAACGCTGCTCGCACCAAATGCGGATCATCACCTGCGACCGCCAGATTCCGCAGATCCTGTCGGATCCGCTCGTCGCTAATCGCAATGCCATGCCGAGCAAGCATGGTTCGATAGTACGGATAGTGCTCAATTAATTGGTGGGCGACGCTCTCAAACCCATAGCGGGCAATTTGCATACGGGTACCGAAGCGCATGGTATTCTCGGCAAACATAATGCGGTCGTGCCGTGAAGGCTCGATCAAGATAATATCCACTTCTGGATGGCGACGGCGTACCTGCTTGATATGGTAATGGAGACCCGCGTGGATGAAGGTGCGGAATACTTGATTGCCGATACGCTGAATACCCTGATCACTAATCGCCGCACCGGGCGGATGACGACGGTTGTCAAATGGTACCATTGGATTAATACAAACGATCAGTTCAGCGCCACGCTCAATCGCAATATCAAGGCTAGCAGTACCGCGGAGACCACCATCGATGTAATCCCGGTCACCTATTCGTACCGGACGATAGAAGATCGGGATCGCCGCCGATGCGCAAACGGCCAATGAAATAGGCACCTGATCGAGGGGTGGCAAACCAAATACTGCCCGTTCACCGCTGTCTAGATCAGTGGCAATAATCAGTAATTCACGGTCAAGATCGTGAAACCGATTAGAGCGACCGGGCTGTTCGAGGGCCACACGGATATAGCGTTCGAGCGCCTGCGAATCGTAAATACCGGTCGGCAAACCCACTGCCAGCGTTTCGATAAGGTCAAGCAGCGACGCCTCCTGCCCCTCGCGCAACCAACGCCGGAGCGCTTGCATCACTGCACCGGGCAACTGCGAGCCACGCCGCACCAGATCGGCAAGGTTCAACTGATAGAGATGGTGTGGTTCGAGTTGATCTATGCCGAGCAAGGAACGTTCGAGCACGCTAATCAGCGTGCGCGGCGACATATTATTGGCCAGACAAGCATTGATCAATGCGCCGGCGCTTGTACCGACATAGATATCAAACTCGTTGACCGAAAGGTGATCAAGTACTTGATCGATAGCGCAAAGGGCACCGATCTCATACGCGGCGCCGGCAACGCCACCGCCGGCCAGAACCAGAGCGGTTGTGCTACGATGCATAAACTGCCTCTTTGCGTGTATGTATTATTGGCCGCTCTTCAATACGCTAACGCCGGCGTAACAACTGCTCAACCATGTTGGCAAGCGCGTCGATCTGTGCGTGGAGCCGTTCAACATCGTTCCGCGTGGGAACATCAGCGATTCGTTTGGCGAGCTGGTCATGCGCATCACGGGCAAACTCTTGGCGTAACAGCAGTCTGCGCCAGCGATCGGCTTCTTCAGGTGAAAGCTCACCTTCATCAACCAAAACATCGATCCGGCGACCGATTTCGGCCTCGATCAGATCGTCGCCGCCCAGCGAACTAAAGAGTGTGCGCCGGAGAGTGGACAGTGTGTCGCCACCCACCTGAATCAGACCGGTCAGTAAATTGGTGGGGAGGGGTGAATTGCGGCCACGGGCCTGTAACACAACCTGAGCCAAAATATTGGCCGTAATATCATCACCTGTTTCGTTATCTAGCACCTGAACGGTTTCACCCTTCTGAACAAGCTGAGCAATGCCGTCAAGGGTGATATACCGTTTCTCGTTAGTATGATACAGCTTACGGTTGGCGTATTTTTTGATAACATGCATGATATTGCCGCCTTGTGCTGCATACCGGTAGACAACCATGCAGCAGCTATAGTTCTGAGTGTTGTGGTGATAGTCTCAGCGGCAATTATAACACGCTGCGCCACAATGCCGGCAACTGTAGCAAATGCCACAGTGCCGGCGCTTGTCTTGACCCGACTCTACTTCGTCTCGCCCTCTTCCTTGGCCTCACCACGAGTACGGTGGCGGGCTGGTGTCTCCTGAATGCGGCGCAGCTCTTCTACCCGCGCGGCCAGTTGGGCAATTTTCGCACTGAGCTCATCAATGTCGCGCTTCGAGGGGATGTTGAGCCGGTTGAGGAACTGCTCAAACCCTGTCTCAACTTGAGCAGCAAGATTGTTCAGATTGGTTTGCATCGGATCGACTTGCGGCAGAGCTGTCTTGCGGAAGCGCTCGGCCGCTTCCTCAAACAGCTTTTGCGCATCTTTCTGCGCCAGTTCGCCCCGCTCTACGAGCCGATTGATGAAGGCTTCGGCTTCTTCACGGCTGAGCGCAAACGCACCAATCCCCGCGAGGATGAGCTTGCGCACCACTTCAAAGATCTGGACACTCGGATTGACCGGCGGTGGTGTCTCGTCGATCTGGCGAACGTTGACCTCAATCTCTTCCACCGTGCTCATAGCAACCTCCTGCTTTTCACGAGTAACCGGTTGTTAACTGCTTGTATCATAGCACAGTCTACCAAGTTTTGGTAGACGAATAACGCAGCGCGTTATACAGATCAATTATAACACGCTGCGTCATAAAGATCAATGGCGCAATAGTTGCGAAGTGCTCTACGATGCTGACATTCCAACAACGTCCCAGACGAAATGAAACGAGCTTAACCGCATCCCTTCACGCTCATAAAACCGGTGCGCATCCGTTCGCCATGTGCCCGAATCGAGATGGAGTTGTGCGCAGCCTTCGGTAACGGCTTGTTGCTTGAGCCATGCGAGTAATGCCGCACCATAACCACGTGACCGTCGATCACTCCGCGTCACCAGATCATCCACGTAGAGAAAACGCCCCCACGCGAGATTCTCACAGACCCGAAACCCAGCTACGGCCACGACCTCATCATCAACAAATGCCGCAGCTAGCCGATAACCTGCCGTTGCTTGTTGCCGAACACGCGCTACAAACTCATCGGCAGTGAGATGCGGACGCAATTCGCGCATCACCTCATAACACGTGGCAATTATGTCATCACGAATGACCAAATCAATCACCGGTGGCGCAGGCGTCTCGCTATGCATGCTATACCTCGCTATCTTTCACTTGCCCCGACATCCTCGCGGTAGGTGCGTCCTGGAAAACGGATCCGCTCAGCGTTGATGATCGCCCGACCTCGCGCACCGGCTAGCGTTGCGCCAAGGGCTACAACTGTCACCACATGACCACCGGTGAGGTATAGCCCACCGCCACCACCTAAGATACGGTCGTGGTGTGTTGGATCGTACCGCAGAATAAACGGAGATTCGGTCTGATCGTGAAACACCAGTACCCCCTCTTCAACCTCACTTATCCCTTCAACGGCAGCGCTGATCGGGTAATGATACGGATAGCCCTGTGTGACCAACGCCAACGCGACACTCGCTTCTTCACGCCAGCGTAATGGTGGCAACCGGTGCAAACGACGGGCAATTGCCGCTTCCAGATACGGCAATAGGTCATCGATCAAGCGTGGCAAAACTGCCTGCGCTTCCATATCACGCAAACTACAGCGTAATCCTACAACGCGCGGCCCGTGCGTACCGATGATACAATCGACCCCAACGATTCCCCAATATGGAAGTTGCTCACGGGCGATTGCGGCAACGAGCGGCTGCATAATATGGCGTTCTAGGTACGCCGTCAGCTTTTGAGTGTAGGGCGAATTGCCGGTAATTGCCCCCATCGCCGGTGCCGGTGGACTATTCGGTTGTGGACCCATCCCTTCATAGAGACGCGCCGGCAATAATGTCACCACTGCACTCCCGTCGGTGATGGCAGAAAAACTGACGAGTGGCCCAGCGACATATTCTTCGATGATGACCCCGTGACTGCTCCCCTCAACTGGTCGGGAAACAAACAAGTCATGCAACGCTTTGAGCGCGGCGTAACGATCGGCATAAACACCCTCACCGGCTGCAGGATGATCGCCACGCAACACCACCGGCAACGGTTGCGCGGCGAGATATTTCTCGGCCATCGGTAAGCTGGTAAAGCAACGCCCTCCTGGGGTTGGTAACTGATAGCGCAAAAGCAGCTCTTTGGCGTAACAGCGACTCCACTCAATACGGGTGCTGCGCTGCGATGCACCACAGACACCGATATGCATACTTACCACTTCATCAACCAAACCGGCCCAGAGTGGTTCGCTACTCGCCGGTACAATCAGATCAACCCCCTCGTTGAACGCCCATTGGGCTACTTGCGCTGGTTGTAACGGATCGAGGTCAACCTGTGGGGCAATCTGGCACGCACCGCCATTTCCCGGTGCTACCAGAACATCAGCCGATGGACTGGCAAAGAGCTTCCATACTAATGCATGCGTGCGACCATCATGGCCGAGAACAAGAACTTTCATGCCGCACCGTTCCTTGCAAACACGTGTTGGTAATAGCGAACGCGGTACAACTCGTGCGCAAGATTAGATGCCTAATCGGCTACGAGTGGCTTTGATCAGGTTCTGAATCAGCATCACATTCGTCACCGGCCCGGTACCGCCGGGAACCGGTGTAATCGCACCGGCCACTTCAACCACAGCCGCAAAATCGACGTCACCAACCATACTGCCATCGGCCAAAACATTAGTACCAAAGTCGATGATCGTTGCACCGGGTTTGATCATCTCAGCGGTAATCAGTTGCGGTCGACCGGCTGCGGCCACAATGATGTCACACTCGCGCAACACCGCACCTAAGTCAGATGTGCGTGAATGACAGATAGTGACTGTCGCATCGGCCTGTAGCAACAGCAACGCCATCGGCCGCCCGACAATCGCCGAGCGCCCAACAACTGCTGCCCGTTTTCCCCGTACCTCAATCTCATACCGACGCAGCAATTCCATACCACCGGCGGGGGTATTCGGTATCAGCACCGGGCGTCCTTGTGCCAAAAGACCGGCATTGATCGGGTGAATACCGTCGAGATCCTTTTCGGGAACCAGCCGACTCAAGACGCCATCGAGGGACAAACCGGCCGGCAACGGTAATTGGAGCAAGATGCCGTCAACCCGGTCATCAGCACTCAATCGCGAAACGGTCGCTTCGAGTTCAGCCTGGGTGACAACATCAGGAAGAATAATCGTTCGACAGGCAGCACCCAACGACTGCGATAACCGATCGATGCTGCGCACATAACGGGTTGCCGCCGGATCTTCACCAACCTGCACGACGGCAATCACCGGTGCCCGATCGATCCGTTCGTGTAGTTCGGCAATCTGTGCTGCCAACTCGTGACGCAATGCTTGTGCCAATGCACGACCATCGAGAATACGCGCACTCATCCGATCATCCTTCCCCGGACAATGGTGACAATACCATCAACTTCATCACCAAGCCCGATCAGTAAATCTTGCAACTGGGCGCGCGTTTCGCGAACAAAGATCTGATCCTCAAGTGCAGCCAAATTAATCTCAACGTTCAATGCAGCACTCTGAACGGTGGCGCGTACCAGTAAAGCGGCAACCCCAACATCACTGACCACCAAGCGCGCACAGTTGTTTGCCAAGGTCGTGCAAAGCGGAAGTAATGCTGCTGCGGCCTGTGCAGTTCGCAACGGTACCTCGGCAGCCAAACGGGTAATCTGCTGGATTGCCGCCTTGCGTGTCGCTGCATCGGCCTCGGTTGTGCGCGGTAGTTTGTACGCCGCTGCGAGGCGATTAAAGACGGCAATATCTTCATCGGCCAGCCGTTGTAATTCGGCACGCAATTGCTCGGCCTGAGCGTGAATAGCCCGTAACTCGTTTTCTACTTCGGCAAATTGCGGCTTCCCGATGGTCAATTCACACACCATGCTCACCAAACCGGCTGCCATAGCACCGGTAAGTGCTGCCACACTCCCACCACCGGGGGTGGGGGCACGTGAGGCAAGCGCATCGAGAATGGCGCCGAGCGGCTGTTGCATCAATGATTCGGACATGACGCCTCCCTTATCTGGAAACAGCTCACCATCAACGCTGCTATGGTCGATAGCGAGATTTATTATAGCCGATAGGTTATACCATACCGATATAGTTGCCTCGTTTGCATCATACCAACACCGATCAAGCACTTCTTCATCCTGTGGTGCGTAATCCGGCAGCAATAGCATTGACCAGCAGCAACAGATCGATGAGCGTCGTTTCCGCCGCCGGATCATCAGCCGCGCGCTGGGCACGCCATTGCCGGAGTAACTCGATCTGTCGTTGATGCAAAGGTGCTAGCCCGATCTGGCGACGGGCGAGGGTTGCAGCAAGTTGGGGCCACCGTCGGTCCAGTGGCATACCAAAGAGCGATTCCAGTGCTGCTACAGTACGTTCAAACTCGGCATCGATCAAGATCAGAAAATCTCGACGCAGCGCCTCATCTTCGACTAATGACGCATAAGCGTGCATGGTCGGACGATGAGCAGTCAGGAGACTCGTACTCACATTTGCTAATAGATAGCTCAAGAACGGCCAATTCCACTGGGCAGCATAAAGCTCTTCCCACACTGCCGGATCGGTATCGCGCAAGGCTTGGAGCGCACTCCCCACACCATACCAACCCGGCAAATAGAAGCGCGACTGGTTCCAGCTAAACACCCACGGAATCGCCCGCAGATCGGCGAGCGTCGCTTGCCCCGTGCGCCGTACCGGACGTGAACCGATCCGGCTTTGCTCGATGACGTCAATTGGCGTAGCTTGTCGAAAGAAGGTGACAAAACCATCACGCTCAATGAGATCACGGTATGCTGCCTGCGCCTGTTGGGCCAAGCGTTCCATCACCGGCTCAAGCGGATGCGGTGTTGGCGGATGTCGCCGGTGTAACAGTGTGTAGGTCGTCGTTCCGGCTAACAATAATTCGAGATTATAAGCAGCAGTCAGACGGTTAGCGTATTTTTGGGCAATGACTTCACCCTGTTCGGTCAAGCGCAAATCGCCGTTCAAACTGCCCGACGGCAACATCGCAATAAACCGATTGGTCGGTCCCGCACCACGGCTAATTGTTCCGCCACGCCCATGGAAAAAGCGAATCCGCACCCCACGCGCTGCCCCAACCTCACTCATTGCCCGCTGTGCTCGTTGCAGCGCCCACTGGCTGGCGAGAATCCCGCCATCTTTATTACTGTCGCTATATCCGATCATCACCTGCTGGACCAGCTCACCATCATGGGACTGTACCCCTAAGCTACGACGGGTCACCGGATGATCGAGGATCTCGGCTAAAATCTGCGGACTGTGTTCGAGATCTTCGATGGTTTCAAACAGCGGTACAACCGGTAACCGACAGACCAACCCCTCCGGCGTTGCATACGCCAGTCCAGCTTCGCGCGCTAGCAAGTACACCACCAGTACATCCGTCACATCACGGGTCATACTGATGATCAGCGGGCCAAGACCACTCGTACCGTAGCGAGCAATATGAGACGCCAACACCCGATAGCACTCAACCACCGCCGTCGCTTCTGGCCCCAATGGGGTATTAGGATGAGCAAAGGGACGCGGTGAAACGATTTCGCGCTCTAACAATGCACGTCGTCGTTCAGGATCACCTCCAAGAAGATCATCGGTCGGTAGACCGGCCACGATCAGCAACTGCGCCAGTGCCCGATCATGAAACTGACTATTCTGCCGAATATCGAGCGTTGCCAAATGAAAGCCAAACGTTTGCACTAATTGCATGAGCGGGCGAATTTCTGCTTCGGCCAGCCGTCCACAACCAACCGACCGTAAATGCTGTGCAAATTCTTGTAAATCGTGCAGAAGTTCATCTGCACTACGATACCGTCCCGGTTCATCAACCAACCGGGCCGCTTCCGCCGGTGAATCATCTATCGGCAGTCTCGCCAACATCAGATTCAGCGCCTGCCGCCATGGCTCGTTCGGATTCCGCGCCACCGCTTGTACCCCTCGCATCCCCAAGGCATTCGTCATCCGCCGAATCTGCTCGGCTAGACCGGGTGGGGTTGGTACCAGCAGATCTGAGATACTTAGGTGACGCACCGCCTGCCGAATCCGACGCCGGAGTAAGCGCAAAGCTTGCAAACGTAACTCGTGCAACGTCTGCGCTGTAATCTCGGCCGTGACGAGCGGATGCCCATCGCGGTCGCCACCGACCCAAGAACCAAACGTTAGCTTTGGCCAACGCTCGATCAATAATGCCGGATCAAATCCGCTCATTTGCCACGCATAGCGCAATTGATTATCCAGGACCGGCAATACGTCAGGAAAGACGTTCACAAGGTAGTGCAGGACATTTCGTACCTCTGAAGCCACATCCGGTTTACTAAGAAAGATGTTACCGGTTCGCCACAACCGCTCTAACAACGCTATGATATCCGTCTCGATCTCGGCTTGCTCTGCCGGAGACCAACGTTGGCTTTCACGTCGGACGAGCAATAGATACAGCTCGCGGTAATGATCGAGGACGGTAGTACGTTTTGCCTCGGTTGGATGGGCGGTTAGCACCGGTTCAACTCGTATTTCAGGCAACGCTGCCGCAATCTCATCAGCCGTGAAACCGGCACGTTGTAATTTCAACAACGCATCACGCCAACGCCCCGATTCGGGTGGTAATGCGGGATCACGGTCGGTCATCCGGCGCTGCTGGACTGCCGCATTCTCTTCGGCAATGTTAAGCAACTGGAAGGCAATCCCAAATGCCTGCGCCAATTCTCGTACCGCCACTGCCGACTGATCGGTCCCCTCATGCAACCATGGCAATGCTGCTGCAACCGAGATCGCACCAATATCACGGAGCATACGTTGAAAGCATTTCAGCAAAAAGTGAAAATCCTGCTCAGCTTTGGCATGATCGAGTGGTTGCATGATCACCAACACCTTTCGCTACCGTTACGCCTGATCCCGTTGGCATCATAACAAATCCATCGATGTGTGTCGAGTAGGTTGGAAAGACAACTAAAAATAGTGCGCCTTGACACTTTCCGCCAAGGCGCACAGACAAAACCTTCTGTGATCGAAACCCTAACCTATCGATAAATGACCGGTACAAAGACCTTTATCGACTCTGGTTCAGGTGTGGGTGGTGCCACAACGGTGATAGTTCGAATAATCCCATTCGGCGCCGATGGACTTTCACCACGGTTATTGCTTCGCCCTTCAGCATCTTCGCCGGTCATCGTATTGTAATCCACCACAATTCCGATGTCATACGTGCCTGGCGTACCGAAAATCGTATTCCAGTTCGCCGGCTCACCATTAGCTTTATTCCAACTATTTAATGGAACGGTGTACGATGCACCCGGTATAAATGGCTCCTTCGGGACTTGTGCCGATACTGTCACACATACCGGAGTCGCTGAACCACCGGCGTTGGGATCAGGAGCCGGCACAGAGGTGAGCACTGGAACATCCGGATCGGTTCGCCGAGCGATGCAGAGATCGACAAAGAAACCACCACCCCCACTTGCCGCCACCACACTGCGCGTCGCCGCAAGGCTATTCTTCCGCAGATTGCGCAAGGTCAAGACAATATTGCGAAAACTTCCGTTGTTCGTCTGAACATCGAAGGTCTCGATGATAATGTCCGGCTTGGCTGCAACAATCTTCTCGACCGCGAAATAGAGAAGTTTCGGTGAGAACGTTCGATCACCGGGATCTTGAATGAGCTGAGCCCGGTACTGCATACAGGTTGCTTGAATCTCTTCGTCTGGGAAGGCATTGATCAAGCGTACCTGGTTAAGCCCGTCCTTAGAGTACAACACAGAATTAGGATTCGCATCTATTGCTCGCCACCGTTCTGGATTCGAAATGGAAGGCGAAGGATCAAAATCACTCTCTCGGCAGGTACCACTTGTCACGGCGGCGCGGAATTGAATGCGGATATCTGCCTCAGGATTGCTAGATGGACGGTTGAGATCAACAAACCACTTGAGAGCCAGTAGCCGCGACGTTTCGTTGTCGGTTAGTACCGGGAATGGTTGCGAATAGTACCAACCTTCTGGTGCTCGGGTCGCACTGGTCGTCTCATTTGCACTGCCTACACCACCAAAAAAGATCGTATTCGTTGGCTCGTTATTCTCACTAGCCCCACCGATCACATACATCCACGCTGCATAGACTTGACTTGTCACATTATCAGGTGGTACTGCCGGGATAAGTGCTGCCGCTGCACCGACCCGTCGGTATGGTTCTGGTAAGACACGGTCATTCGTCTCATTGGTACCGACGAAGTAAATATTACTATTGGTCAAATCTTCTAACAAGAATTGATCGTTAAAGATTGCGACCGGGATCGTCGCAGTTGCCCCGCTAGCACCGGGAAAGCTATTGTCTGTCGAACCGGTAATGTAATAGATACGATTGTTGAAACTCAAACCTGTAACGTTATGTCGAGCCTGAATGTTAATCGCTTGCGTCCCACTACCTATAGCAGCGACCTGGTCGGTCCATGTTAACGTACCGGTCGTCGGATTGACATCGGCCCGCCATACCGAGGTATTAAGCAACGTACAATCAATCGTAGTACAGCCACCGAGCAAAAAGATCGCATCTTTCTGTACCGGTGCGCCACCTTCGATCCGAGTGGTGTTAACGGCTAGTGCCGTCCCAGAGTGAAGGCCAGAGTGAAGGGGGAACGGCAAATCGGCCAACTTTGCCCAAACCGTTCCGGCGGACGAATTAGTAGGATGCGTCAGATTACCGTTGGCATCGACTTTGGTGTAGAAGACATACGGATAAATATCTTGCTGTACAAGCTGACTTGGCGCAACACTTAAGCCGCCTATCGCATAGATAAAGTCATTCCCTGCGCTGGTCCGAACATGCACGAGTTGTAAGTCCTGAACTCCGCGGAGGTCAGGCGAAGCCGAATTGGTGATAATCTCACCATTACTGTCGAGGGTAGGAAACCGCCAAGTATCCGGTGTGTTCCAAGCGATAATATCACCGTTAGCATTAACTGTTGCACGTTGTACAAGATTAGTCGAGAAGTTGTACGTCGCGCAAGTTTGATCGTACATATTACCGCCGACAATAAAGATATAGCCAAGATTCGATCCGGTAGTTGCCGGCACAGCTACGGCTGCCGATCGCGACCGACCGGCAATCACGATGTCACATTCAGGACCGGGATCAGCGCCCTGGATGGCAAAGGCCTTAAACGCATCATTGCCCGGTGCAGGGTATGAATCGGTCACAAATGCACCGGTCGCCTGATTAATTTCACCACGAAAGACATAGTTTGAGTTGGAGACACTCTCACCATTACTATCTATTGTCGTAGCACCACCGATAACAAACAGATATTTACTAAGTGACACTACAGGAGCATCGCTCAATGGCAATGGCAATGTTGTGCTTGAGGTTGACCAATTATTACGATTTAACGCCCCGACCGGTGCTAGCTCCACAGCGCCGACCACATCTGGAGCACTCGGCGTGCTTGGTGCTGCCGCCACGACCGTGCGCTGAAACACCCCGCTGGCAAAATCGGCCTGAGAGTTATCGATAATTTGATCGGTCCCTGTTTCGTCAACCAAAGCGCGTATAGTCCCTGATGGCCACGCAGTCACCAGCATAACGCAACTGAGGGTATATATAACCATAACCCGTAATGTGCGACGGGATAGAGATAGAAATGGTGGTGTCATCAGTGACCTCCCGACGAGAATACCTGTGAAGTTGAAGTTCGCCGATGGATAAGAGCAATACCGGTGCTATACTTTGAGCAAGTATAGCGCCGGTACTCATAGATAGCCTAATTCACACTGCACACATTGCCGTCGAGGCGCAAGCGTAGGTTCTGCTCAATTGTTGAGATGAAACCAGCTCCCTGACCATTTGGTTCAAGCACCACCACCATATCCGATTGGGTCGAGCCATTAGTAAAGATCTGGCTATACATGCGCGGTTGTGCTGTCGGCGGATCCAATGGGTGGCGGTAGAAGAGGTAAGCCTGCATCCGATAGGTACCGCGTGGAATCTCTTCGAAGGTATACCGTACCCGACCATCGGTACCGGCTACAATCGGTGCCCGATAGATGCTATTGGTCGAGATGTCTTGTAAGATCACCTCACCAACATTCGGATAGCTCAGCCCACCCACCGACTGGAAGTGATTACCCGGAATAGTGGCGCGCCACTCACCATCACTACCACTCATACATGGTCCACGCTCAATCTCAGCATTGATTGCTAGCATGATGCGGTCGACGTTATTCAACCCATCAGGACCCGATTCAAGCGTTTCGGCGGTATAGAAGTGGCGCGGTGTAGTGGCAACGCCATCACGCAGACCGGTCGCCGGGATCGACGAGAGTGCCAAGACATAGATGTCAGTCTGGATCGACTGATTCGACTTAATCGTGTTTGCCATATTCACCATTTGCGTGATCGGCCGATCCATTCCATTGTATTTCCCACCAACCTCGGTGGTTTGACAAAGCGCATCTTCGAGTACCTCATCCTTCCGACAAGCATGACCATTGGGATACGTCGTCATACTGCTGCTACCAGCATTCACATTCGAGTCGTTGGCATTGAAAAAGGTATTAGTTACCCCATCGGTTACGAAGATAATGGCCCGCCGATAGATCCACTCCTTACCAAGTTGGTTGGTGGTTCTGGGTGCATTGGCCAACAATTGGCTGGCACGGTACAATCCACCGGTCCCATTAGCACGACCACTCGTTTTGTATGGATCGCCCTGATATGCACCGGCATTATTAACGGCTTGGATCAGAGTATTCGGGTTCGATTGGAAGGGTAAGATATTCGTACTCGGAACGTTATGCGTAAACCAGACTAGTGCCATACTGTCAATTGGCTGCGTTGGATCATAGCCGGGGTTGCCAGGCATATTCGTTTGCCGGATCAGCAGCTTAATCGCCTCTTTGGCAACGTAAATGCGCCGCTCTTGCACCGGATTCCATGCATATTGGGGCTGACCACAGCTTTGGGCCGGAGGCGACCCGGGCGGTCCATTCGTGCATTGGGTCACTCGCCCATTCACGATACCTTGGCCGATGAAGTTGGCATTCATTGAACCGGAGACATCAAGAATGACCACGTATTGCACCGGACGACGTTCATTTACAACGATCTGATACTCCGGCCACAGCTCAACACCCCCGGTCAGGCGCACAACACTGGTATTCTCCGGCGGCGGCGGCGTTGCCGAGCAGGCCGTACCTTGGCGATTCGGATCGCCGAGGAAGATGAGATCGAGGTAAGGCTTACCCCGCTCCTGTCCATATGCGGTCAGCACAAACAGTCCAAAGCGCACCACTCGGAAGGCAGCGTTCGATCCTTGACCAACAGCAACATCGTAGATCGGCAGGACCATCCGCGTCCCGGCAGCGATGTGAGCATCAAGAGCGTTGCGTACACCAACACTGTTGTTGTAACCAGAGCTACCGTAAACCCAGTCACCAACATTCAACTCACCGGGTCGTTCAGGGTAGCTAGCCGGACGGGGCAGATTGGTAGCCGGCCATGGAACGACCTCCATGAAACCCTTGGAAAGTGAACCGGTACCGGTCAGTGCTAACTCTAGCTCTTGGTTACTATTGGCATTTGCACCACTTGCCCCGCGCCCATCGAGCCAGCGCAACCACCCAAACTGGCCGGGCAGGTTGCCATCGGTCGGATACAGACGCATCTTGGTAAAGCCTTTGTAGGTACCACTCGTCAGTTTTTGCCAATTATTATCAGGCTTACCATCACCATTCGCATCACCCGGATTACGAAACTCATTACCGCTGATGTACTCATTATTCACCGCAATAGGGTAGACCCCATCAGTCGGTGGACAGGTACCGGCGTATGCAGTAGCACCGATTGGCAACTGATTCTGATTGACAACCCGGGCGAAGAAGGTATCAACATCACCTTCGAGGTTTACTTGGATGTACGCCACATTATCAGGAGCGACCGTACCATCGGGATTGATGCGAGCACCACCCTCAATCGGTTCGCCACGGCCATTGAGATAGTAGGCCTCCATCCGAATATTCGGATTATTTTCGATATCAATCCCGTTTGAGCGCAGCGAATTCACAATAGAGTCATAGATAACTTTATTGGTCGTACCGGCCGGTCGACGAATGTAAGTGTTCATCGCCGACAACGATGCTGCGTTAGCAGCAGCGACGGCACGGCGCTCTTCTGAGAAGGTGCGCCCTACATCCACCGATAATGCTACCATCCCGATCAGCACGACGATCATGAGGGCGAGAAGTGGGATGCTCTGCCCTCGCATTCGTCGTGGTGGGCGGTAGGCACGAATACGACGGGTTAACATAGGTTCCTCCTAAACTGAGTATCAACTGGAATGACAACTCAAATAATCTACCCTACAAACTGGCTCCGGACCGGCATAGTGTGAGTAACCCGCAAAATGATCTCTCGCCCAAACGCCGGCGCAAATGGGAAGAAGAGCCGATATCGGTAGCGAATAGTGACGCGGATCCAGCAATTCTGACCGGCGTTGCGCATATCGACCCGCGGTGTCGTAGTAGCGCATGTCCCGCTCAGATTAGCCGGATTCGGTCCTTTCGGATTTTCAATAATGACAAACCCGTTGGGGTTGGTCGGGTTACTCGGATTGAAGATGACAGACCCCTGGCGGTCATCATCAATCCCATCACCGTTCAAATCGAACAAATTGGCAATCCCCGAAGGTCGGTCGCCACCAGCAAAGCGAATCCTCCTATAAATTTCTGAATAATTAAGCTGTACCGCCGTTACTTGACCACTGCTATTGGTGACGATGATCGGGTAGCTACCATACGTCGCTCCCTCTTGTGCAGCAGCGCGCAGCGCCTGCAAGGTAAAGAAGATCAAGCCAAGGTCGACAGCGGCAGATAGTAAGAGGAAAATAACCGTAGCCGAGAGGGCAAACTCAACAATGGCTTGGCCAGCAGTTTTCCGACGTCGTGTGCTTTGCATAGACACCCTCTCTCATGGTGACCGCAGGTCTTGCAACTCTTGCCAATCGGCAACATCTCGGGCACAGGCCACGCCTCGCGGACTCGCCGGATCAACGCCGAGGTTTTCAATTGAGCGACGCTGCACCACCCGCAAATTAATTGTTCCGTTCTCTAGACCGATCAAGTCAAAGAGCGGTGTGATGCTCCGCACTGGATAGTTAATCTCGATCTCGATAGGGCCTCGATCTTTTAGATTACGAGTCTGCCCGCCATTAGGGTAGCGGATAATCACATAATCCTCAATCCGCCGACCTTCATTCCCCGAACCGTCGAAGAGGACAATATCGGAGCGGATGGCTTCCATAATGCCTCGCACACACCCATCGGCAGTAAAACCGGGAAAGTTAGCCGGCGGATTGTTGCGCAGTTGCAACCACGTCTCGTATGGTGGCAACTGTGCTGCCGCTTCAGCCCCGTTACGAGCCGCTTGCGAGATCATCGAGTAGGCAAAGATCAAATAACCAAACTCGATAATCCCAAACAACACGATCAGCATCGTGGGGAGCAAGAGCGCCATCTCAACGATGGATTGTCCGCGTTTGGGTTTCATAGCACGCACTCCTGCACAGACCTTACCTCTGGTGATTAGTATATGATGAGCAGATGATGAACTGAATAGTCCGAAGGTACCGGATTTTTCAGAGGGGCTCTACCGCATAAGTATGCATCAGTTGCTAATCATGACCGCCGATGTATTTGAGGATCATGTGTTGCCAATACGGCCAATCATGACACCAGCCATCCCAGATCCGGAGCGCATTACCAATACCCTTCGCCCATAATTGGCTTGAGAGGAGTTCATTGGACCACGCCGATGGATCATCACGCCCGGTGACCAAAATAATGTCGGTCTCGCGCAAGCGGTCTATCGCCCACCGATCGTTGAGGTTCGGAATAAAATCAACCGGATTATGAAAGTAGACGCCTTGCGTGTAGTTGGTAAAAAACCGTTTGAGATCGTACAATCCCGATAATCCGATCACGCGCCGGATTAGACCAGGATGGCGCAGAGTGAAGGTAACGGCCTCGCTGGCTCCAAAGGAACAACCCGTCGCCATAAAAAAGGGGTTAGGGTTGAGATGGCGAATGAGCGGTAGAACCTCGGTGATCAGGTAGTGTTCATACTGTTCTTCCCGCCAGATGCGGGCATCAGTATCGGCATTATAATTGTACCAACTTTCACTATACACACTATCAACACAGACGAGCTGAATCCATCCTTGCTCCAGATGATGACCCAAAGCCGCCACCATGCCACGGTCCTCATACTCGTAGAACCGTCCATGCGACGTAGGGAAGACGAGTACGGGCGCGCCGGCGTGACCAAAAACTAACAATTCCATCGTTCGATTGAGGGCAGGGCTATGCCATGCGTGATATTGTCGGTGCATAAGCAAATGTGGCTTTATTCCAAAATCTCGCTGACAATGGTTCAAATGATAGCCTACCCCTCAGTATCTGTCAATGCACATTTGTGGCATCACGATGCCTAATTTCGGTAGTTGCTGTGTTTTCAACAGTGAACAAGGAACATGACATGACAACGTTGCCCACAACGATACCTCACACCCTTACGTGGCCGACCATTATGATTCTCGTATGGGGACGCTGGCTCATCAGTGTGGCATTTCGCCTCGTCTACCCGCTGCTTACATTGCTTGCGGCAAGCTTTACCGTCGATCTCAATGTGGCAAGTTTATTAATTACCGTGCAAGTGGCAGCCTCGCTGATCAGTCCGCTCGGTGGTTTTGTAAGCGATCGGATTGGCGACCGGGCAACAATGCTGTGGGGCAGTATCATCTTCTGCATTGGATCGTTGATCTGTGCCCTCAGCCGTAGCTTTGGTTGGTTTCTCTTGGGGTATGCCGTCATTGGTTTAGCCGTCGCCATAGCAATGCCAGCCTTGCAGAGCTATGTCAGTACGCACAGTCGCTACGAACATCGTGGACGAATGCTCGGTGTCCTCGAATTGAGCTGGGCGCTATCGGCATTGCTCGGTATACCATTGGTGACGTGGGTCTCTGAACGGTTTGGCATCGCCGCTGCCTTTGGTGTGCTGACCGTTGCTGCAATCGCGACCATTCTGTTGTTTTTGGTATTACCAAACGATCGATATGCTACCGGGGCATCCACGGTGCCACCTTCCTTCCGGAGTACGTTGCATACCTTACGCCAATCGAATGTCCTGGCAGCACTTGGCTTTGTCTTCATCCAACTCGCCGCCGTTGAACTAATATTTGTTAGTTATGCCGGCTGGTTGAGTAGTGCATTTGCCGCTACCACAACTCAGCTCGGTCTTGTGTTTGGTCTGCTCGGCGTGGTCGAACTACTCGGTTCATTGACTGCGACACTGTTTACCGATCGGATCGGTAAGCGACGAGCGGTGTTAGGCGGCTTTACGTTGGTCGGCATCTGGCTCCTGCTCTTGCCGCAAAGTAATTCGTGGCCGGTCTTTCTCTCGCTGCTGTTGGCATTTGATCTCTGTTTCGAGTTTGCGATTGTCTCCACGTTTCCCTTGATCAGTGGCCTGAACGCTCAGAATCGTGGCACCATTTTAGCGGCGATGACCGCCTGTATCGGCGGTGGCCGCATTGTCGGATCGCTGGTCGGGCCATGGATCAGCACGATTGCCGGCTATCCGCTCAATAGTACGTTGGCCGGGATTTGTGTATTGATCGGGGTTGGGATGGGATGGTGGTTGATGTATGAAGGTCGGGCATAACTACCAATCGGCATTCGAGTATGGTACGATACAGAGGCAAAGCCGTGCGGTTCCGCCGGATCGATCCCGCACTGCCAGAGACCACGTTGTAACCACCGGCGTTTGAGGTGCATCTTGTTGGTAGCAAGACGACAGTTATGATGAGAAAGGATTTGAGCGATGGCCCTTATGCAAGAAAAAGATCGGCAAGCGGTGCGGGAAGCGTTGAGCGGTTTACAACATGCGGTCGAGTTGGTGTTGTTTACCTCAGCGGACAGTGGCGAATACAGTGAAGTAACCCAGGAGCTTCTTCAAGAGGTAGTAGAGCTTAACCCGCTCTTGCGCTTGAACGTTTACGATCTTGAAAAAGATGGCGCATATGCTGCCGAACTCGGCGTTGATAAAGCACCAGGGATTGTCTTCTTGTCCGGCGAAGAGCGCAAAGACAACGGTATGCGCTTTGCCGGTCTACCGAGCGGCTACGAGTTTGCCTCATTGATCGAGGCAATTCGCTTAGCCGGAGGCGCCACCCAACCCGATTTGCAACCGGCAACGATGTCGCTGTTAGAGACCATCAAAGCGCCTATGCACCTGCAAGTCTTTGTTACACCGACATGCCCCTACTGCCCACGTGCAGTAGTCATGGCGTACCGATTAGCGCTGGCTAACCCGTACATTACCGCCGAAGGCATCGAAGTGACGGAATTTCCTGAACTTGGCGATCGCTACACGGTGATGGGTGTCCCCAAGACCGTGATCGACGATCTGGTGCATATTGAAGGTGCTGTACCAGAAGGTATGATGGTCAACAAACTACGTGAGGCGATCGCTGCTGCGGCCTAACGATATGCCCACGTCGGACACTTGGAGTATCTTCCAGCCGTTGCAGGCGTGATATACTACGATCACGTCTGTAATGGAGGGTATAATACTGTGCCGGGACCAATTATCGATCTGTCACTCTACGACGATGAAGAAGCGCTCTTAGCTGGGTTACGCCGTGGTGATCCAGATGCTTGTACGTGCTTTGTCAAGCGCTTCGCGCCGCTTGTCTACGCGCGTGCATTGCATCTGCTCGGTGACGCGGACGATGCCGAGAACGTGTTGCAGACCACATTTATCAAGGCCTGTGCAGCCCTTCCCGAGTATACCGGAGCCGGTAGCTTGCGAAGTTGGCTGTACCGGATTGCGTCAAATGAAGGACTGATGCTCTTACGCCAAAAGCGGGCGCATGTTGGTCTCGATGCCGCAGGTGAGATTGGGTCGGACAAGACGACGAGTCAGTTTAAGACGATATCGCGATGGACGATCGATCCGGTGCGCAGTGTGTTAGACGGTGAATTGCGACGCGAAATTACCCAAGCCATCGCCGAACTGCCCGACCCATTGCGAGCCGTCATCGTATTGCGAGATATTGAACAGTTAAGCACAGAGGAGACTGCCGAGCGGCTCGGCATCAGTCCCGGTGCGGTCAAGGTTCGGTTACATCGCGCACGGCTACGGTTGCGCGAGGCGCTGGCCCGTTATGTGGAAACGACCGGGGAAGCCGATTAATGCCAGTGGCAGTGCAGCGAGGGTGCCTATGGAGCGCTTCGATCACCATCATTGCCTTGAGTTTGATGTCCTGAACGATTACCTTGATGGCGAACTCAGTGCTACCTCATGTGCCGAACTCGAAGAGCATCTACGCCGATGCCCCGAATGTCAAGAGATATTGGAATCACTCCGTCAAACGGTTGAACTACTACACCACCTCGACGACGTACTACCACCCTTGCCACCGGCTCTTGAAGAACGGCTTATCGATCAGATGCAACGCCGGTTACAGGACAAGCATCATTAGCGACCATAATAGGTCATGAGTAACTGACGAAAAGCGTAGGCTACCGGCGTCAATGGACGGGCCGCCCGCCAGAGCAGACGTAGCGTGCGCCGCAATGGCCTTCCGGTAATCGCAATCGGATGCAACGCACCGAGTTCTTGCTCGGTGGTAATAGTATAGAGCGGTAAAATCGTGATACCGGTTCCGATCATCACCATCCGTTTAATCGACTCGAGGTTATCAAGCTCCGCAATAACACGCGGCACCAGTGCTTGATCGCGTAACGCTTGCTCAAGCCATGTCCGTGTTTGACTGTTCGCTTGGCGCATCACCATCGGTTGACCGGTCAACTCGCTAAGTGCCACCTCATGGCGTCCCCACCACGGATGGCGTCGCCCAACCACGACATATTGATCAAATTCACGCAACGGCTGCTGCTGAATATCGGTGATAGTACCATCGAGTTCACCTTCAATTGCCCCGAGATCAAGAGTTCCCGCCCGCAATTCGGCCACAATCACCGACGTCGTACCGGTCTGGGTACTCACCGCCAGATTCGGATAGCGTTGCCCAAACATCTGCACCCATTCCGGTAACAAATACGCACTCACGCCGGGGGTAACCCCGATCGTCAATAGACCGTTACGCAAGCCGGCAACATCGGTAACGGCCAATTCGGCCTCGGCAACGAGGCGAAAGATACCTTCGCAGTAGGCCAGCAACCGTTGCCCAGCCGGTGTCAGCTCAACACCACGCCGACCACGAACAAACAGCGCGGTGCCGAGCGAATCTTCGAGGGCGCGGATATGTTGACTAACACCGGATTGGGTCATGTGCAACTGCTCAGCAGCTTTACTGAGACTACCGGCCATTACGACACGGGTGAAGATATCGAGTTTGTAAAGATCGATCATCGAACGAACCGTTGTCAACGAATGTATGAATAGGTGATAGCGAAGAAATACATGCCTCTGACAATAGTTGAATAATCCACCTATGCCACAATGCAATGAGTAACTTGTCTACCAGGTATAAGTTCTTACTTAGAGATAGTATAAGCAAGAATCGGCTTCTGCCAAGAGAGAATTTTTGTTATCGTATGTACAAGAAATCCCACCACCCTAAACAAGCAGTTGGCGCCACACTGCATTGCAAGCACCAAGTAGTCAGAAAGGGGACAGAAGCAATGTTGCTGAAGTACTTCTACGACGAGATGTTAGCACAAGCCTCCTACCTCATTGGCTGTGCCAAGACCGGCGAAGCGATGGTGATCGACCCTATGCGCGATGTTGAGCCGTATTTACGGGTAGCCGCCAAGGAAGGTTTACGGATCACGCATGTGACCGAAACGCACATCCACGCCGACTTCGTGAGTGGGGTTCGCGAGCTGACTGCGCGTACCGGCGCGCAGATGTATCTGAGCGACATGGGCGATGAGAATTGGAAATATGCCTACCCCGAAGTGAGCAAAGCGATTTTGGTCAAAGACGGCGATACGTGGATGGTGGGCAACATTAAAGTGCAGGTTATCGCCACCCCCGGCCACACTCCAGAGCACATTGCCTTCATGATCACCGATACTGCCGGCGCCGATCAGCCGATGGGTATCTTCACCGGTGACTTCCTTTTCGTTGGTGATGTAGGACGGCCTGACCTTTTGGAGGAGGCAGCCGGTATCGCCGGAACCAAGGAACCGGGTGCTCGCCGCCAATTCCAGTCGGTGCAGCGTATCAAAGCCCTCCCCGACTACCTGCAAGTCTGGCCGGCACACGGATCAGGCAGTGCATGTGGGAAGGCGCTGGGCGCAATTCCATCGAGCACACTCGGCTACGAAAAGCGTTTTAACCCGGCATTCCAGTTCGACGATGAAGATGCGTTTGTGAAATGGCTACTGCACGGTCAACCCGAACCACCACGCTACTTCGCCCGCATGAAGTACGTGAACAAGGTCGGACCGGCGCTCTTGCACGACCTTGCTACGCCGGTTGAGGTCGAACGGCCCGTGCTTGATCAGGCGTTAGCCGAAGGGGCAACGGTGTTCGATCTCCGCAGTGCGGCTGAATTCGTTGCCGGCCACGTACCGGGCAGCATCAGCGTCCCAATCCGCAAGATGTACAGCACTTATGTCGGCTGGTTTGTCGATTTCAGCAAACCGACCTACCTCGTGGTGCCTGATGATGCCGATTTACAGCAGATTTTGAAAGACCTCCGCGCGATCGGTGTTGATGATATTCCGGGATACATACCGGCGTCGGCTTTGGGAGGCAATCTGGCCCAACTACCCACTGCAACGGTTAAAGACTTGAGCGAGGCTCTCGCCAATCAATCGGCAGTCATCCTCGATATGCGCAACCAGACGGAGTTTGACGAGATTCACTTGCCCGGTGCGCTACACATTCCGGTTGGCTATCTCCCACGCCGTCTCGCCGACATCCCGCGTGATACGCCGATTATTGCACATTGCGCCACCGGCTATCGTTCGCAGGTCGGTACGAGTGTCCTGCACCGGTTGGGCTTCACCAACGTAGCAACGCTTGTTGATCCACAAGGCACATGGCGCGAACTGGTGTCGGCTGTAACCGTGTAAACAGAGATAGGTCTTCTCCTGCACCTGCGACCATCTCTCCACCGGTCGTAAGTGCAGGACATAAGAAGTGGGCGATTGGCTTGGCTCGAACGATCTTCGAGCCCAACAACTAGGAAAAGCTATGACCTACACACAAACCAATGGAGGAACGACCGCCGAGATGCAGTCACTCGATGTAGGGCACATCGCCGAGCTACTGAATCAGATGATGGAGCGGATGGATCGGCTCGAACAGCATCTGGCGAAGGTCAATGCGCTGGCTGATGAGGCTCCAGCGCTACTGGCCATGGCAACCGACACGGTTGACGGTTTGTACCGCGATGCAGCAAGCGCCGGAGTGGACATTGATGAGCGGTTGAAGATCGGTCTCCACGCCCTCGAACGACTGACCGATCCGGCAACATTGCGGGCTTTGGCTGGGTTGAGTGAGCAATTGGTGGTTCTGAATGATCTGGCGAAGCAAGCTCCTGGTTTTGCCGCGATGACGGTCGATATGATTGACGAGCTGTACGCAGCCATCAAGCGACAAGGGGTCGATTTAGAGGACACCGCACGACAAGGTCTGTTGGCACTGCGCAATCTGGTGGCGTTGATGGAGTCGGAAGAGATGAAGGCGCTGATGAATTCCGGCGTGCTCGATCCGAAGACCCTACACGTGATGGGGGCTGCTGCCCATGCATTGGTCAGTGCGCAACGCGAACCGCGCCGTGCCGGGCCAATGTCGTTGTTGGGCGCACTCTTCAACCGCGATGTACAGCGCTCACTCGGGTTCGCTCTCAGTTTCGCCGAACGGTTTGGGCAAAAACTGCCCGGTTAGTCAGTAGTGTCGCATGATGTCACGATAGAAAATGCGGATTAACCCACACTAGAAGAGAGGGAAATGCTATGGCCAAGAGCCACTATCAAGTCGTCATTGCCGGTGGCGGTACCGCTGGTCTGACCGTTGCCGCCCAACTGATGGATCAACCGAATCCGCCGGAAATTGCTCTGATCGAGCCATCGACCGTTCATTATTATCAGCCATTGTGGACGCTGGTTGGCGCCGGTGTCTTCCCACGCGAGCAGTCGGCACGGCCTGAAGCCGATTACATCCCACCGGGAGTGACGTGGCTGAAGGAGCGAGTTACTGCGTTTGATCCAGATAACAATAGCGTGACGCTGAGCAACGGCGAAACGATCACGTATGACTTTTTGGTAGTCGCACTCGGGATTCAGATTGACTGGGGCAAGGTAAAGGGTCTGCCCGAAACGCTCGGCAAGAACGGTGTCTGCTCGAACTACTCGTATGACACGGTTGAGTATACGTGGCAGAACATTCGCACGTTCCGCGGCGGCAATGCAGTCTTCACCCATCCGAGCACGCCGATAAAGTGTGGTGGTGCGCCCCAGAAGATCGTCTACCTTGCCGATGACTACTTCCGCCGTTCGGGTGTGCGTCAGCAAAGCCAGCTCAACTTCTACCACGCCGGTGCCGCGATTTTTGCCGTTAAGAAGTATGCCGATGCGTTGAACCGCGTAGTGGCGCGGAAGGGGATCAACGTTCACTATCAGCATGATCTGATTGAAGTGCGTGGTGAGGCGCGTGAGGCCGTCTTCCGTAACTTGGCGACCCAGGAGACGGTGACGGTTCACTTCGATATGCTGCACGTTTCACCACCCCAGAGTGCGCCAGATGTGATTAAGAGCAGCACGTTGGCAAACAGTGGTGGTTGGGTTGAGGTGGATCAGTACACGCTCCAGCACAAGCGCTACCCGAACGTCTTCAGCCTTGGAGACTGCTCGAGCTTGCCGACATCGAAGACCGGCGCAGCAGTCCGCAAGCAGGCACCGGTGGTGGTAGCGAACCTGATGGCAGCCATCGCCAAGGAGACCCTGCCGGCAACCTACGATGGTTATACGTCGTGCCCACTGGTGACCGGTTACGGCAGCTTGATTTTGGCCGAGTTCGATTACACCAACCAGCCCAAAGAGAGCTTCCCGTTCGATCAGTCGCAAGAGCGCTATAGCATGTACGCGCTGAAGGCCTACGGCCTGCCGGCAATGTACTGGAACGGTATGCTCCGCGGACGGATGTAACGATTTTCTTCCCGGGTCTCCTCCCTCCCCCTTCTGCCGCAGTCTCACTCAATGAGGCTGCGGCAATTGGTTTCCGGCAAACAAGGATCAGAACGTCTTATCACTGACGGAAATGCGTAACAGCAGGCCGATGATGAGAAAGTTGATGACGATCGACGAACCACCATACGAAATAAAGGGAAGCGTAATGCCGGTGAGTGGGATGAGTCGCAAATTCCCACCGAGAATAATGAACGATTGCACGGCAATGATCGACGTTAGTCCAACCACCAGCAACTGCTCAAAACCGCGGAAACGACCGGGAATCGTCAGAGCCACATGGTAACCACGAAAGATCAGCAGCATGTAGGCGATGAGTACCGCCAACGCACCGGCTAGGCCCATCTCCTCTCCAATTGCGATAAAGATAAAGTCGGTATGCACAGCCGGTACGTACTCAGGCACACCGCGACCAAGACCGGCTCCAAAGATACCGCCAGAAGCGAGGGCATAGATTGCTTGCACGATCTGATATCCCGACCCTTGGGCCGTGGCCCATGGATCAAGCCAGACCGAGACGCGCAAAGCGACAATCGGTAAAAAACGGTAGAGCAAGTAGGCACCACCGGCAAAGGCTGCCATACCGACGAGGACGTATAGTCCGCGTCCCGTTGCCACATAGAGCATCACTAAAAAGACACCGAACAGTAGGAGGGCGGCTCCCAGATCGCGCTGAAACACGATGGTCAGCATGGCGATCCCCCACATAATGACGAGAGGGGCTAAGTAGGGCAGTGGCGGTAACTTCAAAGGCCCAAGTCGGTAACTCGATTGGACAATCTCACGGTATTCGTTAAGGTAAGAAGCCATGAAGATGACAAGAATAATTTTGAGCAATTCCGACGGTTGAAAATAGAACAAGCCAAGATTGAACCAGACGCGCACCCCGCTACCATTGGGATCGACACCGAAGATAAACGTCGCCAAAATGAGCAGAAGCCCTAGCGACAACCAGAGATAGCGGTAGTGATCGAGCACGTCGATAAACGAGAGGCGAAACAGTCTGATGCAGATACGATCGAGTGGGGTGAAGAGGATGGTTGCCATAATCACCGTGCCCAGCGTCACCCACAAGGTCTGCTTGGCGGCAATCCCTTCGTAGCACGGAAAGCGCTCACCGGCAGCATTGCTACAAATGGCAATCTGATTCAATCCCGGCTCTAACCGCGCCGTCATCATGAGACTCAGGCCGGCAAGTAAGGCAACCAGTGGCAAGATCAACTGATCGGCGGTCGGACTACGCCACGATAGGCCGAGGGAGATCGCCAGAAAGAGCAGCAGGGGTAGGCTGGATGGCCAGAGGAGACGGGCCAAGCCACTGAGGGTCGTTTGCAGTTCGCTCTGACCGGTAGCCACTATCACCAACAGATAGCCGGCGACAAAGAAAAGCAGTACCGTTACCAGCAATTGTAACTCGACAGCGCGGAGACGGCGCAGTTGGTTGAAGGTGGAACGGATGGTCGCCATAGATACTCCTTGAGGGAATACGCTGCTCGCCGTGAGAGGGTGAAGACACTACAGCTATTGCTGAGACACGTGCTGTCACAACGGCCAATTCGATTCGCGTTCACAATGGAAACCGGCCCGCTCCAGGGAATCGATCACTGCTTGGGCATGCTCTTCATCGCGCACCTCAAGGATCAACTCGACACCGGCACGGTCAATCGGCACTCGCCACATCCCCCGGCGATGGAAGAGGTCCATTACACTCGCACCGGTCGAGGCAACGTGATTGACAAGCGCTGCTAATCCACCCGGTCGGTCATCGACGCTGGTCCGGAGCAGGAGGTAGCGCCCCTGTCGCACCAGCGCATATTCGATCACGCGCATGAGCAGATTGGCATCGATATTCCCACCGCAGAGAATGGTCGCGGTGACCTGATTCGGTTGGACCGGCACCTTCCCACTAAGCAGCGCTGCCACGCCGGCTGCACCGGCACCCTCAACTACTAGCCGGCTATATTGCAAGACATGGGCTATTGCCATCACAATCTCTTCATCATCGACGGTGACCACCTCATCGACGAGTGCTTGAATCATCGGTAAGGTTAGTTCGCCGGGACGCTTGACGGCAATGCCGTCGGCGATTGTGTGTGCAGTAGGTGCCGTAACTGGATGGCCGGCAGCGAGTGATGCCGGCACCGGTGCGCAACCGGCGGCTTGTACACCAACGATACGGACATGCGGGAGCAAGGTCTTGACGGCGAGGGCAATGCCACTGATCAAACCACCACCCCCAATCGGAACGATGAGTTGTTGCAGATCGGGGAGTGCTTCAACCAATTCCAGTCCGATAGTTCCTTGACCGGCAATCACACGCGGATGATCAAACGCATGGACATACGTCAGACCTCGTTCTTCCTTCAAAGTATGAGCGTAAGCAACTGCATCATCAAACGTCGCACCTTGTAGGATGACTTCGGCACCGAGCCGACGGGTGGCAACCACTTTGGTCAACGGAGCACGTTCGGGCATAACAATCGTTGCTTTTACGCCGAGTAATTGTGCAGCCTGGGCAACACCTTGGGCATGATTCCCGGCGGAGGGTGCGATCACACCACGCGCCTTTTCCTCGGGTGAAAGATGCACGATGGTGTTATACGCGCCGCGGATCTTAAACGAACCGCTCTGTTGGGTATTCTCAGCTTTGTAAAAGATTGGCCCTCCCAGCTCCGCGCTGAGTCGGGTAGCAGGCAGTACCGGCGTCGGCAAAATTATCGAGCGCAAGGCACGCCGGGCAGCTTGAATATCGGCGAGTTCGATAGCAAACCGGTTCATGGAACGTCATTGCTCCTTATTCAAATTAAGCGAGAGTTTATGAATAGCTATTCGGCCGATGAAAGAAACCGTGAGCCGACATAACCGGAAGTTTACGTCTCACCTACTGAGGCAACACTGTAACACACGGTACAATGAACGAACGCTTTGCAGTGCCGAATGAGCCGCTACCGCCGGGGTACGAATCGTGCCCGAATGAAAGGTAACATACGGCACACATTCAGCTTAGGCAAGGAATGAGGCAGTCGACAGAGCCGATCCTTACCGGAAACATGACCGTCTTGCGGCGGGAGTAACCGCGTATTAATCCTCGCCGGCAATCAACTCTTGGGCATTGGCCGCGCGTGCCGCCAGTACGCGAAAGCGCATTGCCGTTTCTCGGTCACTTACTTGCTCGGCAGCTTTCATGATCACACCAATCGCGAGTTGCAGACGACGTAGCTCTTCCCGATCACCGGCCAGTTGCAACCGTGCAATTTCTTGCTCACAGTACTGGGCAATAGCATTGATAGTCAGCATAGGCATCCTCTTCTTATGCACCAGCACATACCACTGACATTGTACCATTCTTGCTCTACAATGAGACAAACGTAGATAGGGAAAGGAGTCATACTGATGGCGATGAGTATTGCTGAGCTAACCGATGCAATTAACCGGTTTGTAACCGACAAAGGCTGGTATGCACCTGACAGCATCTTCCCGCAAACCCCACGCAACATTGCGATTTCGGTGGCGGTGGAAGCGGCTGAAATCCTTGAACATTTTCAATTTCGCGATGAACCGAGTGACCGGGCAGCGTTGGCCGGTGAGCTGGCCGATGTTGCCAACTATCTGTTTCAACTGGCATACCTGCTCGACATCGATCTTGAGCAGGCTATCTTGACCAAACTGGCCGAAAACTACGGACGCACGTGGGATGGATAATGCGGTTCGTCGCACCTCTTTTCACAATCGTGTAACTATGATGTAACGACCATTAGTACAATGCATCCCATCTATAGAAATAAGTTGACCGTGCCCGTCACGTTCAATGAGGAAACCGGAGAACGCACATGGATCGTGCCGCACACATCAAACAGATTGCAGACAGTTGGAACACACCACGCTTTGCCGGTATTGTGCGCCCGTACACTGCCGAAGATGTCTATCGTTTGCGTGGTTCAGTACAGATCGAATACACGTTAGCACGGATGGGGGCCGAGCGCTTGTGGGATCTGCTGCACACCGAGCCGTATATCAACGCCTTAGGCGCGCTAACCGGTAATCAGGCAATGCAGCAGGTGAAGGCCGGATTGAAGGCGATCTACTTGAGCGGGTGGCAGGTTGCGGCTGATGCTAACCTCGCCGGCCAGATGTACCCCGACCAGAGTCTCTATCCGGCGAATTCAGGCCCACAATTGGTACGGGCTATCAACAACGCACTACGACGCGCCGATCAGATTTACCACAGTGAAGGACGCAACGATATTTACTGGTTTGCGCCGATTGTGGCCGACGCTGAGGCCGGGTTCGGTGGCCCGCTCAATGTCTTCGAGATTATGAAAGCGTACATCGAAGCCGGTGCAGCGGGCGTACACTTTGAAGATCAGCTTGCGTCCGAAAAAAAGTGTGGGCATATGGGTGGGAAAGTGTTGATCCCAACCCAAGCTGCGATCCGCAATTTGGTGGCTGCCCGTTTGGCCGCCGATGTCATGGGGGTGCCGACCCTTATTATCGCGCGTACCGATGCTAACGCGGCGACCTTGTTAACCAGCGATATTGACGAGCGCGACCGGCCTTTCTGCACCGGTGAGCGCACCAGCGAAGGCTTCTATCGAGTACGGGCCGGCCTTGATCAGGCGATTGCACGTGGCTTAGCCTATGCACCTTACGCCGATATGATCTGGTGCGAGACGAGTGAGCCAAATCTCGAAGAGGCACGTCGCTTCGCTGAGGCAATTCACGCTCAATTCCCAGGCAAGCTGCTGGCGTATAACTGCTCGCCTTCGTTCAACTGGAAGAAGAAGCTCGACGATGCAACGATTGCTGCATTCCAGCGTGAGCTGGGCGCAATGGGCTACAAGTTCCAGTTTGTGACGCTGGCCGGCTTCCATACGCTCAACTATAGCATGTTTGACTTGGCCCGGAAGTATCGTGATCACGGTATGGCAGCGTATAGTGAGTTGCAGCAGGCGGAGTTTGCCGCTGAAGCGTTCGGTTACACAGCCACCCGCCATCAACGGGAGGTCGGTACCGGTTACTTCGACGAGGTGGCACAGGTGATCGCCGGTGGTGAGATCAGCACGACGGCGCTGACCGGAAGCACCGAGGAAGAGCAGTTCCATTAGATTTGGATGCTGTGCCCCTCTCCCCCTAGGAGGAAGAGGGGCATGCGTTCTCATCCCTTATCCGTTTGCCCCTCGCCCCATAACCGGGAAGCGAGGGGTGATTTATTCCATAGCTTTTAGTACGGGCACTTTTTCCCTCTTCTCCAACCACCCCACAGGAAAGGATGGCAGACAGTGGGCAGCTCCTCTCCCCAATCACGAAGAGAGAAAGTATAATGTACTATTGTGCAAACACCAACGTTGATTATTGTTACCGGGCATTCAGCTACCGGTAAAACGACCATCTCACGAGCGCTGGCTATCAGCCTGCGCTTACCGTTGTTAAGTAAAGATGCCTATAAGGAGTTGATGTTCGATGGATTAGGCTGGTCGGATCGGGCATGGTCACGGCAGGTTGGTACTACAGCGATTACCATCATCTACCATACGGCAGCGACCATCTTAAGCAGTGGGCAGTCACTGATTATGGAGAGCAATTTTCGCGTTGATCTTGATACAACGCGGATACAGAATCTCCACACTATGGCTCCATTTCGCCCGGTACAGATACGCTGTGTCGCCGATGGTGATGTGCTGGTTGAGCGAATCCTGCGACGGCTTACCTTAGGTCAGCGCCACCCCGGTCATTGCGATGATGTATCGCCGGCTGACCTCGCTACCGTGCGCACACGAGGCCCGATTGAACCACTCCCGATTGGCGGACCGTTACTCACCATCGACACGACCATCCCTGAGCAGATTGACTTGTCTACGATTCTGGCGTGGGTTAAAACGCATCTTGAATACGCCGGATAAGTGATTTTTACACTCTCCTGAGGCCCGCACATGCAAGGAGCACATTATGAATCAGGCCATCATCCACTCTACTGCCACGGTTGATCCACGCGCACGGATCGGTGAACACACGCGCATTTGGCATTGGACGCAAATTCGTGAAGATGTGAGTATCGGTAGTGAGTCGATCATCGGTAAAGGGTGTTATTTTGATGCCGGGGTAAGCGTCGGTAATCGAGTGAAAATTCAGAGTAACGTGTCGGTGTTTCGTGGGGTGACGATTGAAGATGGTGTCTTTGTCGGGCCACACGTCTGCTTTACGAATGATAAAACGCCACGTGCTATTAATCCCGACGGTACGCTGAAAGGAATTGACGATTGGACGGTGACACCAACGTTGGTGCGCTATGGTGCGAGCATCGGTGCGAATGCGACAATTGTGTGCGGGGTAACGGTTGGCCGCTTTGCAATGGTAGCCGCTGGTTCGGTAGTGACGCGCAACGTGCCTGATTACGGGCTGGTGATGGGCAATCCGGCCCGATTGGTCGGTTATGTATGTCCGTGTGGTGTACGACTGCCCGGCGGTCCGGCTACGACAAGTGAGGAGCGTACTTGCCCGGCATGCGGACGGGTGACGTTGGTGGGGAGCAATACATAGACCGAAAGATGCCACATTATGCCCTTCTCGTAAGATCAGCGAATGGTATGTGGGGTGAGCGGCATAGTCAGTTGGCGACGTGCTATGTCCCAACTACCTAACGGAGCCAGTTCGATATGACCATCGGTAGGATCGAGCAGCAATACGGCGCGCTCGAAATATTGTGCAGTACGCCGACTGCCATTGGCTAACTGGGTGGTGAAAGTAACACTAAGCGGCAGACCGAAGACCATCTGCGCCCCACCGCGCTGCCAGTAGACAGCGAAAGGGCCAGACGGCCAACTCTCCGGCATTCCCATTGCCGTTTCGCCACCATACGCACGGGCCGTGGCAGCTTCTGTGCCGAGTGATGCCATACGGACGTAAGCAGTCGTATCACGTTGCGCCTCATCGATTTCGATCACCGCACGTGTAAATGCTTGACGCATCCCACCGGGTATAACTTCCGCCGGCGCTAATGGGAGGCCAAACCGTGTCTCGCCACCGAGTGCGCGCCAAAAGCGATATATAACAGCCGGCACCTCGATGTCGTTGAGCACCCCTGGCGTAGGCAAGGGTAATAGTTCATCGGCATTCGCCAGTACTGCCTGCAATCCGGCTAGATTCTCGGCCACTTCAGGCTGGTTACCGGTCACCAGTTCGGGTGTAATGGCGGCAATACCTAAGGCGGCAGCCCAATCGTGCATTCCACCGGTAATCCTGTAGCGATCCCAAAACCGGGTATATTCGTAGCCGGCAGCCGCAGCATACGTTTGGGCCATCGCAATGGAGGGCTGGTGTTCACAACTGGCCGGAAAGACGACACCGGCATTGGAATGAAGAAAAATTGCGCCGGCAGCATCGAGTAAGAAGGCGCGCAACAAACGACTCTCGATTTGTGAGTCTGGATAAGGGCCACCAGTATCGGAGATAATGCCACGCGCGCCTTGCACTTGTTGCTGCCAATCATTGTCGGGACAAGCATCGAGGCTGGTATCCATATTGCGGTTGAGATCGACACCGGCAGCATCAAAGCGCCATCCACGGGCCAAACCGTCTGGATTAATGACCGGGATAATGACGAGCCGCACATCGGCCGGTACCGCGGTAGGATTGGCCCGGAAGTATTCGATCAAGGCAAGAGCCAATTGGTAGGTATTCGCTTCAGGGCCACCATGGGTAGCCCCGATAACCACCAGTTTGCGTGGCCCATCACCGAAGATCACCGCTTCTATCGGACGGCCCTCTGTAGAACGCCCAATTTCAACGGTGCGAACGGGACGAGCTTGGACCGGAGACAACCAATGTAAACCGGTTCCTATAATAATAATGAGGAAGGTTAACAGCGCGTGTGGCATAAATTGCTACAACCGAGCCTCTTCTTTCAAGCGCAAATAGGTGTTTACCATTGCTACCGTCAAGGAAGTTGTGGGCACATCGAGTGTTAGCGCACCACTGCGTTGAATCTGGTCGAGCAAAGCCCGGCGTTCATTGGTCAACTGTTCGGCGACCAAACAGCGAAACAACCCATGGCTATCAGTAACCGGACGACCGGCAACATTAACGATATGCGGATCGCTAATTGTCACACAGAGCGGCAAGTGATGGCGCGCGAGCCGTTGGAGAAGACCGATCAACGGTTGTTCGGTAAAGATAACGATCAGTGCGCGCCGTGACTGCCGCTGATCGAGATAGGCCAAGGCCGCAGCAATATCGGCTTCAACCGGCTGGACCTGTACATTGTACAACGCCTCAAGCAAGCGTTGGAATTGGACCTTTCCCTTGCGTGGTGGGATAAAGTTCTCGACGGTACCGGCAAAGGTGAGCATACCGGCTTGCTCGCCTTTACCGATTACGACATAACTCAGCATTAATGCCGTACTGACGACGTAATCGAGCCGGGTAAGACCAGGATCGTCGGGTTGGATTGGATCGGCCACCGGCGTTGCCATCAACCGTCCGGCGTCGATCACACAGATAATCTGCTGACTCCGTTCCGCTTCGATTTCGGCAACAATTGGTTTTCCGCGCCGAGCCGTCGCCTTCCAATTGATCCGGCGGTATTCATCGTCTGGCGTATATTCACGCAGATGCTCAAACTCGCCCCCCTTACCGAGTTGGCGGATCGAACGTAGCCCGATAGTACACAACTGACCACGGCGGATAAGGCGATCGTATTTACGTGCTGCGAGCAGATTTGGATACACCGGTACGGTACGAGCTGCGGCAAAGCGTACCTGGCGACGGTGGCACCCAAGCACACCGTCGTAGCGCATGACGATGTCGCCAAATTGATAATCACCACGCCGTTGTGGATGTAAGTGGTAACGAACCTCACACAGACCAAACGGTTCGACAACACCGCTGAGCCGGTCAGTATCGACCGGAATCGCTACCGGATATTCATCACGCAGATCAAACCGTAACACACGCGCTGAAACATTGGTAATGAGGATTGTGACGAGGTTGGCTGTTCCAAGTGATAGACGCTTCTCACACAAGCGTTCGACTTCGATATCTTTGGGATCAGGTGAGAGGAGAATATCGCTCATCACCACCCCGCCAACGAGGATCAAGTAGATAGGCGTTGCCCAGCTCAGCCATGGCGCAAATGCGGTACCAGCGATAAGAGGGGCAGCGAGTAAGACAAGGAATAGTAAGCGTGGTGTCGGTAGCATATATCTGTAGCGAGACCTAATGATAGTGCGCAGAGTAGTGGCGATGAACGAACTGCGGTGTACGTCACTACCGTTTTTGCATTATAATCGATTCGGTGACCGATGATAAGCAGATGATGTTGCCGACATTCTGGGCAATCGTGAGCTGAACAGGATACGTTACCTGTCACGAAACACCTCGGCAATCACCCAACCAAGCACACCCATGACATTTATTCGTCTCCTCCAATACCCACCACGCCTGTGGCCAACCCTTTCACTTTCCACCGGAGAAGGGTCGGTTCTGTTTATGGGAGCGTTCATCATCTCAGCGGCAATGGGCGTCGTGCGGCAAATACTGTTCAATGCACGGTTTGGGATTGGGGAAGAGGCGGCAGCACTCTATGCCGCGTTTCGCCTATCAGAGACGTTGAATACACTTATTGCCGGTGGCGCATTAACCAATGCACTGATTCCCTATGTTCTCCTGGCAGCGCGTCAAGGGCATCCTGCGGTATCACTGCTCATCAGTCGCGTGTTGAGTCTCATGCTCGTTGTTGCTCTTTCGCTAACTCTTGTACTCGTCATAGCCGCACCATGGCTCTTGCGCTGGATCATCGCACCTGGCCTCGATCAGGCTACGCAAGAACTGGCGACGCTCCTCACCCGCATCTTAGCTACTGAGATAGTGTTTCAAATCACGAATGGTGTATTGAGTACAGTTCTGATCGCGCGTGGACAATTTTTCTTACCGGCTTTGGGGATTGCGCTGCGCAATATGCTGATCATTGTCAGCTTGTTACTCCCCCAAGCGACGATCATAACCGTTGCCATCGGTTCGTTAGGCGATTCGGTGATTCAGCTTCTCATCCTCATACCGGGTCTCATGCATCATCGCCTGCAACTTCGTCCGAATCGGCAATGGCGCGATCCGTTGGTGCAAGGCACGCTGCAATTGGCCATTCCCGGCGCTATATCGGGTACCATCAACTACGGCAACAATGTAGTTGATACGGCAATTGCTAGCCTTGGCGCGCAGGCTGCCGGTTTAGGCGCAATGCACAACGCCCTTTTACTCGGATACCTTCCCCAACGTCTATGTGGTACCGCTATTGGTCAAGCCGCGTTTCCGCATCTCGCTGTCGCGGCGATTGCCCGCAACCGCCACCTGTTTAGACAGCGCTGGATGATGGCTACCGGTGTGGCTATCGGGTTGGCAACCTTGAGTAGCTTAGCACTGGCACTCGGCGGACGATGGCTGATTACCCTCTTGTTCGAGCGTGGTGCATTCGACCAGGCCGCCGGCGATCTGACGTTTGCAATTCTGTTGATTTTCGTCCTCGGTCTGCCGTTGTACGTCATGGTTGAGATTACAGGTCGCGCACTGGTCGCTCTCGGTGATGCGCGCACACCGCTGCTGGCGAACACGGTACAGTTGGTTAGTCGGATTCTGGTAGCGACCGTGTGCTGGCCGCTGATCGGCGTCTTGGCCGTTCCGGTAGCGACTGTTGCCAGCAGTGCCATCGAAGCGTTCATTCTCGGTGGCGTGCTACACAACTGGTTACGCAAACCGACCACGTGGCGTGTGAGTCATATTGAGGACCAGATCGAATCGCATGTTGTCTTCGATTAGCTATCACCAATATCTCGCCTCAATTCACTGCAATGACCCGCTTGTGGATTCTCCGTATCAGGTCAAGGAATCTTTTTGTCCAATCAGATAGGAATAGATTATGATATAAGATTAAAGATAATGGGGAGAAATGCGATGGCTGCATCACACATTCCGTCAGATCAACCAAAGCCTCCATGGCTAGACATTGATCCACTTGTTGCGGCCACCATCCTCAATTGTTTACCAATCGCAGTTTGGATTGTTGATGAACAGTACCGACTCGTCGTTGCAAATACTGCCTACCAACATACCAGACCAACGTGTATGCCGGCAACACCAGAAGCCGGCGATTACATGTTGCCAGATGATTCATTGCCCAAGTGTCGAGTCCATTGGCAACAACAGTATGAACATGCCGTGCAAGGCGAACACCGTATCTTTACCATTGATGGCATAACGTACTACTTTCAGCCGGTCACGATCAAACGCGTGGGTAAAGGTGTTTTGGTTTGTACCGTGCAAGACACCACCCTCAACCTCGCAATTGAGGCTATGCCCGACCCATTTAGCATCTACACCGCGCTTCGCAATCGCTCTGGGCAGCTTATTGATTTTCAAATTGTGGCGGTAAACAGCGCTTTCTGCCACATTACCGGTTATCACCGGCATGAACTCATTGGTCAACGGCTCCTCGATCTATGTCCCCACTATCACGAAGATGGTACCTTTACCGATCTGCAACAACTGCTGAAAACGGGAGAATCGGTGCAGCGGATCACGACCTTCTTCGATAGGAATGGCAAGACGCGAACGTTTGAAGTTCATGCCGGCAAATTCAACGACGGGTTTGTCGCAAGCTGGCGCGACATCACCGTCCAACACCAGCTCGAGCATCGAATCCGTCAACAAGCCACGCTCCTTGATCAGATCGCCGACGCGGTGATTGCCACCGATTTAAACTACAATATCACCAGTTGGAATCGTGGGGCTGAACGTATTTACGGTTGGTCAGCCAACGAAGTTATCGGGAAACCGTTAGGCTCGTTTCTCAAAACCCAGTACACCAACACGACAATGGAAGAAGCTGCACTGGTCTTACACCAAACTGGATACTGGGAAGGTGAAGTCGAGCAGCAACGACGTGATGGACAGATCGTTCCGATCCATTCCGTCGTTGTGTTGAGCCGGGATGAAAACGGCACCCCAACCGGGGTCGTCGCGGTCAACCGTGATATTAGCGAGCGACGACACTTCGAGCAATTACTTATGAAAGCTAATCAGCGGCTCGAACAAGCGATTATCGATGCACGGCGCCAGGCCGCCGAAATCTTGCTGGTCAACGAATTACACGATCTCCTGCAAGTTTGCCATACCTTCGCTGAAGCAGCCGATGTAATCGCCTTCGGGTTACAACGTCTGTTTCCGCGCCAATACGGATACGTGATGGTACGGCAAGCAGGTACGGCCAATTTGACATTGCTGGCGCAGTGGGGTGAAATGAACGACGCACCGGCAACGATGACTATCGATCAGTGCTGGGCCTTACGGCGCGGTCTGATTCACCGCACCTGCCCGCACGAAAGCATCCGTTGTGCACACATTGCATCTAACAAACATAGGTGTACGTGCTGTGTTCCTCTCGTGGTGCAGGGCGATATTTTCGGCTTACTGTACATTGCCGGTGAGGAACTGCCACGGAGTGAACTCATCGTAATGACCGGTGACACCATCAAATTGGCCCTCTCGAATCTTGCCTTGCGCGCTACGCTACGTGAACAAGCAATTATCGATCCGCTCACCGGACTCTACAATCGGCGCTATCTGGAGACGAGTCTATCCCGTGAATTGCATCGCGCCCAACGCGAACAAATTCCGTTAACGGTTGCTATAATCGATATCGATCATTTCAAGCAGTTTAACGACCAGTATGGACACGATGCGGGCGATACCCTCTTGCGCGAACTAGCAGTCATCTTTCGCGAACACTTGCGTCAGAGTGATCTAGCCTGTCGTTTTGGTGGCGAGGAGTTTGTATTAATCCTACCGGGCGTCAATCGGGCAACCGCACAGACACGTTTGCAACACCTCCGTGAAGTCGTGCAGCAGCGACAAATTATCTTTGCCGGCGCACCTTTACGTCCGGTCACCATCTCAATCGGTTATTTCACCTGCGAAAATGATGAGATCGAGCCACACATTCTCCTTCAACGTGCCGATGCGGCCCTCTACGCGGCAAAACGTAGTGGGCGCAATCGGGTGGTCGAATTTAGCGATCTGCAAACGCTATCGTCCAATGAACGGGACGAATGATTTCAGCGGCGCTCGGGTCACAACTACGCTCAATTCGTTCCCAAAAGCACCACAGATTATGTCATTACAGGCACGTAATCGTAAGACATACTGACCGACATCGAGAACTACAGCGTTATTGTTCAACAACTGCATCCACGACGAACTCCCATCACGTTGAACTTCAAGCTCGTAGCGTCCGGCACCGGCGACCGGATGGAACGTCAGTTGCACCAGTGGGCCACCATTCACAGCCGTCACACTCACCAAAACCGGCGGATCAAGCTGCGCAGCCGGTGCTGCGCCACCATACTCGAAGGCACCGAGATCGCATGCACCAACCCGCGCCGCTCCCCGCTGATCGAGCAGAGGACAATCGACACCGGCGTTGATCGCCGGACTATCGGCTTGTAGGGCAAGAGTCGGCAATATTCCACCGTGATAACCAATGGCATTCTCCAGACGAGGATCGGCCTGCGCAATCCCACTAACGCAGGCATGCCCCACCGGACTTTGCAGATTGTGACTGCCGCGCAAGCTCCCAAAACACTGTACCGAATCGTGCGTACTACCGAGGAGATTTCCGGCGATGATCGTATTGCGTAGTTCAACGTCTGCTGCGTTGGTTGAGGTATTGTATATACCACCACCAAGCCGGTCGGCATAATTGTAGGCAACTGTAACATTCGTGACGGTTGCCTGCCCACCGTTGAAATAGAGACCACCGCCATTCCCGCGATTGGCAGTAGCCGCATCAGCCCGATTGCCAACCACGGTAAGATTGGTCAGGTTCGAACGATTCCAACCCGACACAAACGTCGTCTGGGCAACAACGATGGCACCACCAACATCTTCTGAGCGGTTGGCTACGAAGGTAGAATCGCGCAGCGTCAGTGGGCCGTTGTGATGCATCAGCGCACCACCGCTCGCGCGATTATTGCTGTTGAGATAGACGATATTATCCGCAAAGAAACTACGCTCGATTTCAGAACGGTCGGGGTAGTAGAGATACGAGTAGACGGCTCCACCGAAATTACGTGCTTTATTCCCGATAAACATGCTATCGCGGATTACGATCTGACCACCCGTCCCCGCCGGGCCGGCGCCATCGTTATAGATCGCACCGCCAAAACCGAAATTGGCGATAACGCCACCATAAGAGCTATCGTTATTGCGGAAGATCGAACGGAGAACGGTGATCGGGCAACGCAGATTGTAAATAGCACCGCCGTTAATACCGCGATTGTTCTCGAATACGCTATCTTCGATATGGAGCTGACCAAAATGCATTGAAATCGCGCCACCACCTTCTTCATCCTTGCCGGCAGTACTATCGTTATTACGGAAGATGCTGTTGTAGATAAACACTCGCGTATTCAGACCGGTCGCACGGATAGCACCGCCTTCCACACTACGACCGTTGATCAAGGTCAAGTTGCGAATCGTGAGCGTAGCATCATAAATCCAAATCAGGCGTGTACGACCATTACCACTCAGGGCTACCCGCCCACCTTGCTGGGGACCACCACCGTCAAGTTCGGTATCTTGGCGCAATTCCAATTGACCGGAAAGGGTAATTGTCACCGGTTGCGAGCCACAATTGAACGTTACGCGCCCACCACCGGCAACAGCGGCGCGGAGAGCGGTTTCGGTGCAGCTTGCCGGCGTGCCGTTCCCGACCACACCGGCAGCGCGAACGGGGGTTGCTGTGCAGACAAGTACGATACCGATCACGATCAGCCAGCGCACCGAAAATAACAAATTATTCATACAGTAACCTCGTTTGACCGTGCTTCGATGACAGCTTCGTCATCTTGACAGTAGTCAAACGACGGATTATCGGTCTACATGACTTTTTGGCTATCTGTGTAGGTAGGACTAGGAGCGAAAGGTACTAGTTGGGAATTAAAAAATTGTCATATATCTGTGTGGGGGAGTGTATGCGCAGAGGAACTCGCATCAATGGAGACCAAAGCATAGACTGATACAGAAGTCATGAAAGCCACGGCAGAGCTTTGCAGTGCTCAGGATAGGGAACATTGGGCCGGGGACACACGAACGTGTGTCACCACAACAACCGTTACCGGTTCTGAACGTCGGTCTCGGCGCGTTCGACGGCGCTGCCGATGCTGAAATATTTTGCTTCGGGATGATGCACCACAATCGCCGCCGTGCTTTGTTCGGGCACCAACTGGAACGCCTCAGTCAACGTCACACCGATCTCTTCACCGGGAAGGATGTGCCACAGCTTAGCATGTTCGGAGAGATCGGGGCAGGCCGGGTAGCCCCACGAATAGCGCTTACCGCGTCGCTCATCGAGACCTAGACCTTGTCGGATGATACGGTTCGTATATTCGGCTAGCGCCTCGGCGAGACTGACGCCAAGCCCGTGGATATAGTAGCTGCGACTATAATCACCACGCTGCTGTAACGTATCAACTAATTCGTCAACTGCGCTCCCCATCGTAACAATTTGGAAGGCGGCGACATCATACTCACCGCTATCGACACTGCGGAAATAATCGCTAATGCAGAGCCGTTCACGGGCCGGTTGACGGGGAAAGACAAAACGGGTCAATTCACGTGAGCGATTGGCCGGATCATAGACGATCAGTTCAAGACCATCACTCTGCACCGGGAAGTAGCCGTAGATCACCTTCGGCTGCAACCAACCATCACGCTCGGCTTCAGCGATCAATTCGCGCACCTTTTGATCGAACTCTGCCCGCAATCGTTCCCACTCTTCACCCTTGGCATTTTTAGCACCCCATTGCAAACGGTAAAGGCTATTGCGGTCAAGACATTCGACCACATCGCGCAGCCGGATTCGGCTCGTCGCTCGCCACCCCCAAAACGGAGGTACGGGCACCGGTACATCGGTACGCACCGCCGAACGTACTCCGGCAGCCGTCGCACTCGCCGCCTCACCCAGATCGGCCAACGCCACCCGCCCGGTCATTCGCCGGTGCAGCACATTCGCCGCCTCACGGATGGTCTGCTCGATAAATTGATCACGAGTTGCCGGATTACTCAGCCGATCCATTGTCTCAAGTCCCTCGAAGGCGTCTTTGCAATAAAAGACACCGGCGGGATACGGTTCTTCATCATCGACAAAAGTGATGCGCTGACCATACTGACGATTGATCGCAGCCCCACCAACCAACACCGGAATCCGCAATCCACGACGATGCAACTCTTGCACACAGAGGGGCATCTGTTTGCTCGTACTGACCAGCAACGCCGAGAGACCGATCGCGTCGGCCTGCACCTCTAGCGCCTTCTCGATAATCGTATTGATCGGCACCTGTTTGCCGAGATCGTAGACCGTATAGCCGTTGTTGGAGAGAATCGTGTTAACCAGATTCTTGCCGATGTCGTGGACATCGCCGTACACCGTCGCCAACACGACTTTGGCTTTACTGGTTCCTTCTACCCGGTCGAGGTACCGTTCGAGGCGGGCAACCGCCTTCTTCATCGCTTCAGCACTTTGCAACACAAACGGGAGAATGAGTTGACCGGCGCCGAAGAGATCGCCAACCTCCTTCATCGCCGGTAGTAAGACGTTGTTCAGTACCGCAACTGCCGCGCGGCCTTGGGGTGATGCCCCTTGATCATCGCGCACTGCTGCTGCCGGATCGCTTAGGCGCAGTCCAATGGCCTGCAATCGCTCATCAACCGCCTGATCAATATCGTCCTCAATACCTTCTTTCTTGCGGTGCAGAATCTTCCAGTGTAGCCGCTGATCGACCGTCATGCCGGCAGTGGGATCTTCACGCTCGTTATCACTACTTGCGGTATGCTGCTCAAAATAGGCGATGAAACGCGCCAAAGCATCGTCACGACGGGCAAAGATCAGATCTTCACACAACTCGCGCTGCATCGGATCGATCTCGGCATAGGGGGTAATATGAGCCGGATTGATAATGGCCGTATCGAGGCCGGCTGCTACCGCGTGGTAGAGAAACACCGAGTTAAGCGCGGCGCGGGCATGCGGAGCAACACCGAAGCTGAGGTTGCTCACCCCAAGCGTCGTGAAACAACCGGGGACACGTTGCTTGACCAAACGGATACCTTTGAGAGTCTCGATAGCCGAATAACGCAACTCTTCCTGACCGGTCGTAATCGGGAAGGTCAGCACATCGAACACCAGCGCTTCGGCGGGCAATCCATACTCATCGCGGGCAATCTGAGCAATCCGCTCGGCAATGGCCACTTTTCGCTCGGCAGTGTGCGCCATGCCCTCCTCGTCGATTGTCATCGCGATCACAGCGGCACCGTAGCGCGCCGCCAACGGCAACACCTTATCGATCTTCGCGCCACGTCCGCCCTCAAGCGAGACCGAATTGATCAATGCCCGACCGGGATAGATCGACAGTGCCGCCTCGAGAACGTCAGCCTCAGTGGTATCGATCACCAGCGGCAACTCGATATTCAGCGTCAGTTTCTTGATCAAGCGGGTCATTTGCTCACGCTCATCGCTGCGTTCGGTCATTGCCACGCAAACATCGAGCATGTGCGCACCACTTTCGACCTGTTCGCGGGCCACTTCTAACGCACCGTCGTAGTCATCACGCAGCAGCAGTCGTTTCACTTTTCGTGAACCGAGCGTATTCAGCCGCTCGCCGATCATGGTGAGCGTAGCATCTTGGCGCAATGCCGTGGCACGGATCCCCGAACTAACACTCGGAATATACTCGACCAGCCGCACTTTCGGAGTTGGATCATTGCCGAGCAATTGGCGCAAGCGAGCAATATGCGCCGGACGAGTACCGCAGCAGCCGCCGACCACCGCTACACCGTAATCGCGGACAAATTCGGCCAGCACCTCCGCGAATGGTTCCGGTTCCATTGGATAGACGGTACGCCCCTCGACCTCAAGCGGCAAACCGGCGTTGGGAATGCATGAAATCGGTTTACGCGAATGAGCGGTCAGATACTGGATAGCAGCACGCATATGTTCCGGGCCGGTACCGCAGTTCAGGCCGATCACATCGACCGGCATCGCCTCAAGGGTCGCGATCATAGCCGGCACATCGGTTCCGAGCAGCATACGGCCCGACAGATCGAGAAAGACTTGTGCTTGCACCGCAATATCCGGTCGGTTCAGATCGATCTTTGCCCGTCGGATACCATCGAGCGCAGCTTTGACTTCAAGAATATCGACACTCGTCTCCACCAGCAGTAGATCAACTCCACCCTCAATCAAGCCAATCGCCTGCTCGCGGAAGATATCCGACAACTCGGCAAAGGTGATATTACTCAGTTCTGGATCGTCTGACGATGGTAGCTTACCGGTTGGGCCGATTGACCCGGCGACATAGCGGGAACGGCCATCACGAGCCTCGAACCGGTCGGCAACACGACGGGCTAGCGCAGCAGCGGCACGGTTAATCTCGATGGTACGATCACCGAGACCCCATTCGGCCAACCGGAGGCGTGTGCTCTGAAACGTACACGTCTCGATAACGTCGCAGCCGGCTTCAAGGAACGAGGTATGAATCAACTCAATGACATCGGGCCGCGTGATCACTAGATAATCACGGCAACCAAACGTTGCCTCACCCCCGTAATCCTCGGCGGTAAGATCGAAGGTGTCGATGGAGGTGCCCATCGCACCATCGTAGACTAACACCCGTTCAGCCAATGCTTGCAAGTAGGTTGGTCGCGTCACGGCTACCTCGTTTAGATCACGATATGGTTACCATCACAGACAAGCGCCGGTGGCAATGCACAACAGCACCGGCGCTCTCACTTTCATAAGCAATAATACACGAAAAATCTCGCTACCGTGCAACGAAACGTGCTGCACATTAATTGAGTGTTGTCTGGTTGCTCGTCGCCAAATAGATCACCCGCTCGCCGATATTCGTTGCACGGTCGGCAGTTCGCTCAAGGGCATGCACCATATCGAGCAGATCAACTGCTGCCTCAAAGCGGTCGGGATCCTGGCGGGCTTCGCTAATAATCAAGGCACGCAGCGTATCTTCGAGTTCATCAACCCGCTCATCGTGATCGGTCAGGGAACGGGCCAACTCGACATCTTGGTGGAGAAAGGCTTCTAGACTGGTATTAACCATGTGCAAGACCAGTTGGGCCATCTCATGAATCTGGGGCGGTGGGGCGATAAATGATGACCGGCGCGAGGCACGGCGTACTCGCTTGGCAATACTGTTGGCGTAATCTCCGATCCGTTCTAGCTCACCGGCAATTGCCGTTACGACACTCGTCAATCGTAAATCAGACGCCACGACCGGCTGTTGGGTCGCCAATACGTGAATAACACTCTCTTCTAATGCCCGCCAGGCCTCATCGATCTGCTGATCGTCGTGTATGATCTGAGCTGCGGCGATAGTATCCCACGACTCAAGACAGCGAATTGCACGTAACAGTTGCTGCTCCACCATACTAAACATTCGCAACAGATCTTCACGGAGGGCGCTGATCTGGCGAATATATCGTTCACGAACCATTGATCAATCCTCCTTAGCTGCCCTGATACAACCGCTGACCTCTCGCTATCCATGAGATATGGACAATATTTGTGTCATTATACTTGAAACATCGATAGAATAGGTTAAGAACATGCAAAATCTGATAGATGAATCGGTGAACTCCGGTTGATCCATATCCGATCCATTACCCCTTGACTCACCTGGAAGAGCGTGATAAAATAGTGTCAGTTTTACACTACAGAAAGGAGGCCGGTGATGCCTGCAATTCACGATCTGGCAACGCGCAGTGTACCATTCCTGCACTATCTGGAGCAGTGGTATCGCAATCTGCCGCAAGTTGAGTTAGCAACCATTGTCGGCGATACCCCTGAACGGGTGGCTCTTTGTTCGATTGATATGATCAACGGTTTCTGTAAAGAGGGACCGTTAGCCGGGCCACGAGTCGGTGCGCTGGTCGAGCCGGTTGTGCAGCTCTTCAACCGCGCCTATGCTCTTGGAGTACGTGCTTTTGTGCTTACGCAAGACACCCACGATCCGGCAACACCGGAGTTTGCCTCATACCCACCGCATTGCGTTGCCGGCACCGCCGAGAGTCAGACGATCCGTGAGCTTGCCGAGTTACCATTTGCCGATCAGATTACCGTAATCGAGAAGAACTCGCTTAGTTCACACATCGGCACACGGTTCGGCGCATGGCTGTCTGAGCATCCACAGATCGATACCTTCATACTGGTTGGTGATTGCACCGATCTCTGCGTATACACGGCGGCAATGCATTTACGCCTAGAGGCGAATGCGCTTAATCTCAAGCGGCGTGTGATCGTTGCAGCTAATGCCGTTGATACCTTCGACACACCGGTCGCGGTCGCACGCGAGTTGGGTATCTATGCGCACGATGGCGATCTGCATCACGTCCTGTTTTTGCACCATATGGCCCAAAATGGGGTTGAGGTCATGAGGATCGTGTAGTCTATCGCTAGATAGCCGATACCCGAATGGCAGGCGCGAGTGGCATGCCCGCGCCTGTTTCGTTGCACTATGTTCTCCCAACGCCTATCGTGGTATACTTAATTGCCGAACGCACCATCGTTACCGGAAACGACTATGCCCGATACAGAAGACCTTGCCGCTCTGACCGTTGCTGAACTGGTAGAACAGGTTCGCGAATTACGCGCTGCCAATGCACAATTGCGCCGACAGTTGCATCCCGTCGGTCCACCGCTCGCTGCTCACGCATTGGCCGGTGAACTCATCCGGCAGACCGCGCTGCTTGCCCGTCTCGGTATCGAGTTTCGTGACGATCTCGAACCAATGGCGTTGATCCAGCAGACATTGCAGGCGGTGACCGTTGACTTGCCTGCCGATGAAGCAACGGTCGTGCTGATCGGTCCCAATCGGCAACCATCCCATGCCTTGACCGTGGCTCTCGGTGCGCCACGTCTGTTGCCACCTGAGCGCGCAGCCGAACTGATCGATCATGGGAGTGCCGGTTGGGCGTTGCGTCAAGGGAGCAGCATTGTCCTCTTTGATTTAGCCAACGACGTGCGTCGCTTCCAGCTCCGCGAATTACAAACCGGCGGCAGTCTGATTGCCACACCAATCCGACAACCTACAGCTACTACCGGTGTCTTGATCGTCTATCGTCTGGCGACGAATGCGTTTAGCAGTAACGAACTAATCTTGATCGAAAGTATTGCTGCGCAATTGAGCGTAGCACTCGGTGCTGTACAGCTATCACAGCAGTATCGTCTCCGCCAACACCGATTTCTCAACTTGCTCAACCTCGGTCAGTTGGCTATTGCTGGCCATACTGTTGGTGACGTTGCTGCACGATGTTATACCATCGCTATCGAAACGTTCGCTGCGCGATGGGGTTTGCTGTTTTTGCGTCCGGCGCCACAAGCACAGCTCGCTTGGATTGAACCGGCTCACCTTGCCGTCGATGTCCCGATAACTGCTATCGGTGGCGCCGCTCAGCTTGCTGCCGAGAGTCAACATGTTGTGACAGTTGCGCTGGGTGATGACGTAACTTGTCTTGCCTTACCGTTGACCCACGATGGTACGACAATTGGTAGCCTGGCTCTTGGGTTTACCGCTCAGCGTCCATCACCCGGTGGTCTCGATTGGAACCTACTCGAATTGTTTGCCCGCCAGACCGCAACGGTCTGTGCAACCCTGCAATTGGTGCAACGGCTACGCGAACAGGCGCAACTCCTCGAAGAACTGGTTACCGAGCGTACCGATCAATTGCAGCGTTCTCGTGACGTGCTACGCATGGTGTTTGACAGCTTACCGGAAGGCGTGGTCTTTCTCGATGAAAGTGAGCGCCTGACTGCTGTCAATACGGTCTTCGCGAACCAAATCGTCAGTCGTCATCCTCGAGATCTGGTTGGCAAGACGTATGCGTACCTCTTGCGTATGATCGAGCGGGTTGCGCCGACTACGATCGAATTGGTGCCTGAGGCCCGTCCCGGTCGCCAGCAATTACGACTGCGACAGCGGCTACCCGATGGCGAACGCAGCTATCTGATCGAACGAATGGAGGTACCGTCTTCACAAGGCCAGCCGGCGTCGCGGCTTGAATTTTGGCGACGCGAGTCGTAATCGTGTTTTGGAAAAGGTGATCAACGTTCCATGCCATACCTGCACACAACTCGTAACGGCATTCGCATTTTAGTCGAGGAGCTACCACACACGCACTCAATAGCGATTGGCTGTTTCATCGACATCGGTGCGCGCTATGAAACAGCCGAGATTGCCGGTGCGGCTCATTTTATCGAACATATGCTGTTTAAAGGTACCGGTGCCTACCCGACTGCCCACGCGATCTCGCTGGCAATTGAAGGTGTGGGTGGTTATTTGAACGCCTCTACCGGCTATGAGACTACGGCATTTTATGCGAAGGTTGCCACCATTCACTTCAACCGTGCATTGCACGTGTTGAGCGAAATGGTGCAACGACCGCTGTTTGAAGCTCATGAACTGGAAAAAGAACGACGGGTCATCATCGAGGAGATCCGTGGGATTCAAGACAACCCTACCGAACTCGTGCATACGTTGTTGCAACAGACGATGTGGGGCGATCACCCGTTCGGTCGCGATATTGCCGGACGGATCGATACCGTTAGCGCGATTGCCCGCCACGAGCTGTTGCAGTTTTTTGCCCAAGGTTATCATGCCGGTACGCTAGTGATCTCAGTTGCCGGTAATATCAGTGCCGAACAGACGATCCCGGCTATCGAGCAAGCATTTGCCGATTTGCCGGTTGGTCAGCGCCCAACAGCCCTCCCTGCGCCTTCCTTACCCATCGAACACCGTCTCAATCTTTTGCCACGTGATATCGAACAGGGGAACTTCTGCCTCGGTCTCCCCGGTGTATCCTATCACGATCCCGATCGGCGGGCAGTGCAGGCCCTTGATGCACTCCTCGGTGGTGGGATGTCCTCACGCTTGTTTCAGACGCTTCGTGAAGAGCACGGTCTGAGCTACAATATCGGTTCCTATCACAACGAGTTTGCCGATACCGGTATGTGGGTCATCTATGCCGGGGTCGAACCTGATGCGTTACGTGATGCTGTCGCAATGACGCGAGCAATCATCCGCGATGTGGTTGAGCACGGTCCCACCGATCAAGAACTCACAACCGTAAAGGAGCAGCTTAAGGGTAGTTTATTACTCTCACTTGAGGATACCTGGGCTATCGCCTCACGAAACGCAACCAGCCTGCTCCGCTACCACACCGTGCCATCGGTTGAACAGATTATCGCCGAGATCGATGCTTTGACCCTCGACGATCTCCAACGCGCCGCACATCGTTTACTATCCACCAACCAACAATGGTTGGCAGTGGTTGGTCCCTACACCGGGGATGACATGGACGATCTGCAAGCCTTATTGGAGGAGTAAGTTTGACGATGAAGTCTGTTGCGATTGTCGGCGCCGGCGTGGCCGGATTGGCAGCCGCCCATGCATTGGCTACTGCCGGCTTTACGCCAGTTGTGTTCGAGAAGAGTCGGGGTGTAGGTGGGCGTGCTGCCACCCGCCGTATCGGCGATATATGTTTTGATCACGGCGCGCAGTACGTGAAAACGCCTACCCAACCACTCCGCGACTTGATCGTTGCAACCGGCGACGCGGTGACAATCGATCGCCCGGTGTGGGTATTAACTTCGACCGATCAGATTACGCCCGGTGACCTATCGCACGCCGATGAGGAAAAATGGACGTGGCCAAGTGGGATTACGCGCTTGGCGAAACACCTTGCCGATGGTTTGACCGTACAGTTGGAGACGACTGTTGCTCGCATTGATGTCTGCGACGATGACTACCGACTGACGGCTACTGATGGCCGTGATCTTGGCTGCTTCGCGGCGGTCTTACTGACTGCCCCTGCACCTCAAACGGTCGCAATCCTTGCCGCCGGCGATCTACCGCCGCAGGTCGCTACCCTCTGCGCAAGTCTACAGACCGTTCGGTATCGGCGTTCGATTAGTATCACCGTGGCCTATCCCCGCCGCCCGGCAGTACCGTGGTATGCACTGGTCAATGCTGATCGCCAACACTCGATCAGTTGGTTGGCCTGTGAACACGACAAACCGGGCCGAGTCCCCGCCGATTGCGGTGTCTTGATCGCCCAAATGAGCGATACCTGGGCGACAATGCACTGGGATGCTGTGCAGAAGGGCACGCTCATGCCGACCGAACCACTTCCATCTCCCGTCAGTGAGGTGCTCACTACCATCCGGCATCTCGTCGGTGATCTCGGCGAACCGTTGTGGATTAACCTGCAACGTTGGCGCTACGCCCTTCCCGATACAGCCACCCCACTGACCAATATCGATCGACTCGTCATTGCCGGCGACATGGTTGTCGGGCAGGGAAGGGTCCACCTGGCGATTGAAAGTGGTTGGCGTGCTGCCGATCAGATCCGCGCATTGCTGACGGAGTAGATCACGGTTAGCGAACCGGTCTCTCTGCCGGTGAGGACGTAGCCCAATCCGAAGGCAATCACGTCGCAATGCAGCTCACCACGATAGAGCCACGACTCTCGAACCGAACATCTCACACTCACCATAGAGCAGAGGCAGGGCTGAACACAACCAAGGAAACTTGTATGACAACCGCTGCTTGGCCCCTCATCTTTGACGGTCACAATGACGTTATTCTCGACCTCTATCGGCCACAACCAGGTAAAGAACGCGATTTCTTTCACCCTAGTTCGCATGGACATCTCGATCTCCCCCGCGCCCGGATTGGAGGTTTCGGCGGTGGCTTCTTTGCGGTTTACGTCCCACCTCCGACTTCTTCACCAACGGTCGAGCAAATACCCGAACCACCGTATCATTTGCCCCTTCCACCCGCCCTCGATCAGACCTACGCCCTACGCACGACCCTCGCGATGGCAGCTTGTCTGTTTCGGATTGAAGCCGAATCCCAAGGGGCGCTGCGCGTCTGTCGTACTGCCGGCGACATTGCCGATTGCCTCGCCAACAACATCATTGCTGCAATCTTCCACATCGAAGGCGCGGAAGCCATCAGCCCCAACCTCGACGAGCTTGAAGTGCTCTATCAGGCCGGCCTGCGTTCGCTCGGCCCGGTCTGGAGTCGTCCCAATATCTTTGGATATGGCGTACCGTTTGCCTTCCCTGCCTCACCTGACATCGGCCCTGGCCTCACCGAAGCCGGCAAGGCATTGGTGAAGGCGTGCAACCGGCTGCGTATCATGATCGATCTCTCGCACCTTAACGAGGCCGGTTTTTGGGATGTGGCCCGTTTGAGCGACGCACCGTTGGTAGCCACCCATTCCAATGCACACGCCATCTGCCCGAGCAGCCGTAATCTGACCGACCGACAGCTTGACGCGATCCGTGATTCGGGTGGGATGGTCGGGTTGAATTTCGGCGTCACCTTTCTGCGCCCCGATGGTAAGCGTGATGCGAGGATGCCACTCAGCGTTATGGTGCAGCAGATCAACTATCTTGTCGAACGGTTGGGCATCGATCACGTTGGTTTCGGCTCCGATTTCGATGGCGCGCTGATGCCGAAGGAGATCGGTGATGTACGTGGCTTGCCTCGTCTGTTGCAGGCCCTAGCCGATGCCGGCTTTACCTCTGCCGAGATCCGAAAGCTAGCTTATGAGAACTGGTTACGTGTCTTGCGATTAACGTGGGGAGAATAGACAACGAATATGCAACACCTCAATCATACCGAGCAACGAGTGCTCACTGCCATCGACGAGGCTGGCTTGGTAGAGACGCTGGCGCGACTGGTCAGCATCCCTAGCCTTGACGGCACTGCCGCCGAGAACGAAGCACAAGAGGTCGTTGCCGACCTATTGGCTGCTCAAGGCATGACCGTTGATCGTTGGGAGATCGATCTGCCGGCGTTGTACGCTCACCCTGTCTGTAGCTGGGAAGTACCACGTGAGCGTGGGCTTGGCGTGGTCGGTATCCTTGGCGCCGATCGGGGTGGGCGGAGCTTGATCCTCAACGGCCATGTCGATGTCGTACCGGCAGGTGACCCACGGTACTGGCGCAACGATCCGTGGCAAGCGACCGTTATTGATGGTCGGGTATATGGGCGAGGCGCGCTAGATATGAAAGGTGGCTTGTGCTGCGCCATCTTTGCCGCACGTGCCATCGCCGCTGCCGGAGTACGCCTGCGTGGTCGGTTGCTTATTCAGAGCGTGATCGGTGAAGAAGATGGTGGATTAGGGACACTCGCGACGATTCTACGCGGCCATACCGCTGATGCCGCAATTGTCGCCGAACCAACCGAACTCAAAATTGCACCGGCCCAAGCCGGCGCACACAATTTTCGCCTGACCGTCTCCGGTGCTGCTGCCCACGGCTGCGTGCGTGAAGAAGGTGTTAGTGCTATCGATAAATTTATTCCGCTTCACCAAGCGATATTAGACCTCGAGCGTACCCGCAATGAACGGTTGCGCATGAACGATCCAAGTGGTTTGTTTGCTCGTTATCGCACTCCCAACGCCATCTGTATCGGTATTGTGCGGGCCGGCGAGTGGGCTTCGTCCGAAGCCGAACAACTCATTGCCGAAGGCCGTTACGGGATCGGTGTTGGCGAAGACCCGGATATGGCTCGCGCCGAGCTTGTACAAACGATCATGGCGGCGGCGACCAATGATCCATGGCTCCGCGATCATCCTCCGCAGTTGGAATGGTGGGGCGGTCGATTTGACCCGGCCAGCACGCCGCTCGATGCCCCAATTGTGCAGATGCTCGCCACGTGCGACCAAACCGTGCGTGGTACACAGGCGGTCTTCGAAGGAATGCCCTACGGTGCCGATATGCGGCTCCTCAGCAGTATCGCTGGTATTCCTACCGTCTTGTATGGACCGGGTGATGTACGTGATGCTCATCGTCCGAACGAATCGGTTGCGATTGATGATCTGCTCACTGCAACCCGCATCTTTGCCCTCACTGCGCTCCGTTTCTGTGGTTACGACGAGGAATAAATTAGGATGAAAACCAGTCTGCAAATCGCCGCCGAAGCCTACCTCGAACCGATCAGTGTCATCGCCGAACGACTCGGTCTGCCCGCCGAGTATCTCGAACCGTATGGTCGCTACCGCGGCAAGATTGATCTTACGTTTCTCGACGATCACCCCAATCGTTCACATGGTCGCTACGTTCTGGTTAGCGCCATAACGCCGACCCCGCTTGGTGAAGGTAAAACAACCACTGCCATCGGGTTGGCGATGGCTCTCAACCGGATCGGTAAACGCGCCGTCGTTACGTTACGTCAATCATCACTAGGACCGGTGTTTGGCATTAAAGGCGGTGGGGCGGGTGGTGGCTATAGTCAAATCGTCCCCTTAGCCGAAAGCATACTGCATCTCAACGGTGATATTCACGCCGTCTCGCAAGCACACAATCAGTTGGCGGCCCTGACCGACAACAGTTGGTATCACGGCAACCCTCTCGATATCGATCCCGATCGGATCGAGATTCGGCGTGTTGTCGATGTCAACGATCGCTTTTTGCGACAGGTCATGATCGGGCTAGGCGGCAAGCAAAACGGTTTTCCGCGCCAGACCGGCTTCGACATTAGCGTCGCCAGTGAACTCATGGCGATCCTCGCGATGGTCAGTGGCGCAGGCGCAAAAGCGGCACTCCGCGATCTGCGCGCCCGTATCGGCCGGATGGTAGTGGCCTTTCGCCGCGACGGTACACCGGTAACAGCCGAGGATGTACGCGGGGCAGGTGCGGCAACGGTGCTGATGCGCGAGGCGCTTAAGCCCAACCTGATGCAGACCATCGAAAACACACCGGCCTTGATCCACGCCGGCCCCTTTGCCAACATCGCACAGGGCAACTCTTCCATTCTGGCCGATCTCGCGGCGCTCCGTTGCACCGAGTATACCATCACCGAGGCCGGTTTCGGCGCCGACATCGGAGCAGAAAAATTCTTCAACCTCAAATGCCGAGCCGGTGGTCTCTGGCCCGACGCTGCGGTCATTGTAGCCACCGTTCGCGCGCTCAAAGCGCACAGCGGCAAGTATGAGATCGTCGCCGGTAAACCACTGCCGGCAGCGCTACTCCACGAAAATCCCGACGATGTCTTCACCGGTGGTGATAACCTCCGCCGACAAATTGCCAACATCACCCAATTCGGTGTGCCGGTCGTTGTCGCGCTTAATACCTATCCCGAAGACACTGTGACAGAGATCGAAGCCGTCGCCCAGATTGCTACCGCAGCCGGTGCTGCCGGCATGGCCGTGAGCAACGTTTACGTTGCAGGTGGAGCGGGAGGCATCGAATTGGCCAAACTAGTGGCTCATGTCGCCGAACGACCTGGCCCACGCGAACCGAAATTCCTCTACCCGCTCGAAATGCCATTAGCCGAGAAGATTGAAATGATCGCTCGCCGCATCTACGGTGCAGCCGGCATCGAACTAAGTGCGACGGCTACTGCGCAACTGGCAACCTTTACGGAGGCCGGGTTTGGTAACTTACCCATCTGTATGGCGAAGACCCATCTCAGTCTCAGCCACGATCCTAAATTGCACGGGGCGCCAGCCGGTTTCATTTTTCCTATTCGTGAGGTACGGATTAGCGCCGGTGCCGGATTCATTTTACCCATCGCCGGCACAACCGTGACCATGCCGGGCTTGGGCGCACATCCGGCAGCCCATCAAATTGACATCGACGATGATGGTAACATCGTGGGCTTGTTTTGAGAGTGACATCTCTATCTTGCCCTCTTTTACGCTTGGGATATGGGTTAAAGGATCATAAGTGTCATCAAGCCTGGGCTGGGGCTGCCACGACCTCAGTAGGGCTTGCACCCGTATCTTGCTACCCCGCTCTTCCCACGCCAACTACACTTTAACTGTACTCGTGCTTAGTGTGTAATAATCAGGTGCTACCATTGTCATACCATATCAATGTCATACCATATCAATGAGTGGTTCAACAGCGGAGACTCACATGCTCAGCAATCTTCCTCCCACACTATCCGAACAAGAACGTCAAGCACTCGTCAAAGCGGCACTCCGTCGTTGTCACAATGGTATAGGCGCACTCACCGCCAGCCTCATCCTTATGATCGGTGCAATAGTCAGCTTTTGGATAATCGACAAGTTATTTGATCCAATGCCCTTCCATTTCATCATTCCACTGTTTTTTACCATCACTAGCATCAGCCTATTGATTGAAAGCTATCATCGTTTTCGCTTTCACCACCAACTACGCCAAGCAACCACTACTGTTGAAGCACCGATCATCGACATATGGATTGAATTCAATGCCGCGGAGGAACCAACAGTAATCGCCTGGGAACTCATCATTCCTGGCACGATTGGTCAGCGCCGTCTGCGCCAAGCACAAGTAATCGACTGTTCCCTCCGCTCCTACTATCAACAGCTCAAAACCGTCAAAGTACGCTACAATCCGACCGATCCGAGTATATCAGCATTGGTCATCGAATAAGCTGCTGGACATTATGATAAAACTGTAAAACAAAGTTTATGCTGGTTGTGTTAAGATACCGAGAGACGATGTTGCATCATCTTATATTTGACTGTGATGAAACGATCTAGTTCACTTATCCTCTTCATCATTGCTTGCTTGGTCAACATACTGGCATTCGTGCCGGGTACCTCAGTGCAGGCCGATCCGGCTACACTCTCCGCTACCCCAACCAGCCTTGCAGCCACTGTCGAACTTGGCAGTACAACCACCCTCAACCTCACTATCACCAATACCGGCAGTAATCCATTAACACCTCACCTCTATGTTGGCTATCCACCAACAGCCAGTCCGGCTCGCATGACGATTCCATCACTGCCGGTGCCACTCCCCCAACAAGCCGAGCGGATCGATCCTGACCTACAAGCCGAGTTGGTGCACGGACCAACTCGCTTCCTCGTCTTCTTCGCCGACCGACCCGATCTCGGTGCAGCATTCTTGATTCGCGATTGGGCGGCCCGCGGTGAGTACGTTTACCGTACTTTGACCGAACATGCCGAACGCAGCCAACGCGCCGTGCGCACGCTGCTCGATGCCGCCGGTGTGCGTTACACTCCGCTCTGGATCGTCAACGCCTTGCTGGTTGAAGGGGACGCAACCCTGGCCCAAGCCCTTGCTGCTCACACCGACGTTGCAATGCTGAGTGCCGACCACGAGCTGCAAGTAGCTCCGTCGGCTTCTTCGACAACAGCCGGTAGTTGCAATCCATCTGCCAATAACGTCTGCTGGAATATTGATCAAATCGGCGCTGACCGAGTCTGGCGCGAGTTCGGTGTCACCGGTGAGGGGATTACCGTCGCAAATATCGATAGTGGCGTTGCGTATACCCATCCGGCGCTCGTCGGCCAATACCGTGGTAACCTTGGCGGTGGTATGTTTGACCACAACTATAACTGGTTCGACCCAGTAGGTAACACCAACGAACCAACTGCCTCAGGTGATCACGGCACCCACGTGATGGGGACAATAGTTGCCGCCCTACCTACCCAACCGGCGATGGGTGTGGCACCGCGAGCACGCTGGATCGCAGCCCGAGCCTGTGATACGCTCAACTGTACCGATAGCAATATCATTGCCGCAGCCCAATGGATGTTGGCTCCAACCGATCTCAACGGTAACAATCCGCAACCGAGTCGTCGTCCGCATATCCTCAATAATTCATGGGCATTTAGCAGTGGTGGTAACCCGGTCTATACCGGTTATACGGCAGCGTGGCAAGCCGCCGGCATCTTCGTCGTCTTTGCTGCCGGTAACTCTGGCAATGCGACGTGTAGGACGATTACATCACCCGGTGATTATGCCGATGTGGTAGCAGTAGGGGCAACCGATCAAAATGATAAACTGACAAACTTTAGCGCTATCGGTCCAACAATTGATGATCGGATCAAACCTGATCTGGCCGCGCCGGGACTGAGTATCTATTCAACTTCATCTACGGGTGGCTACAAAACCCTCCCAGGTACTTCAATGGCAGCACCTCACGTGGCCGGTACGGTTGCCCTGCTCTGGTCGGCTAACCCACAGTTGATCGGTGATTATACTACCACCTACAACTACCTTACCCAGACCGCAAAACCGATTACTAATGACCCACGGTTTATGAGTGCACTCTATAACGACTGCCGTCCTGACACTGTTCCCAATAATATCTACGGTTATGGACGGCTCGATGCCTTTGCTGCGGTAGCCGCGGCTAAGGTTGATATTCCATGGCTGATTCTTTCCCCAACACCTACGGCAATCCTAATGAGTAGTAGCAGTACGACACTGTCTATTACACTTGACGCTCGTAAAGTGCCTGGACCGGGTATCTACTCGGCACGTCTTTTGATCTACGCCAACAATCTGACCGACCCACCGCTGGCTGTACCAATAACGATGACTGTACCACCGCGACCTACACACGCGACGATTACCGGTACAGTGACCGATAGTGAGACCGGTCGGCCATTACTGGCGACGATAATAACGACTGACGGTGTGCACCTGACGACCAGCATTATCGGAACTTATAGCTTGACAGTGCCCGGCAGTTCTACCCAACACGTGACCGCTGCTGCCGGTGGCTTTGTTGCAAAAACCCAAACAATCACACCAAGCAATGGGAGCACGACAACCCTTAACTTTGCTCTTGACCCGATTCGCCCCCGCTTGACCACATTACAAGATGTGATACCGGTTACCGTTGATTTTCAGCAAACCGTCACGCTCAATTTGTCGTTGCGTAATGATGGCAATGCCCCTCTCTCCTACACCGTCCAGATTGATAACGAGCCTTATGGCGTCTGGCGAAGTGACGAACCGGATGGGCCGGGCGGTGGTTGGATCGATCCACCAACCGGTAGACAGGTGCTCAACTTGTATGATGATGGGAGTAGTGGTGCCCTCGATCTCGGCTTTGATTTTCCATTTGGCAGCACGTCTTACCGCAAAGTCTACATTGGAGCAAATGGGATTATCGCCTTCGCTCCCTTTACTTCCAGTTCGAACTACTTCATTCCATCATGCTTTCCATTATCTGAAACTACCTCGGCGGCGATTAGCCCACTTCACGTCGATTTTAATAGTCTTGATGGCGGTGAAATCAGCTTTGCCCAGGTGAGCAGCGGCGCACTTATCACATGGGATGATGTGCCATTATACGGTACAACTCGCCGGCTCAGTGTGCAAGCCCTCTTACAACCCAATGGTGTCATTCGCTTCCATTACCGGAATGTAGCCAATTTGCAGCCCACCGATCAGGCTACAATTGGTCTCCAGTTTGACGATCAAAGCCAGAACGTGGCTTGTGATGTCGGGGATGAGCTACCACTCGATCTGAGCGATGGATTGGTCATCGAGCTACGACCTCAGATCAATCCATGGGCATGGCTCAGTATTGAGTCCGGTGACAGTGGCACGCTAGCCGCTTCCAATCAGACGAATATCCCGCTCACTGTGCAGTGGGTCGCCCCAATGTATACGACCTCACAGGCACGGATACGGATTTACAGCAATGATCCGCAGAAACCGGTTGCCACTGTACGTGTACAACTGAACGAAGGTACCCCTGCTCCCTATCAAGTGCTCATTTTGCTAATATTCCGGTAATCTGCAACATTGTGTCATCCAATAGCGTCATCATTTTATACGGTAAAGGGACTCGCAGCGGCTGATAGCACTGTTGAACAGCCGCTGCGCCTGATGAGTGTACCGTCTTGACGGGCATGGGTTGTCGTCACCTTTGTTGGGAAACGTGGCAGGGGTGACACTTCCTTCTATACTCCAAGCGGTAGTAACCAAACCAATGACGGAACAACACCATAATGATGTATTTGCACCGATCGACATCGATCATGTCATGGAACGTGTAGCCGGCGGTAACGAGACTGAAGTCTACTGCAGTGATGATCGTCGCTTCGTCGTCAAACTCAAGGGCGAATTAGCTAGCCGCGACGCTGCGGCAATGTTGGCTGACGCCCGCCGAATGCAACAGGCGGCCCAGCGTTTTGCCGCCTGTCTCGGATCACGCCACACAATTCCGACCTATTTTCTTCTTAGCCGCGATAGCGAAGGATTTGTGCATGCGTTGGCGATCCAGCCATATCTCGTCAATGCGCGTGTCTTAGCCGGCATTGACTGGCAATCGGTTGATACAGTTCGGCGCCGACAGATTGGGCGTGATCTGCGACACATGATCGCTCGCGCTGTAGGTTGTCTGTTCCGCACCGGTCATCTCCCCGATCTCTACGGCCGGGTTAGTGCTAACGCCGCCGAGCGCAGTCGTCGTAAGCAGTGGTGCTACCTTCCTGAACGTCTATGGAGCTTCTTGGTCGAGCGTACAATTTTACAATCACAGAATCTTATGCTTACCGACGAGCAACCACCACGCCTGATATTAATCGACTACGACGAGGTACGTCGCAACCGGCTTTACCGACTGATCTACTTTCTTGCCCGTCTCGTATTGTTTGGGCGCGATTTGTTCGTTATCTGGTGGAAGTTAGAACGCTAATTCACGATGCAGCGTTTGACACCAATCCATAACCCGATCACGGGCAGACAATATACGTCCTAAGAGACGATTATCATACCAAACACCCCACCGCTCCAATGGGTGGGGTGTCTGCTTCATGCCAATGTTGCCAAATGTAGAGGTAACACCGTTTACCGTACCATTCGCACTCCACGTACCAGCTCGATCAATGCAGCCCGGCCACCGCTCTCGAAATCCCACACCCAGAGTGTCGTTGGGTAGCGCTGACTCTGCGTCTGTGAACCGCGCGGTCCCTCATCACCACCATCAACTGTCGTGTAGAAGAGTTGACGACCGCGCACCGTCGCCGCGCCAAAACTACCCAAACTTTGTCCGGTTGCCAACAACTCACTCCGTTGCAAGCCGCGCCAGCGATAAAGCTGGTAATCTTGTACCAGATCACTGGCACAGAGCGTGGTAAGGTACAGCAACTGCCCATTACCATCCCAACCAAGTGGGCGTGTCCAGAATGGGCCTTCGCGCAACGGAAGCAACGGCAACGGTTCTGGCGTAGCACTTGGAATAACGGTTGGTGTCGCCGTTGATGTTACCGTTGCCGTCGGTACTACTGGCGTCGCGGTCGTCGTCCCATCGGGGGTTGGGATTAGGGTAGGTGTCGACGTAGGCGTCGCGGTGGCAGTTGCAGTTGGCGTGGCGGTAGGGAGTGGCAGAGTCACCCGTTGTTCGCCAATCCGCTCAACCAATTGACCGGCGCTGTTGAGTATCAACAAGTCAACACCGGGATCATCGGCACGGAGCGCTTCCACGGCTACATAATCACCGTTCGGACTAGCCACCAGCTCCCCAAAACCGCGATAACGAACGACAAGACGCGCATCGGTGAGGAGATCGGCACCCACATCAAGCACTTCACCGGTTGGTAAGTGCAAGAATAGCGAACTCCGTCCATCAGGGGATTCAACCCGATAGATCAAGCGGTCACCGCTCAACCATTGTGGCCTAAACCGACTCCACTCATCCAGGGTAGACTCAATCCGTATCGGCTCACCACCATCAACCGACACCGTATAAATCGCCCATTGCGTTGGGATTGCACCGGTCTCATCAACAGCAAAGGCAATGGTCGCACCATCGGGGCTAAACACCGGCTCAGCGCAACTCACACCAGGCTGGGCCAACGGACGCGCCTCACCACCGTTTACCGGCAATAGCCAAAGGGTTGAAGGTACCGCCAGAACCGCATCGGCCGGATCAAGCCCTGGTTCAGCTCGGCAGAAAGCAAGGTAATCACCGCGCGGACTGACAGCCAGATACGTTTCGGTTTCGGCAGAATTGGTCAGATTGACGGCACCGGCAGCTCGCCCTATCATCCCCGGTCCGGCGATTGTCGTCTGTGGTGTCACTTGCCAGACATCGCCATCGAACAGCATATAGAGTGGCTCCAACCGGTTTGGCGGTGAGCCGGCCGGTACTCGCAACGTATCACTTGCTGCACCCAACGTTGGCGAGCGCGCAACTGCTACCGACAATCGGTTCGGGGCAAGGGTCACGCGGAACGGTACCGGCTCGGTCAGCGGCAACAGAATCGTCGCACCGACATCAGCTTGTGGGTTAATCAGCATCAACGCCTGAGAGAGCGTGCGGGTACCGGTGAACGAAATCGTCGGGGTAATCGAATTCGTAAACCGATCATCGCGAATCCAGCCGGCCAACTCAATCCGCAGCGCATACGGGGCGTTCAGAGCAGCCGGTGCCGGTACAAGCAGCGCATCAGCAATGGCTAAACAACTCACGGTTGCGCTTAGCGGGGGAGAACCGGGACTCAGATCAAACAGCAGATCGAGCTGCTCGAATGCCGGGTTCCCACTCGTCTGCACCTCTTGCAATGCGGCTGAAAAGCGACCGATGGTAAAGCCAACCGTCTGCGAACAGTAGCCAAAACCGGCCAATGCCGGATTAGGTGTTGGTGTCGGCGGCAGTGGTGTCACGGTAGGCGTCGCCGTCGCCGTTGGTGTCGGTGAAGGCCCAAACGTCGGAGTAGCAGTTGGGGTCGCCGTGGCCGTCGCCGTCGCCGTCGCCGTCGATGTTGCCGATGGCGTACCGGCAATAATAGTCTCGATATTGGCGATCGGTTCTTCTGGGCCGGATGGGATAAGGTCACATCCAACCAACGCGACAGTCAGGAGCACAGTCAGGTAGCAGTAGACAGAACGGAAACGCCTCACAAACGTCTCCTCGTGTTGCCCCCGCAACCGGAAGCAACGCTGACAAAATCTCAGGCAACTTACAAACCGTCGGGTAGAACGACCTTAATCCAGCCACGTCGCATCGCATACACGACAGCCTGGGTACGGTCGTTGACGGCTAATTTACGCAAAATTGACGAAATGTGATTCTTCACCGTCTGGTTACTAATATCGAGCTGAGCCGCAATTTCGCGGTTCGTTCGCCCAGCAGCGACCAATTCCAGCACTTCTAACTCACGTGCCGAGAGCGGAGAAAAGACTGTCTGAATATCATCATCACCGACCATCTGACGAAAGGCTTCCAGTACGGTTGCGGCAACTTCTGGCGAAGTGAGCACGAGATCGTTAATCGGATACTCACCACGACGCACTTGGTGAAGCGTCGCGAGCAAATCGACAAATTCAATATTGGGTGGAACCATTGCCGACACACCGGCCCGGATCGCCTTGACGACCGTCGCACCATCATTGGTTGGCCCAAACAGGATGATACCAATATGCGGATGACTACGCTTGATCACACGTGCGACTTCTAACCCGTGGACACCGGGCAGATCAATGTCCATCACAACCAGATCGGAATCGGTTTGATCTACCAACTGGATCGCCTGCTGACCATTACTCGCCTCACCGATCACTCGATATTCCGGTGTTGACGACAAAGCATAGCGCAAACCGTCGCGAAAGAGCGAAACAGTATGCACGATAATCAGCGTTGTCACACTCACAGGTAACTCCTCCCCCAGCAGGTGATCTCACGTAAGACGGGTACGGACCTTGTGCCCACCCCACCGGCAAGCACAAGGCATGCCACTGCTTATCGCATACTCATCGGCATCACGATGTGAATATAGTCATCGTGCCCCACCGGCTTGAACACCGCAGGGCTTTGCGCACTCTGCATCTCAAACGCGATTTGGTTTGAGCCAACCGCAGCAATTGCATCGGCCAAAAACTTAACATTGAGTGCGATGACGCCACCCTCACCGATGACACTCCCATCAAGCTCACTCGTATTATCACCCAATTCGGCGGAATTGGCACTCAGTACAATCCTCCCCGGCCCCATCTCACCGGCCGGCTCGATCTTTAATTTGACCACGTTTTGGCTCGCGCTGGCGAAGAACGATGCAAGCTTCACTGCCTTTGCCAACTCAGTACTGTCGAGCACCGTTCGCGTCACGTATTGTTGCGGAATGATCCGCTCAAAATCAGGGAACCTTCCCTCGATTAAACGTGAGACAACCTCGGTATTTTCAGTGTGGAAGAGAACATGACTACCACCGGGTGTGTACACCATTGCCACATCACCCTCTATATCGCCGATAATGCGGGCCAACTCGGCGAGCGTGCGTGCCGGAATTAAGCAATCGACCGCGTGAGCAACCGTTTCGGCCAACGGTATTGTACGCATTGCCAACCGGAACCCATCGGCGGCCACGAGCGTCAGTTGTTGATCGCGCGTTCGGACCAACACACTGGTCAAAATCGGGCGCGACTCATCAGTCGCGGCGGCAAACGCTACCTGTTCAATAGCCTCACGCCAGAGCACCGCCGGCAACGATACAAGCGGCGCCCGCGTATTGACAGCCGGCAATGAAGGAAATTCGTCTGCATCAACGCCTTTGATATTGCTTACGAAACGGCCACATTCAACCCGCAACGTTTGGGTCTTGGGATCGAGAGTGAGGGTTACTTTATCGTTCGGTAGACCACCTACGACATCGGCCAACAGCTTGGCCGGAACAGCCACTGCACCTGCTTGCGCTATGTTCGCACCAATCCAACGGTTAATTCCGACCTCAAGATTGGTGGCTGTCAGTTTGAGCCGGCCATCATCAGTAGCAAGTAACACATTTGCCAATACCGGCAATGTTGCGCTTTTACCGGCAACGGCATGGCTTATCGCCGCCAGACCGCGCTTCAGATCATCTTGCATGCATGTAAGCTTCATCGTGGCTCCTTAAAGAGACAACCTTACAAGCAGCAGCAAATGCTGCTCACCATCCGGGTGTGGCGCATTATAGCATATTGGCATCATTGCCGGCAGCATGACTGGTGCGTATGCAAGATAACCGTGCAGAGAGTGTGCATTGTATGAACAGAGGTCTTGACTTTTTGCAGAGCCGTGGTACCGTTTTATAGGGAAGAAGATTTTAAATAGCGATGGTTGACTCGACGATGGTCAACAATCAGAAGGGATTTGAGCATGGTAGTCGCTACGCGCCGATTTGAATTCTCTGCTGCACACCGGTATTGGCGCGATGACTGGAGCGCCGCTGAAAACGAGCGAGTCTTTGGGCCATATACAAGCCCGTATGGACATGGGCACAACTATACCCTCGATGTGAGCATCACCGGTGAGCTAGATGAGCGTACCGGCATGGTTATGAATATGACCGAACTCAAGGCAATCGTCAATGAAGTGCTCGAAGAGTTCGATCACAAGCATCTCAACCTCGACACACCGTATTTCCGCGATCAGATCCCGACGACCGAAAACTTCGTTCGTGTGCTCTGGCGACTGATCGCAGCACGCTTACCGACTCATGCGCGGCTCGCTCATCTCCGGTTATACGAACAGCCTGACCTCTGGGTCGACTACGACGGTGTTGGCGAAACCCAGTTTGCCCGCTTATACACCTTTGCCGCTGCTCATCGATTGCATGCACCGGCGCTCAGCGACGAAGAAAATCTCGCGATTTACGGTAAGTGCAACAATCCAAATGGCCACGGTCATAACTACACGTTGGAAGTTACCGTCCAAGGTGAGATTGACCCCGCCACCGGTATGCTCGTCGATCTAGCTTGGCTCGACCAGACGGTACATTCGGTGATCGATCCGCTTCATCTCCACCACCTCGACCGGGAAATTCCGGTCTTCGCCGAGCGACCTTCGACCGCCGAAAATATTATCGTCTATCTGTGGAACGAGCTCGCTCCTAAGCTAGAGGGCCGGCTAGCCCTGCTGCGCCTATGGGAGACGCGCAAAAATATCTTTAGCTATGCCGGTCCGGCATCGATCCCCGCTTAGGATAGGTATCACGCCTTTTTGCAGTGCGACCGTCGCGCTATACGTTTTGCAACGGAGTATCAAAATTATGTCAACTAATGGTTATCATTTAACCCACAATCACGATTTCGATGAAGACCACTACGAACACCTGATCGTTCCTGGTCGCGGCAAACTCGAAGGGATGACATTTTCATCAGATCCACGGATCGAAGACGCTGTTCGTACAGTCCTCACTGCAATTGGTGAAATACCAGAGCGTGAGGGTTTGCAGAAGACACCATCACGGGTGGCAAAGATGTACGCCGAGCTGACCGCCGGTTATCATATCGATCCACAAGCCTTGATCAACGGCGCCATCTTTCATGTTGCCTACGACGAGATGGTGCTGGTGACCAATATCGATTACTACAGCTTGTGTGAGCACCATATGTTGCCGTTCTTTGGGCAAGTCCACGTCGCCTACATTCCCAACGGAAAAGTGGTTGGACTAAGTAAGATTCCTCGGATCGTCGAGATGTTTGCCCGTCGCCTCCAAGTACAAGAGCGGATGACCGTGCAAATTGCCGATTTCATCAACGAAACGCTTGAGCCGGCGGGAGTGGCCGTCGTGGCCGAGGGGACTCATATGTGTGGGGTGATGCGAGGGGTAAAAAAGGCCAATGCCCGTATGGTGACTTCGGCAATGCGCGGTGCCTTCCGTGAGGACCCGAAAACTCGTGCCGAGTTTATGGCCCATGTCAATCGGGCAAGTAGTCGCCAGGATTAGGTAAAGGACGTGTACACGACCGATCAGGTTGTGTCCACGTATCTTTCATAACTGCCAAGAGAACGCTTATGCAATCGATCCTCATTACCGGCGCTTCGCGTGGCATTGGCGCAGCAACCGCTTTGGCACTGGCTAAACCCGGTACCCGTCTCACCCTGGCAGCACGTAACCGATCGGCGCTGGAAACTGTAGCAGCACAGGTCACCGCTACCGGTGCTGAATGCATTGTTGCTCCGTGCGATGTCACCGATCCGGCACAAGTTCGTGAAATGGTGGCAATCGCTGCCGGCGCCGGCCGGCTTGATGTCGTGGTCCACAGTGTCGGCGGCGCGCTTGTGGCACCGCTCGAAGCACTGAGTCTTGCCGAATGGGAGGCGCATCTGCGAACCCAGCTCACCAGTCTCTTTCTAGTGGCACAGATGGCGGTTTCCCGCATGGATCGCGGTGGTTTATTGATCAATATTGCCTCGGTTGCTGCTCGCCAGGCATTTCCCGGCTGGTCGGCGTATGTCGCAGCCAAACACGGTGCGCTCGGTTTTGCCGCCGCCATTCGGGAAGAACTGCGCCCACGTGGCATCCGTGTCTGTTCAATTTTGCCCGCCGCTACCAACACTGCAATCTGGGACGCTATTCCCGGTGAGTGGGCGCGGGATAATATGTTACAACCGGCCGACGTCGCGGCGGCTGTTGCTGCTGTTGTTGCGCTACCGCCATACGTGACGGTGGAAGACCTCACCATTGGCCATGTCGTCGGACGGTTATAGTTCCCGTCCACCGAGTATCAAGGTGAGGCAACGCCTCACCTATCTCTTACACAACACCATCCTTGACAAACCGGTCTACTTCGGCTACAATCGTTGACGGTATCTTGCCAATGTAGCTCAGTCGGTAGAGCAGCTGTTTCGTAAACAGCCGGTCGCCGGTTCGAGTCCGGCCATTGGCTCCACCCGTTGCGCTATTGCATTGCAGAGGCCTACTTCGATGACAAGTCATCGAAGTAGGCCTCAGGCTTTTCAAACTGGTTATTAATGTGTGGTACCATGAAAGAACTGTCTAGATACTCTAGACTTCGTACCAATATAAGCAATGCAGCACCATGGAATGGATACGGATCCGCGGCGCACGCACTCACAATCTCAAACAGATTGATCTCGACATCCCACGCGGTACATTGGTCGTGATGACCGGCGTTTCGGGATCGGGGAAGAGTTCGCTCGCCTTCGATACCATCTTTGCCGAAGGGCAACGCCGCTATGTCGAGAGCTTATCGGTGTACGCTCGTCAATTGCTCGGTCAACTAGAAAAGCCCGATGTAGACCTGATCGAAGGGCTATCACCGGCGATTGCGATTGATCAAAAAGGCGGTGCCCGTAACCCCCGTTCCACCGTTGGTACTGTCACCGAAGTGTATGATTTCTTGCGCTTGCTCTTTGCCCGTATCGGTCAACCACACTGCCCACACTGCTATACACCGCTCCGTCGCTATACGCCGCAGCAGATGGTTGATGTTATCGTTGAACTGCCGGCTGACCGACGGGTACAGCTCCTTGCCCCGCTGACCGGTGATGCTGAAACAATACTGGCCGAGCTGCGGCGACACGGTTTCGTTCGTGCTCGGATCGACGGTGTGGTGCATGAACTTGATGAGCCGATCCGGTTGGATAAGTACCGAAAGCACACTGTCGAAGCCGTCGTTGACCGATTGATCATTCGTCGTACTGCCGAGGGAACACCGGCACTTGACCGTGTGCGGGTCACCGATTCGGTTGAGACGGCCCTGAAGTTGAGTGGTGGTCAACTGATGGTGCAGGTCATCGACGGCGATGAGTGGCTGCTCAGTGAACGGTATGTTTGTCCACAACACGGTTCGATAGACTTAGGTGAGCTTGAACCGCGCGATTTTTCGTTCAACAACCCGCACGGGGCTTGTCCAACCTGCGATGGCCTGGGTGTCGTACCCGAAATCGATCCTACCCTTGTCGTGCCTGACCGCCGCTTACCGCTCCTCGAAGCGATTGCGCCGTGGCGAGAAGGAGATAGTACCGCCCAGCGCTACTATCAAGACGTGCTGCGATCTTTTGCCGCTCACTTCGGCGTTGACCCACTTACACCGATCAATGCACTGTCGCCCGAAGTCTTAAGTACGTTACTGTACGGTACCGGTGGTGAACCGATCACTTTGCAGTACCACCATCAGGGGCGAGTCCACAGTGTTGAAACTGAATTTGAGGGTATCATACCCAACCTACGCCGCCGTCTCAACGAACAGCGAAACGGCAATGACCCATCGCCGCTTGAACAGTACACCTCACCACACCCCTGCCCTGATTGTGGTGGAACCCGCCTACGCCCCGCTGCTCGCGCCGTCACGGTAGCCGGTGCATCGATTGCCGATATTCACCGGATGACCGTCGCCGATGCGTTGGCGTGGGCCGGTGCTCTGCTCGAATACCACGAGTTGAGCGAACGGCAACGCACCATTGCGCGCCCAATCGTGCGTGAGATTACCCAGCGCTTACGATTTTTATGTGAAGTTGGACTGTCTTATCTCACGCTGGATCGCACAGCAATGACACTCAGTGGCGGTGAGATGCAGCGTGTGCGATTGGCGACGCAAGTAGGTGCCGGCTTATCCGGCATACTCTACGTGCTCGACGAACCGAGTAGCGGTTTACACCCACGTGATCATGACCGTCTGCTCACCACGTTGCTGGAATTACGCGATCTCGGTAACAGCGTGATTGTGGTCGAACACGACGAAGCAACTATCCGTGCTGCCGATTGGCTGGTTGATATCGGGCCGGGAGCTGGGCCGCACGGTGGTGAAGTATTGGCAAGTGGAACATTGAATGAAATCATTGCTTGCCCACGGTCGCTAACCGGGCAATATCTGAGTGGAAAGCGTCAGATACCGATTCCCGACCGGCGACGTCCGGCCAACGGGCCATGGCTCGAACTGCGCGGATGTCGAGCCAATAATCTCAAGAACATCGATGTGCGTATTCCCCTCGGCTGCTTTGTCGCGGTTAGTGGTGTCAGCGGTAGTGGCAAGAGTAGCCTCATTGGAGACACGCTTGCGCCGCGCTTAATGCAGTTGCTGCATGGCGGCAAAGTCCACGCTGGCGATCACGATGCCATTCTCGGTGTTGAACATCTTGAACGAGTGATCGTCGTCGATCAAAACCCGATCGGACGCACGCCACGCTCGAACCCGGCTACCTACTGTCGGATTTTCGATCCCATTCGCAACTTATTCGCTGCGACCAATGAAGCCAAAGCTCGCGGGTATGATGCCTCGCGCTTCAGCTTTAACATCAAGGGCGGTCGGTGCGAGCACTGCGCCGGTGAAGGGTTGATTCAGGTCGAAATGCAGTTTCTCCCCGATATGTTCGTACCATGTGATATTTGCGGCGGAACGCGGTATAATCGAGAGACGTTAGATATTCGTTACCGTGGTCTCAACATTGCCGAAGTGTTAGAATTAACGGTAGCAGAAGCGCTTGACTTCTTCGCGCGCGTACCGGCTATTGCCGAACGGTTGCAAGCACTTCACGATGTCGGCCTTGGCTATCTCAAACTCGGTCAGCCGGCACCGACCCTGAGCGGTGGCGAGGCACAGCGGATCAAACTGGCCGCCGAACTGAGCCGGCGGAGTAGCGGACGGACGCTCTACATTCTCGATGAGCCAACGACCGGCCTGCACTTCGCCGACATCGAACGATTGGTAACCGTCTTACAACGTCTCGTTGATGCGGGCAATACGGTACTCGTGGTTGAACATCACATTGATCTGATCGCTGCTGCCGATTGGGTGATCGAACTCGGCCCTGAAGGCGGCGACAACGGTGGGCACCTGATCGGTGCCGGCACACCCGAAACTATTGCTATGCTGGCCAAATCGGCAACCGGTCCGTATCTGAAAAATCGTCTATATCGTGCATTGACGCGATAAACGTGGTAATCCGAATGTAATCTGTACGCCTTGAGTCTCTAGGAGCTACAGCCTATAGTACCAGCAAATGATTGAACTATTCCGCGCCGACAACGGCAGAAAGGACTCGTTCGATGGAGCGGATCATTCTGCGCGACCCAAAACTCATCTCGCCCTTCGCTGAGCCTGCCCGTGAACTGCGCATCCTCAACAAGCCGCTCTGGCTTTTGCAGCGTGATCTATTGAAGGCGTACAGTAAAAGTGCAGTTGAAATCGACCAATTAGCCGAGGTCTCTGAGTTATCGGCTCACGACGAGCGCATCGTGTACCGTGATAATCTCTTCTTCAATGCTGAGCTGATCGACACCTTCATTCATGAAGCGCGTAAACGGGGGACAGCGGCACAGATTGCGTTCAAAGCCAGTAACCCGGCTACCGGTCAGAAGGGCGATCCGAGCATCGAGCGTCACGCAACGCAGCTCTCGCACCATATTCGGCGGGTCGGTGATTATTACGTTGCCGATCTCTACTATCTCCCCGCCGGTGTGAACGATCTGACCCAGGCACAGCCGCTCGTCATTGACACGCTCAGCCATGAGATGGGATATTACCGTATCCCTAGTTATATGGCGCATAAAGGGGATCTGACCTATCAGATTCCAATTCGGGCTTTTGTCTCGATTGAGAGCTGGCTCCACGTCTTAATGGCTAACGTGTTAATGGGGGTCTTCTCGTGGGCTGCCGCGCTTGACGTGCGGATGAGCAAGGCACGGTTGAAGAACCTTCCTAAGTGGACGGCGGAAGATTGGCGCTTATTTCCAGGCAAAATTGCCTTCGCACTTAAGGCATTTTGGGAGAAGATTAACCCACTTGAAGAGCAGTGGCGTAATCACTTTCTCGCCTCGCGTGCGCTGGTCAAAGTCGGGAAACGCTGCTCTATCGATCCGACAGCGATCATCCACGGGCCTACGGTAATCGGTGATGATGTCTATATCGGGCCGGGAGTAGTCATTGCCAATAGCTATATCGGCAACAACGTCAATATTATGCAAGGGTCACAAATTATGCTGAGTGTGGTAAGTGACCGCTGCTTTTTGCCGTTCAACGCCGGTCTATTTATGACGGTACTGATGGAAAATAGCATGGTGGCCCAGAATAGCACGCTCCAACTCTGTGTGGTTGGCCGCAATACCTTCATCGGTGCGAATAACGTCTTCACCGATTTCAACTTGCAAGGTGAGCCGATCAAGGTTATTCATGACGGTGTTCCGATGGAAGTTAATATGCCGGTGTTGGGTTCGGCGGTTGGTCACAACGTAAAACTCGGCAGTGGATTTGTGGTCTACCCCGGACGTATGATAGAATCAAATGCAGTGATCATCTTTGATAATGAGATGAATCTGATACGAAAGACGGTACCCGGACACGATCTGAACGACGTTGATGAAGCAACTGGTGAACCACGGCGCATTATCTACCACTGGCCGAACGTCTATTATGATCCGGCACACTCCAACCCTAGCTCGCCCGCTGATAGCGAGCCACCGGTTCAGATGAGCACATTTCGTCTAAGTCAACCTACCGGAAATGGTCGCCTGCCCGAGCACATTAGTGCGAGCCAGCGGTCATAGCCGCCGCATCGCAAGGAGAATCGACTGTGAGCAAGGAACGTATCCTCGTGGTTGAGGACCAGCCAGACATCTCAAGCCTGTTGAAGATCTATTTCACTGCCCAGGGATACGAGGTCTACACAGCCTTGCGCGGTCAACAGGCGCTAGAGATTTGCAGTAAGACACCGCCAAATCTGGCCCTGCTCGATGTGAACCTGCCCGATATGGAGGGGTACGATGTGGGACGAGCCTTGCGTGCAAGCCCGCGCACTCGTCATATCCCGATTATTTTTCTGACCGCACGCGGTGAACGGCGTGATCGTTTGATCGGGTTGGGAGAAGTTCAGGCGCAATACTACATCGTAAAACCGTTCGATATTGAAGAGGTTCACACAATCGTCAAGAATCAGCTTGAAGAAGCTCGCCGGCGCAACCAACTGCACCCCGTCACGAATTTGCCAACCGCCGAGTTACTGAATGATCAGCTACGGCAACTTCTTACTGCATCACATTGGGCGCTCATAAATGTGCATATTAACGGGTTTGAGACCTTTACCAATGTCTATGGTGCTGTTGTTGGCGAAGATGTGTTACGTTTTGTTGCTCTCATGCTCAATGAAGTGGTGAGTGAGCTGGGTGGCAATGAGGAGTTTGTCGGTCAACAATCGGTTGGGCAATCGTTCTTGATCACGACCCTTCCCGAACGCGCACAAGCCATCTGTGAACGGATTATTGCCCGATTTGATGACGAAATTGGCCTACACTACAACTACCGTCACCGGAAACAGGGTTACATCGAGTTTGTTGATGAAACCGGTGAACCACGGCAGGCTCCACTGATGTCGCTCTCTATCGGTGTACTAACTCACAATGATGGCCCTTTTGCTGATATTCGTGAGCTGAGTGAGGTGGCAGAGGAGGTACGTCAGCGTGCATTGGTACAGGCACGTGAACAAGGTAAGCGTAGTTTCGTAGTGTATGGCCGCTCTTAATATACGGTTTGGCATTCTGTAAAAACAGCGCCCTGTATTCGTTTAGGTATATGTAGCAGTCAATGCAGCCCCAACCGGTTAGCAAGAGCGAGGCCATGGATACGACGGTCACTGGAGCCCCAACCCAAGGTTGGGAACTCCTTACCCAATTGGCCCTACATAGTCAACAACCGCTTGGTGGTACCGAGCCGGAAGCGTTGTGCCGCCTGATCGGTGAGTTGCTCGAACGGCACCTTGGCGTCGGCGGGCGCTTGACGTTATTGGCCGGTGAGCGCGAGCTGGTCAGCGTGACATGGGGTGATGCGCCAACGAATGGCTATGCCCTCGACCTCCGCGATGCGAACCATCACTATGGCCGGCTTACCTTAGCGGCAACATTCGATCCGGCATTCACCAAAGCACTGACCGCTCAAATTACGACCCTCCTCAGCATCTGGCAACGATCCCAACTGGCCGAGCGCATCGAACGGTTGCGATCCCTCGGCTATGCAACCCTAGAGCAGGCCGGCCTTGGTGATATGACGGCTGCACTTGAGCAACTGTGTCGTGAAGCATGCAGCTTGTTGCCGGCGAAAGCACTCGCCCTGTACTGGATTAACTTCAATGAGCAGACCCTTTCACGAGCAGTAAGTAGTGCAGGCAGTACGGTGTTTCCATCGCGACTGGCGATTGGCGACAATGAGGCCATTGCCGAAGCGATCACGTTTCAGACCGGTCAGCATGGTACCTGGCAGTATCATTTGTCGCGTCGTGGCGTCCCAACTGAATGGCCGATGCTGGTCGAACCCCTCAGTGTTGGAGTTGAGTTAGTTGGATTACTGATCCTCATCGATCCCGGACCCGATGCGGAACTCACCATCTCATCGTTAGCCCGTCCGCTTGCGCTCTTGCTGCACACCACGTCGTTACAACAACACGAAAGTCGGCATGCTCGTGAACTGTTCGTATTGTACGAGAACAGTCTTGAGATCGGATCGGGGTTGGTCATCGAAGAGACCATTGCACGGGCAACCGAGAACATGGCATTAGCGCTCAACGCCGATTTCGGGGCGGTGTACTTGATCGATCCGAACCGTCAAAATCAAGCTCAGACGATTGCTGTGCACAGTGAACACCTCAGTGGTGTGCGCAGCTTTGATACCATTACCCTGACTCCGGCACTCACAGCGTTCATGGAGCGAAGCGAGCCGGTTCTGATAGCCAACACGCCGCTGATCGCGCAAGATAATCCGATAGCTGCTCATGCAACAATGTTTGGTTGCCAAAGTCTTTGGTTGACACCACTACGGAGCAAAGAGCAGGTTGTTGGATTTTTGGCGATGGGCTACGCCGCCTCGAGCTATATGCTCGATCAGATTGAGCGCAACCTATTACAGGTGCTGAGCGCGCAGATCGCGACCACCGTACAACACCGGCGGTTGTACGATGCAGCTCAACAACGTGCCGGTGAACTCGAACGGCTCCAGGAGATTAGTGAGTCGCTTGCTGCCGATCTCTCGCTCGATGAAACACTGGAGTCGACGATAGCCGGTGCTGCTAAGCTCGTCCGATTCAGTGGTGCCCGGATTACCCTGTACGACGAACGCTACCAGACGATGCGCATCGCTTTCCAGCATGGATTGCGGTGTCAGGTTGGTGGTGAGGGTGATGTCCTGAGTTTGTGGATCGCGCGCCATCAACGACCGCTGCGGATCGGAAATCTTTCCCAACCGCCGGTGTGGTTGGGGGCACTTGATAATGCCTGTATTCTGATCCTTGCTAACGATATGCCTGCCCAAAGCTATTTGGGCATGCCGTTGCGGAGTGGCAACACACTCTTGGGTGCGTTGGAGCTCATTTCGACGCAAGCGGGAGCCTTTAGCGCCGAAGATGAGCGGTTGTTGAGCATTATTGCTGGTCAATCGGCACGTGCCATCGCCAATGCTAGCCGATTTGCACAAGTTGATAGCAGCTTGCGCTTACGCATCGAACAACTGCGCGCGCTCCAACGGATCGGTAGTCAGTTAGCGATTACTCTCAACCAAAACGAGATTCTTGCCTTTGTACTTGAGCAAGCACTACGCGCTACCGGCGCCGGTCACGGTTTGATCGCATTACGAGTAAATTCCTCGGAGTCGACCAATGGTGGCCGCTCAATGACCGAATTGTTGCACCGATCACTGACCACCGACCTTGATAGTGAAGACGGTGCATTTGTGATTGTCGAAGTCATTGGCTACGCACCGCAACTACGTACCCGACTGCTCGGTAGCACGATTGAGCAAGATGTACATACTGCCCAAGAGTCAATCGTTCGTCGGGAGATTGCGATCGGCGACTACCTCAGTGAAGATGAGCGCAGTGCATTACTTTGCCCGAACGCTAGTTCAGCGCTGGCAGCACCCATCTTCTACCAGGGTAGTGTGTACGGAGTAGTGTTGTTGCTTGCGGAACAACCGCACTACTTCGACCACGACGCGGCTGAGTTTCTCCGTGCCCTCACCCACCAGGCGGCGATTGGGATCGGGAATGCCCAGCACTACTTCGAGCTGGAGCATATGGCCAAAATGCTCCAGCGGCGAGCCGATATTCTCAAAGACGTGTTGGAGATTGGGCAGGCCCTGCGCGCCGATCAGTCGCTGCCGAGTGTGCTTGAGCAGATCGGGTACAGCATCATTGAAGCGCTCGGTCTACGGACCGTCATGTTCTGTCTTGCGCGGCCCGATGATCCGAATCACCTCTATCTGGAGGCGGCTGCCGGTATTCCTTTATCGGAACAAGCGCGCTTGGTCGAACATCCATTGGCGTTAACACTGGCGACGCGCTATCTTGACCTACGCTTCCGGCTCGGACGAACATACTTTGTGCCGGCTACGGAGGCTCGCGTACTGGAAGCCGGGTTCGACACGAGTATATTTGACTATCACCCATTCAGCGATGAGCGGGCTGAGCACGAATGGCAATTGAACGACCGGCTGTGCGTACCACTTTATTCGACCAATGGGATGTTGTTGGGGATGATCTTCGCCAGTGATACCGAAGATCGGCAACGCCCAACAGCACGGATGGTCGAACCACTTGAGATTTTTGCCGATCAAGCTGCTATTGCGATTGAAAACCATCTGCTGTTACAGGAAGCTCGCGACCGGGCCGAGGAAATGGCGGCACTCTTCCACGTTGGCGCCGCAGCAACTTCGACAACCGACCTCGACATCTTACTTGAGCGTGTCTATGAAGAGATTGTAGCGTTCCTCGGCATACCGGATTTCTTCTACATCGCTAGCTACAATGCCGAGCAAGAAACGATACGCTTCGAGCTGTTTAAGCAACGTGGTGTGACAGTTCCTGAATACCATAAGCGTATCACACCAAAGCAAGGACTAACTGCTAAGATTATTGATGAGGGTAAGCCACTTCGGATCGATGACCTTTTGCAAGCAACCGATCTGCGCAGTCAGTCGCTCCTGTTAGTTGAAGAGGGTCGGCAGGTACGCTCATGGATCGGGGTGCCGCTGATCAGCCAAGGAGCGGTGATCGGCGTTCTATCGTTACAGAGTGAAACCGCCGCCGCCTTTTCTGAACGCACCTTACGCTTTTTAGCCGCACTGGCCAACCAACTCGCCATCGCGCTTGAAAATGCTCGTCTCTTCGCCGATCGTGAACAACGGATTCGCGAGCTGAACATTATTAACCGAATCGGGCAAATCATCGCGGCAACGCTCGATCAACGGCAAATGCTGCGCGATGTGTACGAGCAGTTACGCCACTTCCTTTCCCTCGACTCATTTGTCGCATTTTTGTACGAACCGGAAAGTGGCGAGATGACGTTGTGTTACGAAGTCAACGAAGGGGTTGAGTCATTTACCGAGCATCGCCAGCCACCTAAACCGGGGAGCCTGACCGAACGAATTATTCAGACCCGCCAGCCTTTACAATTTACCGATCTTAGTATTGAGGCTACCGAAGCCGGTTTTCAGCCGGTACGTTTTGGGAGTGAACGTCCCTCGGCAGCATGGCTCGGCGTGCCATTGCTGATCGGGGACCAGACGGTCGTTGGTGTGCTGGCGGTGATGAGCTACACTCCCGGTATCTACCACGAGCGGGAACGCGCTTTCCTGACGACGGTTGCCAGCCAATTAGCGCTCGGCGTTCAGAATGCTCGCCTCCTCGAGCGCGCGCAAACGCAAGTTGAGCAACTGGCATTGATCAACCGGGTTGCAGCCAAAACCAATGCACTGACCGATCTCAAAGCCATTTACCAAGAGATCGTAAATGCAATGGCGACCGCGACGGGGGTTGATCAGGCACGGATAGTGATCTACGACCGTGAAAGCGGCTATGCACCGGCCGTCGCCGAGTTTGTCGATAGTGGACTGCTCGATCAACTGCGCATCCAACTCTTCGACAATCCTTCGGTTGATTGGCTCGACCGCGAGAAACGACCGCTGGTTTCAGAAGATGCGCAAAACGATCCACTGTTCGCACCGTCGCATGCTATATTCCGTGCACTTGATATTCGTTCCATTGGTATCATACCGATCATCTTGGATGACGAAGTGATCGGTACAGTTGGGCTTGACTTTGTCGGACGAACGGGTACGTTCTCGCCGCAAGTCCTCGAGTTGTGCCAGACCCTGGCCAACCAGACGAGTACCGCCATTGCACGCGCCCGTGCAACTGCTGAAGCGCAGCGGAGTGCTGAGGCTACCCGGCAGAAGGTCAGCGAACTATCAACGCTGCTCGACGCTGCTCGGATCTTGTCGTCGCTGCTCCGCCCGCAAGAGGTGCTCAATAAACTGATGGAATTGGTCAGCCGTCAGTTTAATGTCACGACAGTAGCACTATGGACGATCAGCGAAGGCAATGTCCTCACACCGGCAGCCCTCGATGGTATTCCGTCTGAGCAGGGGCGTAGGATGCGCGTACCTATCGGTCAGGGCTTCACCGGACGGGTAGCCGAGACCGGTCAGCCCCTGATCATCGAAGATGTGAATGAAGAGGGCGGATCGCTCTACCCCAACTACCAGCAGCGCAATAATCTCATCTCATTTATGGGTGTACCGGTCATCTACCGCGAGCAAATTATCGGTGTGCTCAGTGTGATGACCAATTACCGACGTCGCTTTACGAACGATGAGATGTTATTGCTGGCCGGTCTGGCCAATCAGGCGGCAACAGCGTTGGAAAATGCGCGCCTGTTTGAGGAGCGTGAGCGACGTATCAATGAGCTGACAATTATTAACCGAATTAGTGCTGAAGTAAACGCTTCGCTTGATGTTATTGAACTGATCGAACGATTGCACGCCGGAATCGGTGAAATTATCGATGTGAGCACGTCGCTGATCGCCCTCTACGATGAAGCGACTAATACGATTAGCTATCCGATTGCCTACGACCGCGGTCAACGAATTACACTTGAGCCGCAACCACTTGGCTATGGAACAAATGGATGGGTCATCCGAAACCGTCGCCCGCTCTTACTTGGCACAGCATCTGCCGCCCGTGCGATGGGTCTGCTGATCGATGAAGGGCGAATCGGCGATACATCGGCCATCGAGGAGTCGTATCTGGTCGTTCCCATTATCTACAGCGATCAGGTACTAGGTGTGATTAATATCCAGAGCTATACGCAATATGCCTTTGACGAGAACGATCTGCGTTTCGTCACGACGGTAACGAATCAGGCGGCTGTTGCACTCAACAACGCCCGCCTGTTTGCCGAAACCCGCCAAAATGCGAGTGAAATGAGCACCCTGTTCGAGGTGTCGCAGAGCTTATCGGGCACACTCGAACCTGACACGATTCAGATGCTTATCGCCGATGCAGCAGTGCGCCTGCTGCGTGCCGAACTGGGAGCAGTGCTTCGAATCGACCGGCGTGGGAATATTGAGCGCCAGATCCTCATCGATGGCCTTGAATTCCGTGAAGACATTCACATTGATTTTCGGAGCGACGGTCTGACTGCCGCCTTGTTACGACGCGATCAACCGATTGCCATTAGCGATCTAGCTGAGTTCGATGACGGTGGGCACCATGCATTGAAGCTCGGTGTACGTAGCGCATTGGGCATTGCGGTTGGGCCAATCGAAGAACGCCTCGCTGTGATCTGGGTTGGCATGCGGAAACCTTTTGAATGGACCCAGCACCAAATTTCACTGCTCTCAATCTTGGCCAACCAAGCGGCACAGGCACTGAAGAGCGCGCAACTCTTCGCCGTCGAGCAAAAACGGCGACGACAGGCGGACATGTTGCGTGAAATAGCCCAGTCGTTTACGTCAACCCTTGCGTTACGCGAGATTCAGACACTCGTCCTCGAACAGTTGCAGCAGATCGTCCCCTACGATAGCGCAGCAGTGCTCCTGCGTGACGAGGGGTACGGTGATCTACGAGTAGTCGAGGTGCGTGGCACAACTTGTACCCTACCGGTTAATAGCACCTTGATCCTCGAAAATAGTAGTCTCTTCCAATCGATGGCGATTGAGCATCAGCCGATCCTGATCGCCGATACGTATCGCGATCCGCGCTTTCACGAATTACGCCGACTGGGCTGGTGTGATGGTGCATGGATCGGAGCGCCGCTGCTGGTTGATAATGAACTCGTGGGTGTATTGACGGTTCACGATCTTGAACCGGCTGCCTACGATGATGAGGCATTAGCGGTTGTATTTACCATCGCCAGCCAAGCAAGCCAAGCCATCCAGAATGCGCGTCTGTTCGATCAAATTAGCAACCTCGCGGCCGATCTCGATGCGCGTGTGCGTGAACGCACCGCCGAACTCGAACAAGCGACCCAGTTGCTGTCGGAAGAGAAGGAACGCCTCGAGGCAGTCAACCGAATTGCCCTAGAACTGACGACTCAACTCGATCTCGACTTGATCATTCAGCGGGCGCTTGCATTGATCTCCGACAGTCTACACGTGGATCGCGGGTCGCTCATGTTGCGTGATGTGGAAAGTGGAGCGTTAATCTGCCGCGCAGTGTTGCACGGTCGTGGGCAGGTGCAAGCAGCCAATGTTCCGCTACGATTCGCGAACAATACCGAGGGCTTGGCGGGCTGGATTATGCAGCACCAAGAACCGGTGAACATCCGTGACGTTACGCAGGATCCGCGTTGGGTTCAGGAAGGGGATCGCGCTAATACAGTCCGTTCGGTTGCCGGTGTCCCATTGCAGACAGGTGATACTACTATTGGTGTGATCATTCTGTCTAGCCCGCAACCTGATTACTTCAGCGATTCGCAAATGAATCTGCTCGGCACAATTGCGAGTGTGATCGCTGCTGCCGTCTATAATGCCCAGCTTTACGGTTTCGTGAACGATCTGGCGTTCCGCAATGCCGTGCTCCTCGAAGAGCAGCGTGCCGAGTCGTCGAAGAGTGCCGCTATCTTCCGCTCGATGACGGAAGGTGTTATTGTTCTCGATACGACGAATCAGATTACGCTGTTCAACCCAGCTGCGGAGCAGATGCTCGATATTGCAGCCGACCTTGTTCTCGGTCAACCCCTCGCTCATTTAGCCGAGGTTGGTAACGACGACATCAGCCGCCGACGTGGGCAGACGATTTACCAAGGCATTTTGCACGGCCTACGCCGGATGCGCGAGACCCAAGGTATCTTTAGCACGTCAATTGACTTAACCGATCCGACACAGGTGATCGCGGTGAACATCGCACCGGTACGTGGACTTGACACCGATTACGGCACCGTGGCCGTGTTACGCGACATTACCCGCGAAATTGAGGCAGACAAGGAGAAACGTCAGTTTATCTCGGACGTCAGCCACGAGCTACGTACACCGTTGACGGCGATCAAAGGGTATGTCGATGTCCTGCTGCTTACGGCCAGTCTGAACCTGACGTCAGATCAACTCAGTTATCTGAACATTATCAAAAATAACACCAACCGACTCCGCGCCCTCATCGAAGACATTCTCGAGTTCTCACGGCCCGACTCGAAGAAGAAGCTCACTTTCACGCAAGTTAATATTCCAACCGTAATCGAGGAAGTAGTCCAATCGCTACGATTGGAATACGAGCGCAAGAGCATGATAGTGCGGATCGATGCCTCGCCGGACCTACCACCGGTTATTGCCGACCAGAAGCGGGTCAGTCAAATTATCTTCAACCTCTTCTCGAACGCGGTGAAATACACCTATGAAGGTGGCTCGATTACCGTTCGAGCGTTCGTTAATCGAGCGAACATGATGCAAATTGAAGTGGAAGACACCGGTGTTGGAATGTCACCGGAGCAGGTGAAGAAGCTCTTCCGCCCCTTCTACCGCGCCGACAACCCACTGCGTGATATTGCCGGTGGTACCGGTTTGGGCCTGAGTATCGCCAAGCAACTGGTAGAGATGCATGGTGGCGAGATCTGGGTGACCAGCGAGCTAGGTAAAGGCAGTACGTTCTCGTTTGCCATCCCACTCCAGCAAACGATAACTACCGACAATCACGAGGAGGTGGAGATATGAGTGTTATCCACCTCGACAATCGGCTCGCCCACTACGAAGTATTCGGGCGCGGTCAGCCGATCATCTTCCTGCATAGCTGGATCGGCTCGTGGCGGTATTGGGTACCGATCATGGATCTTGCTTCCGAACGGTACCGCGCCTATGCGTTCGATTTCTGGGGTTTTGGCGAGAGCGACCGGCGCGGTGATCAGTTTTCGGTACCGACATATGTTGCGATGCTGATGCAGTTTATGGATCGGCTGGGGATTGCCCGAACGACGTTGGTTGGGCATGGGATGGGAGGGATGGTGGCGATTATCGCTGCTTACCAACATCCAGAGCGGTTCAACCGATTGCTGACCGTCGCTACTCCCCTCCACGGCCAAGTGTTGGCCCAACATATCAAGCCGGGGACGCTCTCTCGCTTGCTAGGCATGAACACCAACCAGAACGGTTGGGCGCGGATGGTACGCTCGTTACAGGTAGCGGACACCGAGATTCAGCAGGAGATTGAGGAAGACACGATCAGCCTGAGCGAACATGTGTTAAACCAGGTTCACGAGTCGTTGCTCGAGACAGACCTGCGTCCTCACATTATTTCGTTACAGACACCATTGCTGGCGGTATACGGTGGCAAAGATCCGATTGTCAATCCGGCGCACGCCGCATTTCTTAACGAGCTGGCCGAGCGCCCAATTCAGTTGCTGGTGTTACCGAAAGCTAGCCACTTCCCCTTCCTCGAGCAGGCCAATACGTTTGGCCGTATGTTACTCGATTTCTTGGTTTCACAGGGAACGGCGATTGAAATAAAAGAAGAGTGGCGGCGACGGGTGAATCAACGTGAATATCTGTAGCGGATGCGAAGAGGAGAACACTGTTGCAGCGACGTTGCCGGGCAACGTCGCTGCAATGTTGTACATGCACTACGCCTCAAGCTCGGCAATTCGCTCACGTAGACGGGCTACCGCTGCCTCTGCCGCTGCAAGCGCCTCGCGCTCCTTTTGGACAACGTGCGGTGGAGCTTTGCTGACAAAGCTCTCGTTGGCAAGCCGAGCGCTACGACGGGCAACGTCTGTCTCGGCTTGGGCCAGTTCTTTTTGGAGACGGTCGCGTTCTGCAGCAATATCGATGAGACCGGCCAGCGGTAGGAAACATTCGACGGTGCCGATCACAATTGACGCGGCTTGACGTGGACGTTCGACAAGATCGGTAACGATGGTGAGTTCGTCGGCAGCAACGCGGGCCAATCGGCTGATCAACGAAGTCTGAGCACGGAACAGCTCAGCGCGTTCGCCTGCGACAACTGTAGCTGCAATCCACTTTGCCGGTTCAACTTTGTACTCACTGCGTACATTCCGAATGGCCACAATCAGCTCTTGCACCAACGCCCAATCGTCCTCAACCGCCTCGTCGCGCATTCCTGCAAGCGGTGTTGGATAAGCTGCATAGCTCAGGGTACGCCGACCCAATTCGGCATAGGGCGTGGTGGGAGTAGGATCGGGCTGTTGGTAGGCTTCGGTGAGATATTGCCACACCTCTTCGGTCACGAAGGGCATAAAGGGATGGAGCAGTCGTAAGCTACCATCAAGCACGGTAAAGAGCACGCGCCGGGTGAGGTTAACCCGTTGGGCATCACCTTCAAGCTGCACCTTAGCAACCTCGACATACCAGTCGGCAAACTCACCCCACAGGAAGTCGTGAATTTGACGACCGGCTTCACCGAAGTTGTACCCTTCCATTAACCGATCCACCTCGGCTACCAGATAGGCATAGCGCGAGAGAATCCAGCGATCGGCAAGGGTAAACTCCTCGCGGTGCAGCATCTCTGGCGTAATCTTCACACTGTCGGTACGGGGCAGATCGCCCAATTTACCGATCACAAACCGCGTAATATTCCAAATCTTGTTAGCAAAATTACGCGCCGCTTCAATCCGCTGTGGGTTGAGATTAACATCTTGGCCAGGCGTACCACTCGTTACCAGGGTGTAGCGCAGCGCATCGGAGCCGTGCTGCTCGACGACCTCAAGCGGATTGATGACGTTCCCGAACGACTTCGACATCTTGCGTCCGTGTTCGTCACGCACGAGGCCGTGCAGATAGACGGTGTGGAATGGTGGTTGACCGGTAAGGTAGCAACCCATCATCATCATCCGCGCCACCCAGAAGAACAAGATATCATAGCCGGTCTCCATCACGCTGGTCGGATAGAACCGGCGGTAATCTTCGGTATCGTCAGGCCAACCGAGCGTACTAAACGGCCACAGACCGGAGCTGAACCATGTATCGAGCACATCGGGGTCTTGGACACCATCGGCAGGCGGTGGCTCATCGGGGCCGGGCACCACGATAGAGCTATCGGGGAGATACCAAACCGGAATCCGATGGCCCCACCAGAGCTGGCGCGAAATACACCAGTCTTCGATATGTTCGAGCCAGTGAAAATAGACCTTCTCGAATCGTTCAGGAACGATTCGCACACGACCATCCCGTACCGCAGCGATAGCCAACTCGGCGAGCGGCTTAGTCCGAACAAACCACTGCTCGGAGAGAAGCGGTTCGATGACTTCACCACCACGCTGACTAATCCCGATGTTCATCTTGTGTGGTTCGGTCTTAACCAGCAAACCTTCTCGCTCAAGATCGGCCAGAATCGCCTTACGACACGCAAAGCGATCGAGCCCGACGTAAGGACCACCCGCTTCGTTAATGGTCGCATCGGGGTTCATGATGTTAATCATCGGCAAATTATGGCGTTTGCCGACCTCATAATCATTCTTGTCGTGACCGGGCGTAATCTTGACCGCACCCGAACCGAACTCCGGATCGACATATTCATCGGTGATAATTGGAATAGGACGGCCCAAAGCCGGCAAGATCGCTTCTTTGCCGACAAGATGGGCGTAGCGTGCATCACCGGGTGAGACAGCCACCGCGGTATCGCCTAAAATCGTTTCAGGGCGAGTAGTGGCAACAGTAATAAACTCGGTAGCACCGGCAGCCCACTGACCCGACCCCCACGGCGCAGTTGGACCGGTCCACGTAGCGGTACGGATCGGGTAGCGCACATACCAAATTGAGACGTTACGTTCCTCGTATTCGACCTCAAGGTCGCTCACCGCCGTTTGCAGCTTTGGCGACCAATTAACGAGATACGTACCACGATAGATCAGGCCATCGTCATACAGGCGCTTAAAAGCGGTATGGACCGCACGCGAGAGGCCGGGGTCAAGAGTAAAGCGTTCGCGTGACCAATCACACGACGCCCCCAGCCGACGTAACTGACGAGTAATCTCGCCACCGTACTTCTCTTTCCACTGCCACGTGCGGCGTAGAAACTCTTCACGCCCTACTGCCTGCCGCGATGTACCTTCGCGTTCGAGCAGCTTTTCGACCTGCATCTGGGTCGCAATCCCGGCGTGGTCAGTACCAGGCACCCATAGCGTCTGATAGCCTTGCATACGACGCCAGCGGATCATGAGATCCTCAATCGCGACAAACATCGCGTGGCCAAGATGCAACTCACCGGTGACGTTGGGGGGTGGTATCGAGATAACAAACGGTGGTCGGGGAGCATCATCACGCGGCGCGAAAAGGCCACTACGTTCCCACCAATCGTAAAGCCGCTGCTCGACGAGGCGATGTTCATAGGCTTTGGCCATCTCAAGTGGGCGGGCAGCAGTCGGATCGGTCATAGATTCCTCAACAAAATCACACAAACGAACGTCATATCTGCACTATTATACCAGTCTTTTTGGTGCAATGATGGCGGAGTAAGCAGATGAATGTCAGGTACAATGATTATGAGGTATGTACAGTGATAGGGTAACCGAATCAACGTTGAGCAGGTTAGTATAAACGAGCAGCTTTGACCGTATAAAAGGAATAAACCGGCGATGACACCACCTCTGATTCAACTGAACAATATTACGAAAGTCTACGTCATGGGCGAGACGGAAGTACACGCTTTACGCGGCATATCGCTTACCATCAACCAAGGGGAGATGGTAGCGATCATGGGACCGTCGGGGAGCGGCAAGAGTACGTTGATGAACATCATCGGCTGTCTCGACCGGCCAACGTCAGGTGAATACTTACTGGAAGGGGTGAATGTTGGTGAACTGAGTGACGATGAGCTGGCGATCATCCGTAATGAGAAGATCGGCTTTGTGTTTCAGCAGTACATGCTGTTACAACGAACTACCGCTTTGCGGAATGTCGAGCTGCCGATGCTGTACGGACGGGGACGGCCAGATCGACAAAAGCGGGCACGGCGCGCTTTGGAAGCGGTGGGTATGGGAGACCGACTGCACCACCGGCCTAATGAGCTGTCGGGCGGGCAACAACAGCGCGTGGCGATTGCGCGAGCATTGGTCAATGAGCCGCGGATCATTATGGCCGATGAGCCGACCGGTGCGCTTGACTCACATACCGGTGCCGAGATCATGGGTATTTTTCAGCGGCTCAATGCTGAACAGGGCATCACCGTCATTCTCGTGACACACGAGCACGATGTAGCCCAACATGCCGAGCGGATTATTAGCGTGCGAGATGGTCTGATTGCCGACGACCGACCGGTAACGAACCGCACGATTGCGTGGCGTGAGCTGGCAACAGGATGAGTGTGAGCTGTGATCGCCTGGCGAGCTGAACATGGTATCATAGGTCCGTAGAACTGCTACGCGGGGGATTCTACGGTATGTTGCAATATTATCTGAGCCATGTTCTGCTCGTCAGCACTATCGCCGTGATGGTCTTCATCACACCAACCGGCGTAGTCAACGCCTGTGTATCATCTGTGCCACCTCATTACACGTCATGGACGATTACCGATACATCCTTGGCTCGCCTCGTTCAAGAACCGGCGCCGTCGCTAATGGGGCTGATCAGCGCGTTGCTGAGTCGCTATGCAACCTGGCTCATGCTGATAGTGTGCAGTTCAACGCTGGCCTTGCTCGGTGCAGCAGCGATTGCCGCGCAGATGCGACGAATCGCCGGCGACGATGATGATCGGTGAGGGACAGGTCGCGATGAGGTCGTCATGTAGACGACGTTAATTCATCGTGTTCATCTGCCGCAAACCCCGCCTTATCTGTCGGTCTCGCTCTAATATACGAGAATGCAACGAACGAGAGAAGTATCGCTGATTGGGAGATACTTCACTTCGTCGTTGGGAAATTTTTCATACTCCACCCTTGCGCTTTCGAGCAAACTCGGTGCATACTATAAAAGGGGTGATCATACTGTCACTCCGCGCCAGCGCCGGCGCTCATAAACCCATCTTCTCATCATCACATTCATCGAAGGAGCACGTTACATGGAGGTGCTACTGCAACTATTAGTTGCGGGAGCGTGGATGTTTACGCTCATCAACGGTTTTCGTCGTCTAATGCGCTTGGCACGGGTCTCTCATCTTCATCGGTGGGAGAGCAACATTCGAGTGCGTTCTGGCCTGAACCGGATTTGGTGGTGGCTTGGTCAAGAGGAGTTCTGGAACGCGGCGCGGTATGATGTGGCCCACGCATTACAAGTGTCACTGCTGGTCTTCCTCTTTGTGTGGCACATGGCCGGCTGAGAAACTGCACTCGATGTAGATAAGGTATCGGCGTGAACATTCGTTGGACGGCGGTTATTTCCGGGTTTATGGCCGATTTCGCGCTGACCATCATCTTACAGGTGATGATTATCGCTGCCGGCCAAAGTGCTGTATTTACCGAGCCATCGTGGCAAAATCCGATCCATGTGCTGCTAATCCTCTGTGGCGCTAGCCTTACCGGTCTAGGTGGCTTTGTCGCCGGTTGGCTGACCGACAATGCGTTCGCCATTCACGGGCTGCTGGTGGGGGTCGTCGGGATTTTGGTGGCTGCATTGGCCAATGTGGGCATTGAGGTACCACAATTGCTTCTGCTAGGACAGGTGCTTGGCTGCATCCTCGGTGCGTTAGGTGGGGCAATAGCGGGACGGATGCACAAGATATCAAAAATCGGTTAACGTATTATTCATCTGCGCCTGAACTATCGCGGAGTCGGCTACTCGCTTGTTCCCAGATTTGGTAGGCAACCTGACTCACACTGTAGCCGGCCGGTAGGCGGACCAGTGGTTTATTGTATCGATCACAAAAGTCTTTGACGGCACCTAACCCGTGACTGGCCCAGCGGATGGCAAGCAAAACCACGACAACTTCTGGCCGGGCAATGAATGGTTCGGTGAAGACATAACTGTGATGCGGTCGCGTATCACACCAGATCAGTTCACGTAGCTTGAACTCTTCCTCGATCATCTGTTTGATCTGCGGGCGCTCATCACCACCGATCAAGACCACACTTTTGTTCTGCAACAGCCCAGCCACCTGCTTCACCAATGGGTTATCACGCACCTCTTCGATAACTGATACCTCTTTACCATCAGGTAACGTCAGCGCGGCACGGTCTAACTCACGCACAACCCACGCCAACTGACGCGCCTCCTCGCTTACCGTGTGTAGTCGTTCACGAAACGGGAGGAGTAAGCGGCGCAGAGTACGATCACTCGGCGGTATGCCAAGATCGATCAAAGCGATAATTGTTTGGAGCGCCTTAGGCCACTGCTCATCGTCACCAAGTTGAACTTGATCGAGCTGATAACGCAATTTGTCTAGGAGTTTACGTTGCCGTCGACGGCGGTAGATCACTTGATCAAGAGCCGCACGCCATTCTTCCACCTGTGCTCGCCGTGTCTGCCATTGGCTCGGATCGGCCTGATCGGCACGCCGCATATAGCGAGCAAGGTAGATACCATCTTGCTTGGTACGCCGTTGCAACTTACCACAGTCTTTCGTCCAATGAAAGATGAAACGGAAGGTAGATACCATCTTGCTTGGTACGCCGTTGCAACCACTCAAAGAGCTGTAATTGCGTTGGATCGGGCGTCTTGCGCAACCGTTGAACTGCTCCAAAGAGCGCTGATTGAGCTTCAGCGGCAAGGGATAACCCTTCTTTCAACTCTTTTTTGAAGGATGGATTGTCAACGATTTCACTTAGAGTGTCGACAACGATGGCTGCCACTTCGCACGAACCGGCCAACACCTCCCAATCGTCGCGTTGTGTTGTAAGTGTTTGTGTAAGTTGATTGGCAATCCACTCCGTACACGGTTCAGTTTTGTCGGGTACCGATCCCGGTTCATCAAGCGCTTGCCTGATATAAGCTGCCTTGTTAAATAAACAGGTACTAAGGCTGGTGAGAAACTCTACTTCATTAACAACATTGGGTACCAACTTCGGGATTGGTGTAGGTGGAGATAAATACGTTTTCTTCCCGGAAAAGTGATCGATTAAGCGTAATACATCTGCTTCAGTAGCCCGTGGCAAGGTAGCCTGTGATAATGCAGATGCAGCGACGACCTCTTCCTCGCCGGCAACTGTCTCAGATGCAGATGGCTCGTCGTAGTCAGGCTGTACCGGCTCGGACACCGCTGTGGCCGACGCATCGTCGGCTATTGCCAGCAGTGCTTCACCGAGAACCCGCAGATGATGACGTAAGGAAGCATCGACCTGGGCCTGATTCTGCAACGCAGTTACGATGGCAGTAATAGCGGCGATTAGTTGGGAATCGTTGTGCATTTGCGTAGAACGTCACTCGCTTGAAGCATTCTTAACAATTATACCATGATAAGCAGACTTCAACCTTACGTTCGGCTTTTGTAATGCAGAATACTAGACAAAACACTTCAGTACAATGGTAAATATTGATGGTGGAGGACAGAAGATGTTAAGTAACCGACCACTGCGTGGATGAGGAAGGGTCAACTCGGCGGCGTGGAGGAGCGGATGCGGTATCTTCATACCGGCGACTGTTGTTGGTCCACCATAACGTTCATCGCCAAGCAATGGGCAGCCGAGGGCGGCGAGGTGCAAACGAATTTGATGGGTGCGACCGGTAAGTGGCCTAGCCCATACCAGAGCAATATCGCCATACTGACGGCGTAACTCGATCTGGGTATGAGCGCGTTTGACCCGCTGACCGTTGGGTAACACCTTTCCGATCTCAGTCTGATCGTACAGTCGCCAGCGCCCGGCGGCAGCACGGCCATGACCGGTAATCAGCTCAGTTACCGTCGGCGGATGCCCGGCACAGAGGGCAAGGTAACGTTTGGCTACTTGTCCGTTATTGAAAGCGGCTTGCAGAGGTGCGTTTGCGCGTGGATGTTTACTGATGACCAATATCCCTGAGGTACCGGCATCGAGTTGGTGAGCGAGATGCAACGTAGGCACCAGACCATCACGCTCGGCAAGCAGACGCCTTGCCACGGCCAATACACTGCCTTGCGTATCCCACGGTGTGTCGCCAGTGTAACAGGCAGGTGGTTTATTGATCACGAGCAAATCATCGTCTTCGTAGATGATATGGTTCAAGGTGAGGGGAGCATCGCGGTAGCCACCGGCCGGCGGCAAACGCACCAAGAGGGTCTCACCGGCACGTGCTGGCGTGTCGGCAGTTACGCGGCGGCCATGTTGCCATAACCCACCACGGATTGCTGCCTGACGACCACGTTCACCGAGCCGATTGGCGACAATGGCGCCAAGTGATTGGCCGGCCTCGTATTCAGTGATGACAAGTGAGATAATCGCTGATGACACGAACGTATTACCCAATCACCTGCTTTACCACCCGACCCAATCGGCGCGCGCCTTCGATCAGTTCAGCCTCGGGTAAGAGCGAGAACGCCAAGCGCAACTCATTTCGACCACCGCCATTGGCGTAGAACCGTGCACCGGGAATAAACGAGACACCGGCAGCTTCGGCTTGGGCGAGCAAAGCCGTAGTATCGACATCGGGTGGAGTACGGAGCCAGACAAAAAAACCACCGAGCGGTGGCCGCCACGTCACCCCTGCCGGCATCGCCCGTGCTAACGCCGACAGTAGCGTATCGCGTCGCTCACGCAATGCCGCACGGAGACGAAGCAGGTGTGGTTCAAAATCACCGGCCTGTAACAGAGCCAACACGACATGAGCGGTGAAATGATTGACGCCGCCACCGCTATCGAGCATACCGGTTTGCGTACAACGTTGCACAATGGCAGCCGGCGCTTGCATCCATCCTATACGCAGACCGGGGGCTAATACCTTAGAAAAACTTCCCAAGCGGATGAGCGGACCACCGGGGGCAAAACTGGTAATCGGTGGTGGAGGCGGCGCATCGTACCACAACTCAGCATAAGCTTCATCTTCAATCACAGTTAGCTCGAGGGCTGTTGCCAATCGTGCTAATTCGGCCCGACGCTCGGCATGTAAGGTGACTCCATTTGGATTGTTGTAGGTAGGAACGAGATAGAGAAAGGCAATCCGCTCCCCCCGATTACGTAGCAACTTAACTAACGTTGCTACCGCCGTGACGTGCAATCCCTGCTGATCACTTGGCACCGTGACAAAGCGTAAGCCGTAATCACGAAAGATCCGGAGTGCCAAATGGTACGTAGGCGCTTCAACGAGTACGACATCACCCGGCTTGGTCAACAACTTACACAGCATATCGAGTGCTTGCGAGGTGCCACCGGTAATCATTATCTCGGCCTCTGAAACAGATAGCCGGGTAGCGAGTAGGTGCAGCAACCGCCCCGGCCCTTGTGCAAAGCCGTAGGTCAATGCCGCCGGTGCATCATGCACTAACGTATGCGTTACAGCCCGCAACAGCTCATCACTTGGCAGAAGATCGGCTGCTAGATGGCCCCAACCGAATTCGATCATGCCCGGTCGTTGGAAAAATTGGATGTCCGGTAGCATATGGTCTGCTCTTTGATGGAAAGGTGTCAATTCCTCAGCAAGCTCTCACCGTGGTAAGACTGTGCTAATGGTATCATACAGTTAAACAGTAGCCGACATACCGAACATATCAGACAAACTATGCGCCATCGATATATTCTTCTCATACTGCTGGCCGCGATCATTATGAGCGGCTGTACCTTTGGGCAGCACACCGCAGACCCTACCTTCACCGGTGCTCGACCGGCAGCACCGGCAACCCGGATTCCTTTACCAAGCACCACGCCAGCTCCTACCGGTGAATCAGATCTCGCGCGAACACCAACACCAACCCCTACCGAACCGATTGCAACGATTGCCCCTACTCCAACACTAGCTCCACTCAGTCGTGACCAACGTCTGCAGATCTTTCAGCAAGTCTGGGAAACGGTACGTGACAAGTATGTATACCCTGACTACAACGGATTAGACTGGCAGGCAATTCGGGAAGAACTACAACCAAAAGTTGAAGCTGCCACTACACCGGAAGCATTCTATGGGATTGTGCGCGACATGATCAATCGCTTAGGTGACGACCACTCACGCTTCGAGTCTCCGCAAGAAGTTGCTGCCCAGCTTGCTGAGGCTAGTGGTCAACTACAATACGGCGGCATTGGTGTGAGTGTGCGAACCATTGATGAAGGCGGCCTCATCACCCGCGTGGTGCCCGGTGGACCGGCAGACCAAGCCGGTATTCTTGCGCGCGATATTATTGTGGCCGTTAATGGGATTCCGTTCAACGATCCCGACGCATTCGGCCCAGATGGTGCAATTGGGGCAGTTCGTGGCATTCCCGGTACGAGTGTCCGGCTGACAATAAAGCGCGGCAACGAGCCGTTACGAGAGGTTGAAGTTGTCCGAGCGGTGATCGACATTGCCGTGTTCAATCGAGTTACTGCCGAACGGCTCGCCGGTGACGTTGGCTTGCTCACCATCCCGAGCTTCTACGTCGACAATGCCGACAGCCAAGCGCGCGACGCCCTGACTAATCTGTTAGCAGAGGGGCCGGTCCACGGGATGATTATTGATGTCCGTGATAACAGTGGCGGCTATATTCATATCATGCGCAACATTATCGCCCTCTTTCACGACGGAGGCAGTATTGGCGCGTCGGTAGGTCGTAACGAGCGTGAAGAACAGCGCATTCCACGTGGACAAACTATCGCCGGTCTGACCGACATCCCGATTGTGGTACTTATCAGTGAGGAGACGGCAAGCGCCGCCGAGATGTTTGCCGCGGGGATGCGGGTTTTGCGTCAAGCGATGATTGTTGGTGTGCCCTCGGCGGGGAATACCGAAAACCTGTACGGCTACAACTTCGATGATGGCTCACGGCTTCTCCTGGCTGAAGTCGCCTACCAGCTCCCCGACGGTACTCTGATCGAGGGAACCGGTGTTGTCCCTGATGTCTTGATCGCAGTAGATTGGTGGCGCTTCCCGCGTGAACAAGACCCACAACTGCAAGCCGCACTAGCCCGCATTCGACCATCGTAGACCTGCATTGTTGTGGGGACCGCACGGCGTGTGCCGCGCGCCGTGCGGCGTTACAGGCCACGCATCATTTGGATGCGTTCACGGATGGTCATTACCTCGCTGCGCAAATGACTATCGGTATTGATTTCCTCGGCGATCTTCTCGCAGCCGTACATAACGGTGGTATGGTCGCGTCCACCAAGCAGGTTGCCGATGTCGACCAACGAACTTTCGGTCTCTTCACGCAACAGATACATCGCCACCTGGCGTGGTACGACTACGTGACGTGAACGGTTACGGGCGCGCAATTGTTCCACCTCAATCCCGTAATGTTCACTTACGATCTGTAAAATCGCTTCAGCGCTAATCCGCCGGCGTCGCTGATTACCGAGCAGATCGGCGAGTGCCGCCGTCGCGGTATCAATCGTTATCGGCAACCGATTGAGTTCGGCGTAGGCAGCCACTCGATTAAGACTACCCTCAAGCTCACGGATATTGCTCTGAATCTTGTGCGCCAGAAAATCGATCACTTCGTCAGGCACATTCACGCTCATCTGCTCGGCTTTAGCGCGCAAAATAGCAGTGCGCGTTTCGAGATCGGGTGGCTGGACATCAACAATCAACCCCCATTCAAATCGTGAGCGTAACCGTTCTTCGAGGGTCAAAATAGCCTTCGGTGGACGATCGGAACTTATCACAATATGTTTAGCTGCGGAATGAAGCGTATTAAACGTGTGAAAAAACTCTTCCTGCGTTGCATCTTTGCCGGCGATAAATTGAATATCATCGATCAGCAGCACATCGATATTCCGGTAACGCATCCGAAACTCTTCGGTCTGCTGGCGACGGATCGCATTAATCAAATCGTTGGTAAACTTTTCTGACGAGACATACAGCACATTAATTTCGGGATCGCGATCGAGCACGCGATTACCGATCGCGTGCAGCAAGTGGGTTTTACCCAAACCAACACCGCCATAAAGGAAGAGCGGATTGTAAGCCTGACCGGGGTTATCGGCAACAGCAAGACAAGCGGCGTGAGCGAGCCGGTTGCTCGAACCGACAATAAAGCTGGCAAAGGTATAGCGCGGGTTAAGCATGCCTGAACGCATTGCACTGGCGAGATCGAGCTGTACCGCACGTTCACTGTTGCCATTAACGGATGTGAAGGCTGACGTCGGTGACGCGGTCACCAATGGTTCTGGCTCCAATGCTACATGCGTACCGTTGCGGGGCGCCGCTGTCATTTCGGGTCGCAACGCTTGATTAGCGATCAGTACCTGTACTTGCACCGGATAGCCAACCACACGGGTTAGTGCATTGCGCAGCGGCATCAATAATCGATTCTCCAACACCTCCTTCTGGCTTGGTGAGGAGACCCCAATCCGAGCTATGCCGTTGTCGAGCGACAACAACATTGCCGGTCGCAATAATGCCTCGTAGTCGTGACGAGAGGTTTGCGATTGTAGAGCGGAAAGTGTTGTTTTCCAAACTTGAGTTAGGTTCACGCTGCGCCTCCTTGCAAGCCACGCCAACCTCTCCGCACACAATGAACGACCCGCGCCAAAACGCGGGATCGGTTGCCATACCTGAGTCTGCGCGGTGCGCTTGTGGTCAGCGCGGGCAGCAAGTTTTCAATTGATGTAGCGCCATCATACTCGATCTGTTCTCATATTTCAAGCAACATAACGCGGGTAATCTATAAACGTTTCTTATAGTGATAAGTTATGGTCGTGGAGAGTTTCTTGCGAACGTAATCTAGCACAGAACGTATTATGTTGAGAGTGAACTGTGGAAAAATGTGGATAACATGACAGTTCACTTCTTAAGACAACAGCGTTTGATCGCATCAGAGTGCGCCTATTACCGCTACGCACGCTCGCTGAATTGTCACCCCTCGCTTGTGGATAACGGGTGGACAGATAGGGAGAAGATGGTGGATAGACATACCAGGCAATTACGATTCTGGGAGATCAACCGGTGGCAGATCGGCCAAACTGGTTAAACCGAATTGTTGGAGGAACGTCGGAGTAGTAGCATAGAGGATAGGGCGACCCAACGTCTCCAGACGACCGACCTCACAGATAAGATCGCGTGCGAGCAACGCACGGAGAGCAGCGCTACTATCAACACCACGAATGGATTCAATCTGAGCGCGCGTGATCGGTTGTCGGTACGCGATAATTGCTAAGGTTTCGAGTGCTGCATGGGAAAGACGCTGGCCGTTTTGACTACCAAGAAACCGACGAATCACCGAGGCTGCCTCTGGGGCACTCACCAACATCAACTGATCGCCATGGCGTTGGAGGCGAATACCGCGCTGCGCATAGCTCGCACTCAATTCCTCAATAGCGGCTTCAATCTGCTCTGGTGAAACTTCAAGTACGCGAGCCAACTGCTCAAGTGTAACCGGCTCACCGGCTACGAACAGTACAGCTTCGATAAGTTGCAGTAATGAGGGTGTGGGTAAAGGTGGAAACAGAGGTGGTTGATCAGAAACAGATGAAAGCTGTTCCGAATCGCTCATTGTTAGTCATTCCCCCATAGGATCTATTCAGAAGCTTGCTGCTTATGGTATCATATCGGCTGCAAGTGTGAACAGGAAAGGACGTTGTCAATGAGCAAAAGCCGTCGTGGCATTACTCGCCAGCACATTATCGCTGGCTTTTTTACCTTATTAGGCTTGTTGATGTTGTTTAACTATCTTCCGCCGGCACTGGCAGGTGATGACGTAGTGAGTCGCATTGCCTTGGCCGTGCCACAGCCGATTATCAATTTTCCAACGGCGTGGAGCTTAAGCGTGATCGGTCTCATTGCAACGGTAGCCGGGGTACTTGGGCTGAGCAATCTCGTCTCGCGTTGGACTGATAGCTTGCTTTGGATCGGTGCCGTGCTCCTGTTCCCGGCGATTTTAATCTGGGCCGCTGCCGGTAAGCAAACTAACGCGACCGTCATGCTAAGTGAGTCGTTGCGCCTGGGCACACCGTTGGCACTTGGTGCATTAGCTGGCATCTGGGCCGAACGTTCGGGGGTCATTAACATCGCCATTGAAGGGATGATGTTAATGGGTGCGGCCTTCGGCTTTGCCATTTTCATCTTTACCGGTAATATCTGGCTTGGTGTGGTTGGCGCCGTCATTATCGGCGGGATGATGGCATTACTGCACGGCGTACTCTCAATCTCGTTTCGCACCGACCAGATCATTAGCGGTACGGTCGTTAATATCTTAGCCATTGGCATTACCGGCTATCTCCGCCGTCAGTACATCGTCGTTGAAGGTGGTGGACGGGTAACATTACCTTCGCTTTCGGCAATGATCGCCAATGCCGGGTTTCCCGATCTGGCCCGCTCGCTGGATTCGATCCCCATCATTGGCCCCTTAGTCTTTGGTGGCAAACCGATCTTTTTTGCAATGCTTCTGCTGGTGGTCATCACCCATATCATCCTCTTTCAGACCCGCTGGGGCTTACGGACACGAGCCGTCGGCGAGAATCCGAAAGCGGCAGATACGGTAGGCATCGCCGTCAATCGGATGCGCTACATCAATGTATTCATTAGCGGATGTATTGCCGGGTTGGGAGGTGCGTGGTTTTCAATCGAGACCGTTGGTCAATTTGACGATGGGATGACAGCCGGTAAGGGCTTTATCGCGCTAGCGGCAATGATCTTCGGAAAATGGATGCCATTTGGCGCATTTGGTGGTGCGATGCTGTTCGGGTTCGCCGAGGCGTTAGGAACACGCTTCCAAATCTTGCAGTTACAAGTTTTGGGTGGACCGGTACCGGTGCAGTTCTTGCAAGTGATCCCCTATGTGGTCACGATGATCGTGCTAGCCGGACTGATCGGGCGAGCCGTTGGACCGGCGGCAGTGGGTAAGCCTTACGAAAAACAATAATTCACGCATCATCGCCGGAAAGTTCCTTAGCTCTACCTACTGTATACGTAAACGTTCTGTGAACAGACGAAGTGGTTCGGTTCCGTTGAATATCGTTCAAAGCAAGCGTACAAGCAATAGCGGGCGGAAACCAATGTCCGCCCATCCAGATGGAATAGGGGATGAAGTACGACGTATCCCAGGAGCAGTACGATCCTTCACTTTGCCGGTATCCGGCGTTTAGGCTAATCCCTCTGCCTCGAGCCAGAGCTGCACATCGCTATCGGTCGGGTTGGTTTTTCCGCCCGGAATGTAGCGGTATCGATCCCCATACCCTTCCATCACCTGATTGCGCAGCGCTTCAGCTTCGGCACTCGGATCGGTGTCGGGGACGCGCAACACCTCACCGGAATTCAAATCAAGGTAAAAGCTAACAGCCGGATCGGTTTCAGCCAGTGCGGCGCGAATTTGTTCACGATTAATATGAGCAGCCACAACTTCCTCCAGTGGATCGACAACGGTTGACGGCAGACCGCCGCATCACGAAGATGGTACACGAACCTGCGTTGTCTTGCAAGTTCGTGCTGACGGTAACCTTTCGTAAACTAATACGTACATGATTGCGATGAGGAGCGCGTGTGAGCGATCCACAATGTGATGAAGTTGACCTCGTTAACCGAGCATGCGCCGGCGATCAATCGGCTTGCGCGCTGATTGTACAGCGTTACACCGGAGTTTTGTATAATCAAGCGTATCGTATGCTCGGTGACGCATTCGAGGCGGAAGATGCAGTACAGGAGATATTCCTGCGCGCGTTTCGTAATCTGAAGAGTTATGATCCGTCACGCCGGTTGGTGACTTGGCTCCTTGCCATCGGCTCAAACTACTGTATCGACCGCCTACGAAGACGACGGTTTCACTGGATCACACTCGATGACGTCGCCTTTTGGTTGCCAAGCACGCAGCTAGGACCAGAACGGAGCGCGCTACAGCAGTCTAGTCGGGAAATTATTCAGCGCGCTTTGCAGCGTTTGCCCGAAATGTACCGGAGTGTTACCGTCTTGCGCTACTGGCACGATTTATCGTATGAAGAAATCGGTACCATCCTCGGTCTTACCGAAGCGACCGTCAAAACACGGCTACACCGAGCACGTAAAATGTTGCAAGAGGCCCTCGCGATGGAGGAGGAGCTATGAGAGGGTCTGATGAGTTCACCGACGAAGAGATGGCTCAAATTGAAGCCGAAACCCGCGCGTTACTAGCCCGCTGGGGTGAGCCACAGATGGCTCCACCGCCACCCGATCTGTCGGCACGGGTAGTACGACAGCTTTTTGGCGTAACGCCGACGCCGACATACCGTCGACCATGGTGGCAACTTTGGCCGGTATTACCACTCGTATTACTGGCAATTGGCGCGTGGGGCCTATGGATTGATAGTACCGGCCCGGCTCTGCTCGTCGGTGGTCTGGAGACGGACACCGGACGGTTGCTTGTCACGCTAACGTTGATCGCTAAACCGATCTGGAATCTGTGGTTTACAACAGCCTGGTGGCTCATTCCAAGTCTCTTCCTCTTGATCGGCGGTGGTTGGCTTTGGCGTACATTGATCATTGACGCGCCATTAGCTGAGGTTGAGTGATGAAACGACGTCGGCTTGTTCTTTTTATCATCATCTTGACGTGGGTTGCCGTGCCAACATCGGCTGCTGCCCAAGAGCCAGCACCGTTGGTAATTGCCGTCGATGAGCTGTATCACGGTGATATTGCTACCTTCGATCAACCGGTGCTCGTGCTCGGCGAGGTTGATGGCGATATAACGAGCTGGTTTGGTTCGATCACGGTACGAGGTGTCGTTCGGGGTGATATTGTCAGTTATACCGGTTCAATTGAGCTAGACAGCGGTGCAGTGGTGGAAGGGAATGTTCTCTCTCTCACCGGTGGTGTGCAGATGAAGAGTGGAGCTGAAGCCAACGGTGCTGTGATCGGGATCGAACCGCTTGCCGGTTCAACGGTTACGACTGCATTGATCAATGCACTGCGTGGTCAACCGCAAAGTCGCCGCTTTCTCCCCACAGGAATAAGCGGTATTATCGGTGCAACTATCACTATCCTGCTTACGGTAGGTTTGACGCTGATCTGGCCACGGCGGACCGCAGGCATTGGTCGCGCATTGCGTGCCGCACCACTGCGCAGTGCGCTGGTCGGTTTTCTCTCGACCGTGCTCATACTCGCGGCATTACCGTTTGTCGTTGGCCTCCTGACGCTAACCCTGATCGGGCCAATCCTCTTTCTCCCACTTAGCCTCCTTCTGCACGTCCCATATGCGATTGGCTTTACCGGTGTTGCCCGCGCACTTACGGCTGCTTGGCCGCCGACATGGGCACTCAGACCACCACTGGCTGCCGCAGTTGGTACACTCATCATTATCACACCGCTCGTTGTCGTAAGTACGGTTGCACCTACCGTTGCACTAGCGATAGGCTATGCGGTGGCAAGTTGGGGGCTAGGGGCAGCGCTGATCAGTCGTGGTGGGGCATTGCCGATTTGGCAAGATCGCCTCGTATATGAGTACGGGCGTAGTGATTAGGCATAATCAACAGAGGTGGGACGAGGCGCCCACCTCTCTTCGCTTACGCTATACCGTCGCTACCAACGTCGTCAGCAGGACGATGAGCAAACAACTGAATAGAATGCCGAGTACGATCAACAAACTTGGATAAAGAAGCACGGCCAACGTTGCTCTACCGGTATCAAACCGATGCACCACCGCCGTACCGTTGATTAAGATAATCAATCCCCATCCCCAAGCAATCACTCCTAAGGGAAAACTGAGAATAGGGATGAAGGTCAGTGCATCGAGCGCGTGCGGTGCTACCGACAATGAACCAACGGCAACCATAGCGCGAATACCGCCTTGACCACCCAACTGACGCGCTGCAACATGCGTCAATACCACTGCCAACAGCATGTCACCCAGATAGCTTAGCGGCGCTGAGACGGTTTGACCAAGGACTTGCAAGAGCAATGCAACCGGTCGCGGTAACGCTGACGGCAAGCTTAGGAGATCGCGCACGAGATCGGCAATGAACGTTTCGCTCTCTTCGAGTATCCTGATGGCTTCGTGCTGTTCAGGTGTTGTAGCAGCCGCGCGTTGCTGTTCAATCGTTTGGCGATAGCTTGTTAAGATATCTTGTACAACCCGTTCGGGATTCATAGATGCGATGAGTCCATTAATGCTCTGGATTGCACCTACGAGCAAGCCGACCATTAAAATCAGCAGTAGCCCGCGCTGGACGCCATCACGAGCATCGCGCATTTCGATAAAGACACTCTGGTTGAGCATCAAGGTTTTGTTGAACGTATCAATCACCGACATGTTAGCGCCCCCCTTGACCGACCGCGATCAACACTGCCAACGCTGCACAGCCGAGTACGATCAGCAACAGACCGAGGAAGATCGGCCCGATGAGCGTTGCCCAAAACGCTCGCCACGCCGGCAGATGATGCGCTGCCCGCAAACCAAGATAACACCCGATTAAGCCAAGCAGCGTCGTACCGGCGACTTGCGCGAATGGCACAATCTGCACCACCGCCAACCAATTGGCGCCACTGGCAAGCGCAGTGCAACCCAAGGTCTGTGCAAATGACCCTTCACCACCCAACATACGTGCTGCCACATGGGCAACAGCACCATAGACGAGCCAACTGATGAGATAGACAACCGGCGTCATCACAGCACCGATCAGACCACTCCAGCGTAAGATATCAACGAGACTTGTCAGTTGGTCAAAAACCGGATCAAGACTGAAACCCGGATTCCCGCGCTGCAATTCGGTCACAAATGCTGCACGTTCGAGATGACTCTTGATCACATCGAGAAACGCCTGCGGATCAGGCATTGCCAGCATACTCAGCAGATTACCAATGATACTAGCAACTCCGACCAGCACACCGATGAGCAGAACCACGACAAAGCCATCGCGTAGCGTACTCGGATTATCACGCTGCATCCGAAAGCTCTCGACATCGAGCAACAGTCCGGCAGTACTTAATCGCAAGAAATAGTTCAGTGACTCCATCGCGTTTCCCAACCATTTACAACTGATCTGCGTGTTGACGCAAGTAAGCCGCCCCCTTGCCTAAGCGAGAATTGATCGGAATACCGGCGGCACAGAGTGGGCATGCATCGGCAGGATAACTTTCGAGCGGTAGTTCGGTCAGAGCAACAAGAATCGGCACCTTCAGGTCAACAGCAGTAATTCCACCACGATTACAGAGCGCACCTACCCCAACAACGGTTCCACTTGCTGCACGGACAGCCTCAACGACCAAGCGGGCTGAACCACCGGTTGTCATGACATCTTCTACCACCAGCACGCGCTTGCCTGCAAGTAAGGCATCATAGCCGCGCCGGAATACGCGCTGTTTGCCGGCGTCGGTATGTTCTTCTTCGGCGTACACTGCCAACACCTCTCGCCCACAAAGCTGCGAAAGATGGTAGGCCGTCCACTGGGCCATAATCACACCACCAACCGTCGGACCGGCTACCGTCTCCACATCGAGTTCGGCGAAATGGCGCGCTAACGCCGCACCGACCGTACTTGCTGCCGTCGTGTGTGGGTAGAGTGCGTCCTTATTGACGTAGCTGCTACCGTGTCGGCCTGAGGTATAGACTATGTGATCGTTCGTCACAATAGCACCCAATTGGTGTAGCATGGTCAAGAGATCGGGTTCGTGACTATTCATTGCATTGTACTCGCTGGTTCAATCTCAGCTAAGAGCCGGTCAACTGCCACCACCGAATCACCGATTGTCGGTGGCGGGTTTGTAATCGGGCGGCCAATAACCAGATAATCAGCCCCGGCACGTAGCGCATCAGCCGGCGTCATGATCCGTCGTTGATCGCCCTCAGTAGCCCACTGCGGCCGGATACCCGGCGTAACAATGAGTATATCAGGGCAAGCAGCTCGGATCGCGCCTACCTCGTGTGGTGAAGCAACAACTCCATCGAGACCACAAGTCTGCGCCATCCGGGCTAAATGTACCACATACTCGGTCACTGAGGGTACAACTCGTAATTCGCCGGACAACGCCTCTGCATCGAGGCTGGTCAGTACCGTAACGCCGAGTAACAACGGGCGCTGTGGCATCGATTGAGCAGCGGCAACTGCGGCACGCAACATTGCGCTGCCACCGGTGCAGTGAAGGGTGAGCATACGCACCGCAGGCCCCAATGCACAAACTGCCCGCACAGCACCGGCTACCGTATTGGGAATATCGTGCAATTTAAGATCGAGAAACACGCTTCCGCCAACATCGGCCAACGCCTGTACTACCTGTGGAGCACCTACTGCTGTACAAATCTCCAACCCCACTTTGAAACCGCCAACCAACCCGCGTAGCCGGGAGGCCAGGGCTATTGCCTTGGCTACATCAGGGGTATCGAGTGCTACGAAGATTCGTTCACGAGCCGAGATAGACATAGGCTTGATGATCACAAACCGGTGTTACATCTTACCGACTTGGACAAGTTTCGTGAGAAGAGCCGTTGCGATGCAACGGCCCTTTTCATTCCACAAACCAACGATAGCGAGAGATTGCACCGAATATTATTCTACTCACAATACTCCCCAATTCTACCACATCGTTGTCAGCCAGCTTAGGTATGGATCAACCAATATACCACCACACCAACAATAGTAGCGACCAGATATAATGCAAACGCCAGCCGCATAAATGGCTTGTAGTTGTTAAAGCGCCAGCGGACCGGTAGCCACCTATTCCCGACCAACACCACATACACCCCAAACAGCATCGCCACCGTACCGACGACTTCGTGAGCGGGCATCGCCACAAACGCGGCTGTCGGCAAGTTCAGATTTTCATCGGGCGTTACTGACAGTAACGATGGGATCATGACGCCAAACACCAGTATCAGATTCGCTGCGACAGCACCGGTTTGCACCCAGCGATGGGCAGTATAGTAGCCCCGTACCACAAGATACGCACCGATCGTCATAGCAATCGCAACAACAATGCTGCCTACTAACGAGACATCTTGAGCAAAGGTAGCTTTTGTGCCAAGAAAACCGGTCATGAAGCTCTCTTACGATACGACAGCAGAGCTTGGTTGATCCGCCGCGGCAGTAGCGGCCCGTGATATACCAACCCGGTGTAGAGTTGGATCAACGTCGCTCCGGCCTCGAACATACGCAGTGCATCGTCCGGTGAATGAATGCCACCGACCCCGATAATCGGCAACCGACCACCGGTTGCACGGGCAATATACTGTACTACCTGCCGGGCACGTAACGTCAGTGGTCGCCCACTGAGGCCACCGGTCTCGACAACCAACACCGGGTCAGCACCGGCCAAACCGTGACGACTAATCGTCGTATTGGTCGCAATAATCCCAGCAACGGCATGGTCGGCACAAACAGTCAAGAGTTCATCCAACGCCGGTTCACTGAGATCGGGCGCAATCTTTACCAATAACGGGCGCGGCCCGCGCAGATGGGTACGCCCCAACTCGGTGTTGATATCTTGCAGAGCTGACAACAATGCGCGCAAATGATCGGCATCTTGCAATTGGCGGAGACCGGGCGTATTCGGCGAGCTTACGTTAATCGCCACATATGCGGCATAGGGAAACAACACGCGAAACGAAGCGCAATAATCATCAATGGCGTGTTCGAGTGGTATCACTTTCGACTTACCAATCGAGACACCAACCGGGACAGGCGCCGGCTGCAAAGATGCCAACCGATGGGCAAGGGCGGCTGCACCGGCATTATTGAACCCCATACGGTTGATCAATGCCTCGTGGGTCGGTAACCGAAACAGACGAGGGCGGGGGTTACCGGGCTGCGGATGGTGCGTCACAGTCCCCACCTCGACAAAGCCAAAGCCAAGCGCTGCCCATACCGGCAACGCCACACCATCCTTATCCATACCAGCAGCTAAACCGACCGGATTGGGAAACTGAACTCCGAAGACGGTACGTGACAGTCGTTGATCTCGAATGGTCGTCAGTAGCTCCAGCGTGCGGCACAACGGACGTAAACGGCTCAGCAACGCCAACAGATGCAAGGTACGTTCGTGCGCCGTCTCGGCATCACCTCCACCCAACCGAAACAAGATCGGGCGCAACAACACGCGGTAGATCGTCAGCTCAGAACGGTTCAACGCCCACCTCAGACAATTCATCAGCAAAACGTTCGATATCGCGGGTGGTACGGAGTCGCGGAATCCGGCTCAACAACCGCTTCCGGTCGGCACTCCCCTCGATCACTGCCCGTTCCAGATACTGGGTCAGATAAATCTTGATTACCTCTAACTCATCCGCCGTCAGTGGTTCACCCTGCATGTAATGCTCAACGGCAGCAGCTAATCGCCCGGTTGTCTCCTCCATCCAAAACCGCGGGGGACGGGGGACCGGAAAGGGATAAGGGTAATCGGGATTGGGAACAAACACCAACGGCCCAATCACTTCAGCCTGTTCGGGCAACGGATCGGTCGACATAGCCTTTCCTAATGAATCTTTAGTCCTAAGAGGCGATACAAACGATCAAAATCAAAGTGTGTATCAAGTAACTCGGTGAAACGGCGCAACTTGGCTTCTTGATGAAACCGAACCCGACCAAACAGTTTCTCTGCTCGATCAACGGTGCTGAGCGTATCATCGGCGACGAGAATAATCGGCACATCCAATTCGGCAGCACGATCCATCACCTGCATCGTTGGTCGGATATTGCCGGTAAGTACCAGCGCATTCGTGCTCGTTTGCAGGGCAATCAACTGCAAATCGCTCCGGTCGCCACCGGTAATCACCGCCTTATTCGCGCGCCGGCGAAAGAATGAGAGACTAGCTTCGGCACCCATTGCACCGATCATCAGGGAATCGAGCATCTTCTCACCCCACTCAGGGCGACCGATTATTTGTCCGCCGAGATGCTGAGCCAGTTCGTTGACCGTCACTCCTGACAGCAAACGATCGCGGGGAAGAACACCTAACACCGGAATGCCACGTCCCTCGAGGAACGGAGTCACGCGATTCCGGACAAACTCACGGTGCGGCTCTTCTACCTGATTAATCAACACCCCCAACAAACGATCCCCGACGTACCGTTGGACACTGAGAATGGTATCAACCGACAGTGTCGAAGTGTAGCGACACACGAGCAAGCCGGGCGCTTGCAACATATCGGTCACTTGATCGGCCGTCAGATCGACCAGCGCGCCCTCGGCCCACGTATTGGTTCCCTCTAACACCATCACATCTTTCTGGCGTGATACGGCCAGATAGGCATCGCGCAAGGTCTTCGCAAATGAATGGGGTTGCCCGCGCAAGATCGACTCGATAACGCCCGGTGTAATGAGCACCGGCGCAACCTGCTCCATCGGTGCGTCAAGACCAATGGTCTGGCGGATAAAAGCGGCATCCTCATCAAGCACCGCATCGGGTGTGTGGGTGACCGAAACGCTTACCGGTTTCATATAACCGACACGGTAGCCGTCTTGTTGCATTCGGCGCAACAAACCCACGCACACGGCACTCTTACCAACATAGGTCTCAGTTGAGGCGACATACAGTGTTGCCATCATTGCCTCCACTAGTTGAGGATGATCCGGGCATCGAGGACAACAGCGCCCTCGCCCTCATAATGGACAACGAGCGGATTAATATCCATCTCGACAATTTCTGGAAAGTCGGTGACCAGTTGGCTTACCCGCAGCACTGTCTCTTCGAGGGCGGCAATATCGGCCGGCGGTTCACCGCGAACACCACGCAACAGAGGGTAGGCGCGGATCGACCGAATCTGCTCTTGTACCTCCTCGACACTCAGTGGTGCGAGCCGGAAAGCAACATCCTTCAACACTTCGACATAAATGCCTCCCATACCAACGGCGATTAGCGGCCCAAATTGTGGATCGCGGCTGACACCGACTAACACCTCACGCCCTTTGCGCACCATTTCTTGCACGAGTATACCCCAAATGCGTGCCGCAGGCACATACTTTCGCGCACGGTATTCGATCAGTTCAAATGCATCACGAACAGCGGCTGCATCTGACAACCCAACGCGCACACCGCCGATATCGCTCTTGTGCAGAATATCAGGACTAGAAATCTTCATCACCACCGGATAGCCAAACTCATTGGCAATCGCAACCGCTTCTTCCGGGGTATGAGCCAGGCGGCTCTTGGGCAACCGCATTCCGTAGGCTTCCATCACCTGTCGGGCTTCGACCTCACCCAACTCCACGCGACCGGCAGCACGCACATCGGCAAACAATTGGGCCACACGCGCGCGATCCACTTCAAAATAGCGGTAGGTCGGAGCCGGACGCTGCTGCCAGAGCGATTGACGATACATTGCAGCCAAAGACTGAACGGCCCGTTCGGGAAAGAGATAATTGGGAATGCGGGCTTCGTTCAGCACACGCACCGCTTCACTAATACTCGACCCACCCATAAAACTCGTAACAACCGGCTTGGTGGATTGCTTGGTCAGATCGACGATCAAGCGTGCCGTTACTACCGGATCAGAGACGGCTTGAGGCGTAAAAAGGACGATCAAGCCATCGACATTCGGATCGGCCAGTGCCGCTTTCATCGCCCAAGCGTAGCGATCCGGTGTCGCATCACCAATAACATCAATTGGGTTAAAAAAATTCGCATTAGGCGGCAACTTCTCTTGCAAGCAGCGGATGGTTTCGGGGGTAAACTCGGCCATTGCCAAGCCGCTGCGTTCAACGGCATCGGTAGCGATGATACCGGGACCGCCGGCGTTTGTCACGATTGCTACCCGATTCCCCCGGATCATCGGTTGGTAGGCAAAGACAAGGGCTAGATCGAACAACTCATTCATCGTGCGGGCACGCAAAATTCCACTCTGGGCAAAAGCGGCCTCATACGCCGTTTCAGAACCGGCCAGCGAACCGGTATGGGACGAGGCAGCACGGATGCCGGCGACAGTAGTACCGCTCTTAATCGCCACCACCGGCGTACACTTGGTCACCTCGCGCGCAACGCGAATGAAGCCGGGACCGTCATCAATTGCTTCCAAATAGGCCAAAATTACCTTGCTATGCTCGTCACGATTCCACACTTCAAGCAGCACCACCTCATCAACATCGGCCTTATTGCCGAGACTGACGAAACGCGAAAAGCCGATCCCTTGCTGATAGCTCCAATCGAGAATAGCCGTACAGATCGCACCTGATTGCGACATGAGCGCAATATTGCCGGGCAACGGCATCGCATTGGCGAACGAGGCATTGAGCTGGCTGATCGTATCGATAATGCCGAGTGAATTAGGGCCGATCATACGCATGCCATAACGACGCACGATTGCCAACAACTCGCGCTCAAGCTCACGCCCAGCACCGCCTACCTCTTTAAAACCGGCGGTAATCACGACCAAGCCACGAATCCCTTTGCGACCGCACTCATCAACCGCAGCGTTGACGTGTTGGGGTGGAATAACGATCACCGCCAAGTCGATCGGATCAGGCACATCAAGCACCGAGCGATAGGCGCGCAAGCCAAGCACTTCGGTGGCGCGCGGATGGATCGGGTAGATACGACCCTGATAGCCGTGATCGATAATATTTTTCAGAACACGATGACCGAGACGCGCCGGTTCAGGCGACGCGCCAAGCACAGCTACCGACTGAGGGTCAAAAATGGCCTCTAACATAGCGCGGATGCTCCTTTTCCGCACACCTTGCTCATTCATCATAACCGATACGCGATATTGCGACAAGCGATGTTTCGTGCAACTACCGCAATGATGCAAGGGTGCGCAAATATGACGATCGTGAATTGCTGTAGTGCAGACGAGTATGCGACCGGCATGCGGGGAAGGTTGCAGGATTGCCGGCAATTCCAGCGTATCGCACACACGACCAAGGAGCATGCAGCTCCCTGCATGCAGAGTAGCACGCAAGGTTACAAGCGCGGCTACACGGCGCGGTTAATCGGTGGCCGGGGCGGTGGTGGGAGCAAGAGCAGGGAGCAGCAGAAGCCAGTGTTCGAGCGCACCAAGGGTAAACAGACTAGCGAGCAGGGCCAAGCGAATGGCCGCCGGATCGCCAAGATGCGCCCCAATGCTAAACCAAAGCATAATCGCGAGCAACGTAGCGACGGAAACACTAGGGCGAAAAAACGCGCTCGGCGGGCCGGGTCGCCAGTAGCTGGCGAGAAAGGCAAGGTGTGCCGGGAAGAGTTCGACTTGCAGCGCCCGCACTCCGTAGAGCACATTGAGCTTGGCGCTCTGCTGCAAGGCCCAGCTTAGCCCAAAGGTGAGCGGGCCAAGCCAATGGCTGGCGTCTTGCAACAGCCAGATCAGCAAACCCATCTCAAGCAAGAAGGCGAGCTGGTGGTAGAAGTGAGTGCCGAGGGCGTAGAAGAAGCGCTGCACCCCACGTGCGTCTGGTGGGCAAGGTTTCCGGCGCGGCCCGGCCAGTAACCCGCTGTAGAAGGCCAGTTCGTGCCACGCCCACACCACGAGACCGGCGGTAAACGCCCGGTACGCACCGAGAGCACTGAGATCGTGGCGGGTCACCAGCAATTCGCTGTGCGCAACGATAAGCAGCGGCAAACTGAGGAACACCGCCCACCCTGCCACCCATTGCCCGCGTCGGTTGAGCCAGATCAGACCGAAAGTGAGGCCAAGCCACAACGTGACGACGGTGAAAAGTGGCAACAGGTAGTACAGGGTAATTTCCATGAAGTTCATAGCCGGTGCTTTCGATGTTGTTACACTAATGTCATAATTGTACACGAAATGCAGGAATCCGTGAAGAGTGGGCACACCTCCCCGTTGCGCTCTTCGCGCTCTTTGCGCCTTTGCGCCTTTGCGCCTTTGCGCCTTTGCGTTCCTGTGAGGTCGGTACACGTTGTCATACTGCAGGCAGATATGGCACAATGTCAGTACATCGTCCGATTGTGAACCGTGATATTATCAACGTACCTCGCAGGCAACACCTGAAGATCGACCGCGTCGAACCGATAGAAACTAGCACAAAACGTATGGAACTAACCATCAGCACCCTCACCCCACTATGGACCGGCGGCATAGAAACGGGAAAGGTTGACCGCATCCACGAAACCGGCATACTCGGCTCACTGCGCTGGTGGTACGAAGCCAT